>JAEEIJ010000059.1 GCA_016281315.1 Bacteroidales bacterium
GCGCGGGTTCCCAGATTCGCCCGGCCCAGTTCAGCAGGCAGGCGACGGCAAAGAAGATGGCGGGAATGTTCTTTTTCATATTATGTGGTTTAAATAAACAGCTTCTACGGCCGTGACGGCGGCGGTCTCGGTCCTCAGGCGTGAGGGGCCAAGGTGGATGGGGATGTACCCGCTCTCCAGCGCCAGACGGGCTTCCTCCGGCGAAAAATCTCCCTCCGGGCCGATGAGAACGGTGATGTCGCGGGCTTCGCCCAGCACTTCCTGAATACTTCTTCGGGGCGCATTAGAATCCTCAAAACAATACGCGATGAGCTTGAGCCCCGGGATATCTCCCTGCAGGAATTCCTTCACGCTCACGGGCTCGGCTATTTCGGGAACGCGGGCCTTCAGGGACTGTTTGGCGGCGGAAAGGGCGATACGTTTCGCGCGTTCGGTCTTGTAGACTTTCCGCTCGCTGCGCTCCCCGATCAGGGGCACGATACGGTCTACTCCAAGCTCCGTGGCTTTTTCCACGAACCACTCGAAGCGGTCGTTGTTCTTGGTGGGGCAGCAGCCGATGGTGAGGTGGTAGGAGGGGGCGTTCCAATCGGCCTGTTCCGAAAGAATCTCGGCCTCGGCGCCCTTGGGATCCGGCAGCGTGAGGCGGCAGTGATAGAGCGTACCCCGGCCGTCGAACACGTCCAGTTCGTCCCCGGCGCGGTGCCGCAGCACCCGCACGCAGTGGCCGCTTTCCTCGGCATCCAGCCGGCAGAAGCGGCCGCTCACTTCATAGGCATAAAACAGTTCCATCCCTACAAAGATAAATAAAAACCATCAATCCTGCACCACGGACAAGGTGGCGACGGAAATGCGGGGCCCGGGGCCGAGGGCCTCGCGGAGCGCCGCGTAACAGGCCGCAAGCGTAGCACCGGTAGTGAAGGTGTCGTCCACCAAAAGGATGTGCCGGGGCGCCATCCGCTCCGCGAAAGAGCGCCGCACGCAAAATACGCCCAGCACGTTGGAGAGGCGAGCGGAGGCGTCCAACACCGTCTGAGTGCGGGTGCGGAGGACGCGGCGCAGGGCGCGCGGGAACAGCGGAGCCCCCAGCGCGGACGCCAGTTCGGAGGCAATCACCGCAGCCTGGTTGTATCCCCGCCGCCAGAAGCGCCGCCAGTGCAGCGGTACGGGAATCACGCAGTCCACATCGGCAAGCTGCGGGGCGGTGGCCAGGTACCCGCCCAGCTGCGCGGCGAAGCATCGGCCCGCCGCCACATCCCCGTTATACTTCAGCGCCTGCGGGATGCGGCTGTAGGGATTGTCGTGGTGATAAAAGAGCAGGGCGGTCGCATAGGAATAAGCCATCGGTTCGCCGGAAAGAATCCCCGGAGAGGTGCGCAGGCGCTCCAGGACCGCGTTGAAACTGTCGGCCATCGGATTGTGCGCCTGCTCCCAGTAATAGGTGAGGGGCAGATCGGCCGCACAATAAGTGCAGAGGTGCTGCTCGCGGACGCCCAGCTGCCGCCCGCATACGAGGCAGCAGCGCGGCATCAGAAGGTCGGTAATGGCGCGGAGCACCTAGCAGTACATCCCGCCGTTGACGGCGATGACCTGGCCGCTCACGTAAGAGGACATATCGGAGGCCAGGAAGAGGGCGACGGAAGCGACTTCGTCCACGGAGGCGCCGCGGCCCAGGGGAATCATCTTCACGAATTCGTCGCGTACGGCCTGGGGCAGTGCCTCGGTCATTTCGGTAATCACGTAGCCGGGAGCGATGGCGTTGGCGCGGATGCCGCGGCCGCCCATTTCCTTGGCGACGGATTTGGCCATCGCGATGAGGCCGGCCTTGGAGGCCGAATAGTTCACCTGGCCGGGGTTGCCGGTCTGGCCGGCGATGGAGGCCATATTGATGATGCTTCCGCTGCGCTGGCGGGACATCACGGGCACCACGGCATGCAGGAAGTTGAAGGCCGATTTCATATTGACGGCGATCACCGCATCCCACT
This sequence comes from Bacteroidales bacterium, assembly GCA_016281315.1. GTDB lineage: Bacteria > Bacteroidota > Bacteroidia > Bacteroidales > UBA932 > Cryptobacteroides. The sequence continues at coordinate 1,983 of JAEEIJ010000059.1, forward strand.
GGCCTTCGCTCATCCGCATCACCAGACCGTCCTTCGTGATTCCGGCGTTGTTCACCAGGATGTCGATGCGGCCGAAATCGGCCACCACCTGCTCCACCACGGTCTGCGTAGCGTCGAACTCCGCGGCGTTGGAAGCATAGGCGCGCACTTTCACGCCGAAGGCCTCCAGTTCACGCACGGTTTCTTCGGCCGCCTCGTTGATGACGAGGTCCGTGAAGGCGATGTCGCAGCCTTCGGAAGCATACTTCAGGGCAATGGCCTTGCCGATTCCCCGGGCGGCGCCGGTAATGAGGGCCACCTTGTTCTCTAAGAGTTTCATATCTTCTGTTTTTTAATCTTTGACACGAGGGTGATGAGCAGCGAGCCCAGGGCGCCGGAGGCCACCGATCCCAGCAGGACGGCGATTTTACCGGCATCGCGCAGGTGCTGCGTGAGGGCGGGATCCACCCCGGGACCCGCGAAGGAAAGGGTATCCACGAAGATACTCATCGTAAAGCCGATACCGCCCAGGCAGGCCACGGCGAAGAGCATCGGCCAGCTGGATTTGGACGGCATTGCGCCCACCCTGGCCTTGATGGCGATCCAGGAGGCGAGGGTGATGCCGAGGGGCTTCCCGAGGAGCAGCCCCAGGAAGATGCCCAGCCCCACGCTGCCCACGGCCGGATCCACCGCCTTGAACACGTTGAACAGGGACCAGTCCGTGATCTCCACGCCGGCGTTGGCCAGTGCGAAGATGGGCATAATCGCGAAGTTCACGATGGGATTGAGTTTATGTTCGAGCCGATAAGACGGCGGAATGGCCTTCTTTGTGAGGGAACTGATGCGGCGGAGGAAGTGCCGCTCCGGGCCGTTGGGGAAGTCCTCGCTGGTCTGAACGGCCTCGGCCTCCAACAGCCCCTCGTACAGGATCCGGTGCCTGCGGTGCCACTTGGCCTTGTTGTAGCGGGCCTCCATCGGGATGAGGAGGGCAATCACCACGCCGGTCATCGTGGCGTGGATTCCGCTGTAGTAGAACAGGAACCACACGATGACGGCAGGCACAAGATAGTAGCCGATGCGTTTTTCGCCCAGACGCTTGAGAAGGGCCACGAAGATGATTACGATCGCCGCGATGCCCAGCAGCGTGAAGTTGATCTTCCCGCCGTAGAAGATGGCTACGACCAGGATGGCGATGAGATCGTCGGCAATGGCGAGGGCGGTGAGGAAAACCTTCAGCGAAACGGGCACCCTGTCCCCGAGCAGAGACAGGATTCCTACGGCAAAGGCGATGTCCGTCGCGGTGGGGATGCCCCATCCGGAAGCGGCCAGCGTGCCGTGGTTGACAAGGGTATAAATCACGGCGGGCACCACCACGCCGCCAAATGCGGCGATGACGGGCAGGATGGCCTTCTTCGGGGAGGAAAGTTCCCCGCACACCACTTCGCGTTTGATTTCCAGGCCCACGGTGAAGAAGAAAACCACCATCAGGATGTCGTTGATGAAGCGTTCCATCGTCATCCCGTGCGGGAAGAACCAGTCAATCACTCCGTCCGGCGACGCCACGTGGATGGTGAGTTCCGTGTGCAGGAAATTGTGGTACAGCTGTTTGGTGAACGGGAGGTTCGCCAGCAGCATCGCCACGGCCACGCAGACGAGCAGGATGACGCCGTTGGCCCAGGGCTGCTTGGTAAACTTGTCCTGGGAAATCTTGAAGTTGTGAACTTCCTTATTCCACCAATAGATCGGGATTAATGCCATAGATACTTTTCCTGTTCGGGGGTTAGGGAGTCGATGGCAATGCCCCAGTCGGCGAGTTTGCGGAACGCGACCTCGCGGTCGATCTCCACGGGAACGTTGTTGAGCTTTTGGCCAATTCTTCCGCGGTGCTCTGCCAGATACCGGGCGCTCAGCGCCTGGATGGCGAAGGACATGTCCATGATTTCGGCCGGGTGGCCGTCGCCGGCGGCGAGGTTCACCAGGCGGCCCTCTGCGATGATATAGACCGTTCGGCCGTTCTCCAGTTTATAACCTTCGATGTTGTTGCGGGCGGGGGCGTGACTCACGGCCATCGCCTTGAGTTTCGCTACGGCCACCTCCACGTCGAAGTGTCCGGCGTTGCAGCAGATGGCGCCGTCTTTCATCTTCAGGAAGGCTTCCGGGCCGATCACATCGGCACAGCCGGTCACCGTGATGAAGAAATCCCCCAGCGGGGCGGCTTCCAGCAGCGGCATCACCTTGAAGCCGTCCATCACCGCCTCCATCGCCTTCACGGGATCCACTTCCGTCACGATGACATCGGCCCCCAAACCCTTGGCGCGCATCGCCACACCCTTACCGCACCAGCCGTAGCCGCAGACGACCACGTTCTTGCCGGCCACGATGAGGTTCGTGGTGCGGTTGATGCCGTCCCACACGCTCTGGCCCGTGCCGTAGCGGTTGTCGAAGAGGTGCTTGCAGTCTGCGTCGTTCACCAGCATCATCGGGAACTTCAGCTCCCCGGCGGCGTCCATCGCTTTCAGGCGCAGGATGCCCGTGGTGGTTTCCTCGCAGCCGCCGATGACGTTCGGGACCAGTTCCGGGAACTCCTTATGAAGGGTGCTCACCAGGTCTCCCCCGTCGTCGATGATGATATTGGGACCGGCCGAGAGTACCCGCCGGATGTCCTCGAAATACTCCTTCTCGTTGCAGCCGTGGATGGCGAAGACGTTGAGGCCCTCGTGCACCAGCGCGGCGGCTACGTCGTCCTGCGTGCTCAGGGGGTTGGAGCCGGTAATGTACATTTCGGCCCCACCGGCGGCGAGCACCTCGCACAGATGGGCGGTTTTCGCCTCCAGATGCACGCTCAGGGCCACTTTCAGGCCCTTGAAAGGCTGCGTTTTCTCAAAGTCCTTCTGAATCCCGTCCAGCAGCGGCATATGGGACCGCACCCAGCTGAGCTTCAGCTCGCCGGATTCCCACAGGTTGATATTTCTGATATGACTTGCCATAGGGTTACAAAGTTACGAAAAATGCGCTACTTCCGCATCGCTTCCTCCACCTCGTCCGGGCTGGCGGGGAGGCGCTGGGGACCCAGGCGGCGGGCGCCGTCGTGGGTGATGAGGACGTCGTCCTCGATGCGGATGCCGCCGAAGTCGTAGTAGCTCTCCAGCTTAGCGTAGTTCACAAAGTTGCCGCCCAGGCCTTCCTTTTTGAACTTTTCGATGAGGGCGGGGATGAAGTAGATGCCGGGCTCGTCCGTAATCACGTGACCGGGGCGCAGGCGGCGGGCCATCCTGAGGGAGCCCAGGCCCAGCTGCTTTGCACGCTGCTGATCCTGGTCGTAGCCCACCAGGTTCTCGCCCAGGTCTTCCATATCGTGCACGTCCAGGCCCATATTGTGACCGAGGCCGTGGGGCTGGAAGAGACCGGCGATGCCGGCGGCCACCATTTCGTCGAGGTCTCCGTGGACCAGGTCCAGGGCGCTCAGCCCTTCCAGCATCTTGCGGGCCGTGGCGAGATGGATCTCGCGGTAGGTGACACCGGGCCGGGCCAGGGCAAAAGCCAGCTGGTTGCACTCATAGACGATCTGATAGACCTCACGCTGTTTCTGTGTGTACTTCCCGTCGGTGGGATAGGTGCGGGTGAAGTCCGAGGCATAGTGCTCGTTGGATTCCACACCGGCGTCGATGACCATCAGCTTGCCGGGCTCCACCACGGCGGCGTGGCCGTGGTTGTGCAGGGTTTCCCCGTGCTGGGTGAGGATGGTGGGGAAGGAAACGCCCCAGCCTTTTCCCAGTGCTACGGCTTCCATCTTGCCCACGATTTCCTGCTCTATGATGCCGATCTGAATGGCATCCCGGGCCACGGAATGCATCTCATAGCCCAGGGCGCAGGCGGCGTCGATGGCTTCGATCTCCACGGGCTCCTTGATAAGGCGCATCGCGATGACGGCCTTGATGAGGGCCTCGGAGGGCCCCGCGCCGGGCAGGAGTTCCTGCAGTTTCAGCGTATTGTAGTAGCGGGACGGCGGCAGGAAATGCACCGGGCGGCCGGCGGCGGCCTTCAGCCCTTCCGCCAGCGCACCATACGGCCGGGTGAAGGCAATCCCCACGGAATCGGCCTTCGAGCGCACCGACGGCTGCGGCCCCATCCAGATGATGTCGTCGATATCCACGTCGTCGGCAAATAAGGTCTCGGCGCCGGAATCGATGTCCAGGATGGCGCCCATCAGCGGTTCGTCCAGCCCCAGATAATACAGCCAGGAGCTGTCCTGACGCCATTTATAACAATTATCCTTATACTGGGCAGGAGCCTCTGCGTTGCCCACGAAAAGCACCAGTCCGTGCTCCCCGGCTTCCCGTAATGAATTTAAAAGCGTGGCCCTGCGGCGCACATATACTTCTTTTGCGAACATATTGCACAGTTTTTGATTGTGTAAAGTTAATCAATAATTTTGTGCTATGGAAACTTTTGTCGCCATCGCAGCCATCGTGCTGGGCATCATCGGCATCGTGGGAAGCATCGTTCCCGCCCTGCCCGGGCCTCCCCTGGGCTGGCTGGGCCTCCTGGTCCTCTATATCTGGGGCACCGGCACCAACGCCGCCGGAGACCCGATGACCACCTCGTTCCTCCTCATCTGGCTGGGCATCGTGATCGTGGTAAGTATCCTGGACTACATCGTCCCCGCCTATTTCACCAAGCTCACCGGCGGCAGCAAGTACGCCGGCTGGGGCGCCGTCGCGGGACTGTTCATCGGCCTCATCTTCCCGCCCATCGGCATCATCCTGGGGACGCTCCTGGGCGCTTTCGCCGCCGAACTGATCTTTGCCGAGAAAGATGCGGCCAATTCGGTGAAATCGGCCCTGGGTGCCTTCCTGGGCTTTCTTTTCGGCACAGGAATCAAGCTCATCACCTGCGCGGTGATGCTATTCTACATCGTCATTTACGCTTTCTAAGGAAGGCTGCCGCACGAAGAACCGGAATCCCGGCCTGCGTTCGAGGAACGTGGCGCCGGGACAATCTTTACCCAGCTGCTCCACATCGGCCGGGATGTCCTTCACCACGAAGTAGCAGGGCTTGTCGATGGGCCCGTTCATCAGGAACTCCAGGTCGTCACAGCTGTTCTGCGGCTGCCGGTGGGTATAGAAATACTGCGCGTAGCTCTTGAAATAGACGGGCTGGACGTAGCAGTCCTCGCCCTGGCGCTCCACATAGAAGTCCACGGCCGAGGCCTGGCTGTACTTCTCCACCTCCCCTACGGCGCATACGAGGAAGGTCATCCCGAAGACGAGGTGGCCTACCACAATCGGCAGGCAGGACTTCAGGCTCTTTCGGCGGGAGAACCACACGCAGAACCAGATGGTCATTCCCAGCAGGAACACGCCCACGAAAGGCTCGAATCCCGTCCAGGAGGACTCGGCGTCCATACAGCTCACCGCGAAGGGATCCTCCACCAGCGGGGCCAGCCTGTCCTTGAAGCGGTCGAAGAGCGTAAGGCCCGTGAAGGCGATGCCGTAGAAGGCGGCCGTGCCGATGAGAAGGCCTTTCTGCCAACCGCGGAACTTCAGCTTTCCGTCCATCATCCGGGAGGCCGCCCAGGCCGCCAGGTAGGTGAGCGGGAAGTAGCAGAAGGAGGAATAGTGGACGATCTTGGTACGGACGATGGTAAAGAGGATGAGCACCACCCAGAAGGAGCACATCATCCAGCGGAAGAGGCCTTTGTTCGGACTGTCGGGCTCATCGGCCAAAGCCTTCCGGCGGAAGGTGGAAAGGGCGATGAACGAGGCCGGCGTGACGCCGAAGAGCAGGATTACGAAATGGTACAGCAGGAAACCGCCGTGTCCCGCATCCTGGGTCTCGAAGAGGCGCACCTGGTACTCGAAGAAATCTTTGATTACCTCCCCGTGACCGGTGAGGACGAGGGCCAGGAACCAGGCACCGCCGGCCAGGGCCAGCATCACCAGATACACGGCCACGTCCTTCCAGCGGAAGTCCAGTTTGAACTTGCGGACGACCAGCCATACCGCGAAGGTGAGTGCGAAAATCAGGAATCCCACCGGGCCTTTGGTGAGCACCGCAAGGCCCGTAAAGAGACCGCTCAGGGCCGCGAACTTAGTCTGCCTGTCATCGGAATATTTGGAGAAAAAGTAAATCCCCAGGAAGATGAAGTAGTTGAACCAGGGATCGATGATGCCGCTCTTGAAGAAGAAGAACGGCAGGAAGGACACGAGGTAGAACCCGGCCCATAGGAGGCCGAAACGCTTGTCCTCACTCTTAAGACCGCAGTGGAAGAGGGTAAGGAGTGTAATGACGCCCATCAGCGCATTCGGGAAACGGGCGGCGAATTCGCCGATGCCGAACACCTTCATACTCAGGGCCTGCGCCCAGATAAAGAGCGGCGGCTTTTCCCAGAAGGATTTGAAGTTGATCTGGACGTTGAACCAGTCGCCGGTCACGAGCATCTCGCGGGCGCTCTCGGCGAAATTGATCTCGTCCCAGTCGAACAGACGCACGCTCCCGATGCCGAAGAAGAACAGCAGGGAGCCCAGGACCACGATGAGGCAGTCTATGAGGAGGATGTCTTTCTTTTTCATTTGCTTCTGAAAAGGAGAAGTTTTTTAGCCGCGAAGTTCCACACGAACACGAGGACCGTGGTGATAATCTTCGAAAGGAGGTAGTGCAGGCCGGCTTTATCGGCAAAGAGCCACATCAGGAGTTCGGTGAGCCCGAGGCCGATGACCCCGATCCCGACGAAGATGGTCACCTCCGCCGTGCGGCTCTTCAGGCTGCGGTTGTCGAACACCCAGAGGATGCTGAAGAGATAGGTAATCAGCAGCCCCGCGCAGAAGGCGATGGCCGTCCAGACGAGCAGGTGCTCCCGGCCGAAAAGTTCCGTCAGGAGGGCCAGCAGGCCGGCATCCACCAGGAAGGCCGTGCCGCCGGAGACCAGATAGCGAAAGGCCTGGATACGGATGTCTCCGCTCCGGCCTTTCAGGAGTTTGTCTATGAATTCCCGGACGCTCACTTCTTGCGGGGGAAGAGTTTGGACTTGGCCAGATGCCACTTGCACAGGCGGTACACGACGGACACCCGCAGCACGCCCAGGCCGTAGATGGAACTGCGCCTCAGGTTGATGGAAGAGGCGTCGTCGAAGTACTTGGTGGGACAGGTCACCTCGCCAATCTCATAGCCCTCCCAGAAGATCTGGGCGGCCATTTCGTTGTCCAGGATGAAGTCGTCCGAGCACTGGTGGTAGTCCACTTTCCGGAGCACCTCCGCGCTGAAAGCCCGGTAACCGGTGTGGTATTCCGAGAGCTTCTGATTGATGAGGACGTTCTGCGTAAAGGTGAGCACCCGGTTGGCGACGTACTTGATGAGAGGCATCCCGCCCTTGCGGGCGCCCTTCCCCAGGATGCGCGAGCCGAAGACCACGGGATATACGCCGTTGGCGATGATATAGGCCATAGCCTCAATGAGTTTGGGGGTGTACTGGTAGTCGGGATGGAGCATGATGACAATATCGGCCCCCAGTTCCAGCGCCCTGTCGTAGCAGGTCTTCTGGTTGCCGCCGTATCCGCGGTTCTTCGGGTGCACCAGCACCTCCTTGATGCCCAGCTCCCGGGCCTTCGCCACGGTTTCGTCGCGGCTGCAGTCGTCCGTGAGGATGACCTCGTCCACGATGTCCCGCGGAATCTCCGCATACGTCTGCTCCAGGGTTTTCGCCGCGTTGTACGCCGGCATCACCACGATGACTTTCTTTCCGTGTATCATTCTGCTCTTAATAAACGTACAAAGGTACGAAAAAAAGCGGAATTATGCCTTTTGATTCTCTTTCGCCGCCTGGATGAAGGCCTTGAAGAGCGGGTGCGGGTTCTCCGGGGTGCTCTTGTATTCGGGATGGAACTGGGAGGCAATGAAGAACGGATGGCCGGGGAGTTCCACGATCTCCACGAGGCCGGTGGAAGGGTTGATGCCGGAGGCTACGAGGCCGCCTTTAGCGAAGTCCTCCGCGTACTTTTCGTTGAACTCGTAGCGGTGGCGGTGGCGTTCGCGGATGAGTTCCGCTCCGTAGATATGATGGGCCAGTGAACCTTTCTTCAGCTTGCACTCATAGGCGCCCAGGCGCATCGTGCCGCCCTTGACGGTGGTTTTCTTCTGCTCCTCCATCAGGTCGATGACCGGGTGCGGGGTGTTGGGATTGAGCTCCGTGGAGGAGGCATCGGCCCAGCCCAGGACGTTGCGCGCGTACTCCACCACGCACATCTGCATCCCGAGGCAGATTCCCAGGAACGGGATGCCGTTCTCGCGGACGTAACGCACCGCGTGGATCTTCCCTTCCAGGCCGCGTTCGCCGAAGCCCGGGGCCACCAGCACGCCGTCCATATCGGCCAGTTTCCCGGCCACGTTTTCGGCCGTGATGTCGTCGCTCAGGAAGAGGTGCACCTTCACCTTGCAGCCGCAGGCCGCACCGGCGTGCACGAAGGATTCCTGGATGGATTTGTAGGCGTCCTGCAGGGCGACGTATTTCCCCACCAGGCCGATGTTCACCGTGGATTTAGGATTGCGGAGGTTCTCCAGGAAGGCCTTCCAGCGGGTGAGGTCCGGGGCGTTGAAATTCTCGATGCCCAGCTGGCGCACCACCAGCTCGTCCAGATGCTCGGCGTGCATATTCAGCGGCACCTGGTAGATACTCCAGGCGTCGATGCTCTCGATCACGTGGCCGGGTTTGACGTTACAGAACAGGGCAATCTTCCGGCGCAGGTTTTCGCCCAGCGGATGTTCGGTGCGGCAGACGATCACGTCCGGCATCACCCCGCTGTGCTGAAGCATCTGCACGCTGTGCTGGGTGGGCTTGGTCTTGATTTCCTTCGCGGCGCTCAGGTAGGGCACCAGCGTGAGGTGGATGCACATACAGTCCCCTTCCGGCAGTTCCCACTGCAGCTGGCGCACTGCCTCCAGGAAAGGCTGCGACTCCATATCGCCCACGGTGCCGCCGATTTCGGTAAGCACCACGTCGTAGTCCCCGCTCTGTCCCAGGAGGAGCATCCGGCGCTTGATTTCGTCGGTGATGTGCGGGACGATCTGGACGGTCTTCCCGAGGTAGGCCCCTTCCCGTTCGCGCTTGATGACCGTATAGTAAACGCGGCCGGTAGTGACGTTGTTGGCCTGGGAGGTGGGGACGCCCAGGAAGCGCTCGTAGTGTCCCAGGTCCAGGTCTGTCTCGGCCCCGTCGTCGGTGACGAAGCACTCGCCGTGCTCATAAGGGTTCAGCGTCCCGGGGTCGATATTGATATAAGGGTCGAATTTCTGGATGGTAACCCGGAGGCCGCGGGCCTGCAGGAGCTTTGCCAGCGAGGCCGCAATGATACCTTTCCCCAGCGAGGAGACTACTCCGCCGGTGATAAAAACAAACTTCGCGCTCATAACTAATTGATAAAGAGAAGTTCCCGATATTTAGGAAGCGGCCACAGGGCGTTGTCCGTGAGCTCTTCCAGCTTGTCGATGCCCGTGCGCAGTTCCCGCAGGCGATCCGCCGCTTTCTCGGCCGCGACGGCCTTCCCGAAAGCGTCCTCCATGTCTTCGGCCGCTTCGCGGGCGGCGTTCAGGGCATCGGCCTTCTGCTTGATGTCGGCCATCAGGGCGGCGCACTCCCGCACCAGGCCGGCCTCGGTGGCCCCCAGGCGCTCGCAGTCCGCGGGGAAGTTCTGCCGCAGCAGGTTCAGGCTCTCCAGCAGGCGGCGCTGGTATTCGGCGCCGGCCGGCAGGATGTGGTTGAGCGCCATCCGGGCGGCCATCCGGGCCTCGATGAGGACCTTGGTCGAATACGTCTCCCACTTCACCTCGTTGCGGGCTTCCAGTTCCACGGGCGTGTAAACCCCCAGTTTGGTAAAGAGTTCCACGGAGGAGGGCGCGGCATACTGGCAAATCATTTTCGGTACGCTGGATTCGGTATCCAGGCCCCTGCGGGCGGCCTCTTTCTTCCATTCGTCGCTGTAGCCGTTCCCTTCGAAACAGATGGTATCGATGATGCTTGCGATGACCGGTTTCAGGCAGTCCATCACGGCGGTTTCCAGGGGCTTTCCTGCGACCATCGCCTTGTCTACATCGGCCTTGAAGGTCTTCAGCTGCTCGGCCACGGCGGCGCTCAGTACGGTGAGGGCGCCGGCGCAGTTGGCGCTGGACCCCACGGCGCGGAACTCGAAACGGTTGCCGGTGAAGGCAAAGGGAGAGGTGCGGTTGCGGTCCGTATTGTCCACGAAAATCTCCGGAATCTCCACCAGGCCCACGCCGCGGCCTTTCTTGCCGGCGATTTCGATGGGGGTGTCGGAGGGTAATTCCAGGAGTTTTCGCAGCACGGCGGTCATCGTGTCGCCCAGAAAGGCCGATACAATCGCGGGCGGTGCCTCGTGGGCCCCGAGCCGATGGGCGTTGTTCGCGCTGGCGACGCTCGCTTTAAGCAAGCCGTTGTGCTTCTGCACGGCGGCGAGCACGTTCACGAAGAAGGTGACGAACTGGAGGTTTCCCCTGGCGTCCTTCCCGGGCGAAAGCAGGCCCACGCCGGTGTCCGTTCCCAGCGACCAGTTGTTGTGCTTGCCGCTGCCGTTGATTCCCTCGAAGGGTTTCTCGTGGAAGAGGACCACGAACCCGTGCTTGCGCGCGATGCGCTTCATCACGTTCATAATCATTTGGTTATGATCGTTCGCCAGGTTCGCCTCCTCGAACATCGGGGCCATTTCGAACTGGTTGGGCGCCACCTCGTTGTGCCGGGTTTTCAGGGGGATGCCCAGTTTGTAACCGGCAATCTCCACATCCTTCATAAAGGCGGCCACGCGGGACGGGATGGCCCCGAAATAATGGTCGCTCAGCTGCTGGTTCTTGGAGGAGGAATGGCCCATCAGGGTGCGGCCGGTGAGCATCAGGTCCGGACGGGCGGCGAAGAGGTCCTCGTCCACCAGGAAATACTCCTGCTCCCAGCCCAGATAGGAATAGACGTGCTGCACCTTGGGGTCGAAGAGCCGGCACAGCGGCACGGCGGCGTCGCTCACGGCCTTGAGGGCCTTCTTGAGCGGGGTTTTATAGTCCAGGGCCTCGCCGGTGTAGGCGACGAAGACCGAGGGGATGCACAGGGTGTCGTCCTCGATGAAGACGGGCGAGGTGGGATCCCAGGCGGTGTAGCCGCGGGCCTCGAAGGTGGCGCGGATGCCGCCGCTGGGGAAGGACGAGGCGTCCGGCTCCTGCTGCACCAGGGACTTTCCGCTGAACTGCTCGATCACGCCGCCGGAGCCGTCCGGGGACAGGAAGGCGTCGTGTTTTTCGGCCGTTCCCTCCGTGAGGGGCTGGAACCAGTGCGTGATGTGCGTGGCCCCGTGCTCCAGGGCCCACACCTTCATTCCTTCGGCCACTTTGTCGGCCGTGGCGGCATCCAAAGGTACGCCGTCGTCCACGCAGCGCACCAGACGCTGATAGGTCTGCGCGTCCAGATATCTGCGCATATTGCTGCGTCCGAAGACGAGCGAGCCAAAATAATCCGAGGGTTTGCCGGCAGGATTTTCAGGGCTGACCACCTTCTTTTTGAAGGCTTCCTGCACCACGTCGAAGCGAAGATTTCCCATAGTGATTTACAATCAATACGGGATACAAATATGGTGAAAATGAGCCGTTTCTGCAAGAAAAATCTGCAGAAATTATTCCCATTCAATGGTTGCCGGGGGTTTGGAGGAGATGTCGTAGACCACGCGGTTCACTCCGCGCACTTTCCGGATAATCTCATTGGAAACATCCCGCAGGAACTCGTGCGGGAAGGGGAACCAGTCGGCCGTCATCGCGTCCGTGGAGACCACGGCGCGCAGGGCCACGGGGTTCTCGTAGGTGCGTTCGTCTCCCATCACGCCCACGCTCCTCACGGGCAGCAGAATGACGCCCGCCTGCCAGATTTGGTCGTAGAGGCCTTTTTCGCGAAGGGCGCGGATGAAGATATCGTCGGCCTCCCGGAGGATATCCAGTTTATCCTTGGTTACTTCCCCGATGACGCGGATTCCCAGGCCCGGGCCCGGGAAAGGATGCCGGCCGATGAGTTCTTCCTTGATACCCAGCGCCCGCCCCACGCGGCGGACTTCGTCCTTGAAGAGCATCCGGAGCGGCTCCACCACCTTCAGGTGCATCTTTTCCGGCAGGCCGCCCACGTTGTGGTGGCTCTTGATTTTTGACGCAATACCTTCAATGCCGGCGCTTTCGATAACGTCCGGATAGATGGTCCCCTGGGCCAGCCAGCGGGCGCCTTCAATCCGCCGGGCGTATTTGTCGAAGGTCTCCACGAACACCCGGCCGATGGCCTTCCGTTTGGCCTCAGGCTCCTCCAAGCCCTTCAGCGCGGCGAGGAAATCGGCCTCTGCATCGGCCCCTATCACATTGAGACCCATATCCTTGTAGGAAGCGAGGACATCCGGGAACTCGTTCTTCCGGAGGAGGCCGTTGTTCACGAAGATGCAGGTGAGCTGCGGGCCGATGGCCTTGTGCAGCAGCATCGCGGCGACGGTGGAATCCACGCCGCCGGAGAGGCCCAGGATTACTTTGTCGGGGCCGATCTTTTCCTTGAGCTCCGCCACCGTGCTTTCGATGAAAGAGGCCGGCGTCCAGGAGGCCCGGCAGCCGCAAATCTCCAGCGCGAAGTTCGCGAGCATCTGCGTCCCCTCTTCCGTGTGATAGACCTCCGGATGGAACTGGACGGCGTAGGTGGGTTCGCCGGCGAATTCATAGGCGGCGTTCTCTACATCTGCCGTGGAAGCGATTACCTGCGCGTTTTCAGGGAGGGCCGATATAGTATCCCCGTGCGACATCCACACCTGCGTCTCGGGTTTTACGCCTTTCAGAAGGGTGCTGTCCTGGACTTTTCGGAGCATCGCCCGGCCGTATTCGCGGGAGTCCGAAGCCTCCACCCTGCCGCCGCACTTGTGCGCCAGGTACTGCGCCCCGTAGCAAATGCCCAGGAGCGGGAGCTTTCCCTTTATCGGGCTCAGGTCCACCTGGGGGGCGTTTTTATCCCGCACGCTACAGGGGCTGCCGGAGAGGATGACGCCTTTCACGTCGCCCGTCAGGGCCGGTACTTTATTGAAGGGATAAATCTCGCAGTACACATTCAGTTCCCTCAGGCGCCGCCCGATGAGCTGCGTGACCTGGGAACCGAAATCGAGGATGAGAATCTTATCCATTGTAGTTCGGGGCTTTCTTGGCGATGGATACGTCGTGCGGGTGATTTTCCTTCACGGTGGCGGGGCTGATTTTCACGAACTGGGCCTTGTGGAGGGCTTCCAGGTCCTTGGCGCCGCAATAACCCATCCCCGAGCGGAGACCGCCGGTGAGCTGGTAGATTACATCGGCCACGGGACCCTTGTACGCCACGCGGGCGACGACGCCTTCCGGGACCAGTTTCTTCGCGCCTTTCTGGAAATATCTGTCGGCCGATCCGGCCTGCATCGCATCGATCGAACCCATCCCGCGGTAGCCTTTCATCTTCACGCCGTCCACTTCGACCACCTCGCCGGGGGCTTCGTCCGTGCCGGCGAACATACTGCCGCACATCACGCAGTGCGCGCCGGCGGCGAGGGCTTTCACCACGTCGCCGGAATAGCGCAGGCCGCCGTCGGCAATGACGGGAATCTCCTCCCCGGCCACTTCCGCGACGTCCGCGATGGCGGTGAGCTGCGGCACACCCACGCCGGCGACGATGCGGGTGGTGCAGATGCTGCCCGGGCCGATCCCCACCTTGAGGCCGTCGGCCCCGGCTTTGATCAGGTCTTTCGCCGCCTGGGCAGTGGCGATGTTCCCCACCACCACGTCCAGTGCCGGGAATGCCGCCTTGATGGCTTTCAAAGCATCGACCACGCCTTTCGAATGCCCGTGGGCCGAATCCAGCACCACGGCGTCCACGCCGGCTTCGGCCAGCAGTTTTACACGGTCCAGTACGTCCGGGGTGATGCCCACGCCGGCCGCAACCTTCAGGCCCTGGGCTTTGACCTTTCGCACCTCGTCGGCCTGCTTTTCCGCCGGCATATTCTTGTGGATGACGCCGATGCCGCCTTCGCGGGCCATCGCGGCCGCCATCGGCCCTTCCGTCACCGTATCCATTGCGGCGGAGGCGAAGGGAATGTCCAGGGAGATGTGGCGGGAGAACCGGCCTTTCAGTGAAACTTCACGCGGAAGCACCTCCGAATAGGCGGGAACGAGGAGAACGTCGTCGAAAGTAATCCCTTCCTGAAAAATGCGGCTTGAAAGCGACATAGCTACGGTTTTTGCAAAGTTAGCGATATTTTCCTTATCTTTGTGCGGTATGAAAAGACTTTTTTGCGCGTTTGTGGGAGCCGTCCTCTGCCTTTTGGCAGGGGCCCAGACCCGCACCTATTCCGATAACGCCTCCGGCACCTTCATCTTCGGGCTGGAGAGCTATTTCTACGGCCGGTCCGGCAGTCTGGAGGTCCAGGCCGACGGCAAAACCTACCAGGTCTCGGTGGAAAACGGCGACGTGAGCATCGACGGCCAGCAGCTGGAAGGCGGAATGGGCGAAGTGGTTGTGGGAACGCACGATTTCACCGGCAACCGCATCCCGGAACTGGTGGTGGCCCGGCGCAATAATTCGATGGTCTGCGTCACGCTGTATAAGCTGTCCGGAGGAAACTGGCTTCCCCTCGGCTATACGGATCCCGTGGAAGGCAAGGAACTCCGCGTCTTCCGCCAGGTGGTGTCCGTGCGCTGCGGAGACATCCTCCACTCCTGGACCTGGCACGGGACAAAGTTCGACTATAAATCGAACAAATAATTACCCTTCGGTAACGTGAATCAGTGATTTTACCGGCGCAATGCTTTCCAGGCGTTCGCGTCCCGGGAGGTCGTCTATCTCCACCAGGAATACAAAGTCCTTCACCTTCACCTTGTAGGTCTTCCCGCCGATGACTACTTTCTGGGCGTTCAGGCCCAGGGCCAGTCCCTTGGCGGTGCCGCCGGTGGCCAGGATGTCGTCGAAGAAGGAAATCTCAATGGTATCCCCCGTGGGCTGGCTGGCGGCCAGATCCGAGTTCCGGAAATAGACGTGGTCCGGGCCGTATTCCTTCATGATTTCCACCTGGATGAGGTCTCCCTCCGAGAAGGGGAGCTTACCTTTCTTGCGCAGCGGAATCACGTTCTGGATGTTCGCCTGGCTGTAGAGCATCGGGGCGGCGAAGAGGAAGCCGCGGGCTTCCGGAGCCGCCACGTTGGGCGCGGCGCACATAGCGGCAAGGTCATCCGTGAGGCTGCGGAACAGTTTCTTGTCCTGCAGGAAGGGGATGATGTCCACGAAATTGACTCCCTTGATGGGAAAGTCGGGATAGAATTTGATGAATTGTTTGTAGTCCATAGGTTCCTATTCTATGTTACTGGTATCGATAAGCCTGTTCAGCAGGGCGTAAACCGTAAGGCCGGCCACCGTCCGGATGCCGGTCTTACGGGTAATGTTCTTGCGGTGGGTGATGACGGTGTTCACGGAGATGTTGCACGCATCGGCGATCTCCTTGTTCAGCATCCCTTTGGCCACGCACACCAGAATCTCCTTTTCGCGGGCGCTGAGTTCCCCGTTATCATCCGGCAGGGCAGCCATCTTCTCTTCCAACTGGGTGGCCGCCGGGATGAGCACCTCGTCCTCGATGAAGGTGTGTTTCTTCAGGTCCATCTCCAGCGCGGAAAGGCTCCCCAGGAGCTGGCTCACGTCCTCCGGGCGGCATTCCCGGGGCATATACAGGGTGATGAGGTTCCTCAGGTCGTCCAGCTTTTCCTGGACGTTGGAGTGGTTCTGCTCGTATTCCCCGATGGAATACTGGCCGCAGCGCTCCCCGGAAAGCATCGCCTCCACGTACGGGAACACCACGTTTTCCTCATAGGCGAAATGAACGGTGAGTTCCTCTTTGTACTGCTGGAAGAAACGCCAGAGGGTTTCCCGCTGGGGCGGCGTGCAGGGGGCCACAAAGCGCTCCAGGGCATCGGCCAGCTGGGGAACCATCACGTCCATATAGCAGCGATGGCTTTTCCGCAGGAAGCTCAGGATGTCCTGGAGGCGGTCTTTTTCTATGCTCAGCTCGGCCATTCCTAGAACAGGTAGCCTACGCCGACCCTGAAGTTGTAACGGTTGTATTTCGTATTCTCGTTATCCCCCTTGTAGAGGTTCAGCAGGCCGTAGTCGAAGCCGATGGTCACGCGGAGCAGATTGTTGAGGTCGGCCCCGAGACCGCCGCCCAGATAGATGTTGAAGGGCGACATATCGTTCTCCTTATAGTTGTCGATGACGCCGTCGGCGGCGATGACACCCAGGGCCGTGGCGGCCGTTCCGTCCACTTTATATTTAGAGGAGATGCCGTATTGGAAAGTGGGACCGCCGTAAACGAACAGCTTGGCGTGACCCATATCCATCCCATAGCTCAGATGGACGGGCAGATTGATGGCCACCTCGGTGAACTTGGACTGGAGGGTGACGATATCCAGGAACGTGGTGCTTTCCTTGCCGGTGAGCAGGGACAGGTACAGGCCGGGAGTGAGTTTGAGGTTCTCGCCAAGGATGGGAAGGTCGAAGCCGGCGCCCATATACAGGCCGTTGGACGGCTCCTTATCCTGTTCTTTTCCCTTATAAGTGGTGGTGAGGGTGGAATTCAGATAACCCACGCCGATGGAAAGCTGTGCAAAAGCGTCCGTGGCGGCAATGAGCATCGCGGCGCTCAAAACGATGGTATAAATCTTTTTCATTGGACTTTGTGTTTTTGGACACACAAAGTTACAAAAAAAACGGCAGTTTTTTCGCTGAGCGTCCGCGGAGGTCCAAAAGATGGGACACCCGGAGAGGGGCCACGAAGCCTTAAAGCGGCCAGAGCAGCAGCCCGATCCGGTAGGCGGCGAAGGCGAAGATCCACGCCACCAGGATGGTGTACAGACACAGGAGAATGGCCCAGCGCCATTTCCCCGTTTCGTTCTTGATGGCGACGAAGGTGGCGATGCAGGGGAAATACAGCAGGACGAAGACCATATAGGCCAGGGCGGCGGCCATGGGGATATCGGCCTTCAGGGCGCTCTGGAGGGCGGTGTCACCGTCATCTTCCGCGGCGTCCAGCGGGTCGGTCGCATACATCACCCCCAGCGAACTGATGACCAGTTCCTTGGCGCCCACGCCCGTGAGCAGGCCCACGTCCATCTTCCAGTTGAAGCCCATCGGCGCCATCGCGGGCTCTACGGCCTTGCCGATGCTGCCGATGATGGAATGCTCCTGCTGATAGGCGGGCGTCGCGCCCTCGTGCCGCGGGAAGTAGCCCAGGAACCAGATGGCTACCGAGAAGATGAGGATGGTGGTGGCCATCTTTTCCAGGTACTGCCGTCCTTTCTCCCAGGTGTGCCGGCCGATGGCTTTCGCCGTGGGCACGCGGTAAGGCGGCAGTTCCATCACGAACGGCAGGTCGTCGTCCTTGATGAACTTGCCGATGACAAGCGCGCTCAGAATTGCGAGTACGATCCCCAGCAGGTAGATACCCAGCAGGGCCGTGGCGGGATGCGCCGGGAAGAAGGCCCCGGCGAAAAGCACGAAGATGGGCAGCCGTCCCGCACAGGACATAAACGGGATGATGGCGATGGTCACCAGACGGCTTTTCCGGCTCTCGATGCTGCGCGTAGCCATAATGGCGGGCACGTTGCAGCCAAAGCCCATCACCATCGGAATGAAACTCTTTCCGTGCAGGCCGATGCGGTGCATCAGCTTGTCCACGATGAATGCCGCGCGGGCCATATAGCCGCTGTCCTCCATCAGGGAGATGAAAAAATAGAGGATGAGGATATTCGGGAGGAACACCAGCACGCTCCCCACGCCGGCGACCACCCCGTCCACCAGCAGGTCCTTGAACCAGCCGTCCCTGAGCAGGGAACCGAGCCTGTCACCCAACCAGCTTACGCCCGCGTCAATCCAGTCCATCGGATACTGGCCGATGGTAAAGGTAGCCCAGAAAACAAACCACAGTAACAAAAGGAAGATGGGGAACGCGAGCCACTGGTTGGTGACAATGGCGTCGATTTTATCGGTAAGGCTGCGCCGGGGTTTCTCGGCGTGGTATTTCTCATAAGTTTCGGCCAGGGCGCCCTGGATGAAGGCGTACTTGGCATCCACGATGGCGCTTTCCGGCGAGCCGCCCAGCAGTTTCCGGATGCGGGCTTCTTCGTCGGAGCGGGCATTGGCAATGTCGCCGATGTTGGGCATCCCGGCGAGCAGATCCTCCACATCCTTGTCTTTTTCCAAATACTTGATGGTGAGGTAACGGGTGGAGTATCGGCTTTTCAGTTCTTCATTATGGGCGATATAAGGCTGTACGCGCTTGATGCTCCGTTCGATTTCCGCGCCGTGGTTGATGTGGATGTGGCGGGAGAGCCTGGGATCGGCCTGCTCGTAGACGGCGATGACCGTGTCGAAGAGCTCGGAAATCCCCTCCCCGTTACGGCTCACGGTGGGACAGACAGGCATCCCCAGCAGATAGCCCAACTGCTTCGTGTCCAGCTTGTCGCCCTTGTGCCGGAGCTCGTCGTACATGTTCAGGGCCATCACCACGCGCAGATTCATGTCGATGAGCTGGGTGGTGAGGTAGAGATTGCGCTCGATGTTGGAGGCGTCCACCACGTTTACGACGACGTCCGGGGTGGTTTCCAGCAGGTTTTTTCGCACATATAGTTCTTCCGGGGAATAGGCGCTCAGCGAATACGTGCCCGGAAGATCCACCAGGGTGATGTCGTAACCTTTATGGGAGAAATGGCCTTCTTTGGCATCCACCGTCACGCCGGAATAGTTGCCCACGTGCTCGTGGGCGCCCGACGCGATATTAAAGAGGGAGGTCTTGCCGCAGTTGGGGTTTCCCACCAGGGCCACGCGAAGGGTGTGGTGGCGTTCATCGGCCACGTGCTCGAGGGCGCGTTCCAGGCGGGCGGCATCCTCCAGATCGGCCGGCAGCGCCTGCAGATGCTCGTCGCTCAGGAGGGCTTCGCGGGCCTCGGCCTCCGTCACCACCTCGATCTGACGGGCTTCTTCCCTTCGCAGGGATACTTTGTAGCCGATGATTTCGTACTCAATGGGATCCTTGAGCGGCGCGTTCAGCACCACCCGCACTTCTTTCCCTTTTATGAAACCCATCTCAATGAGACGCTTGCGGAAGCTGCCGTGTCCGTGCACGCGCACCACTACCGCTTTCTCACCGGTGGCTACATCCGAAAGATTCATTACGCTTCTTGGATTCTGTGCCGCAAAGGTACGGCACTTTTCCATTCGCGGCAATCCTTATTTGTGGGGATATTTAGTGTCCGTGGTCCAAAAAATGGGTATCTTTGTGACGTGAAAACCAGCATTCAGATCGAAGTGCCCGGCGGCAGCGCATCCCGCGTGCTGCTGCACGCCTGCTGCGCGCCCTGCTCCAGTGCGATTGTGGAGTGCCTGATGGAACGGGGAATTCAGCCCACCATTTTTTATTCCAATTCCAATATCGCTCCGCTGGAAGAGTATGAGCACCGCCTGAATGAGTGCATCCGCTATGCCCGGAAATGGGGCCTGGAGATTGTGGATGATACTTATGATCACATTGCCTGGGGCGAATGCGCCAAAGGACTGGAGAACGAACCGGAACGGGGCGGGCGCTGCCTGCAGTGCTTCCGATTCCGGCTTTTGAGAGCCGCGCAATATGCTGCAGCCAATGGTTTCCATGTACTGACCACCACGCTCGCCAGTTCCCGCTGGAAGAGTCTGGAGCAGGT
The DNA here is from genome assembly GCA_016281315.1 of Bacteroidales bacterium. Taxonomy (GTDB): domain Bacteria; phylum Bacteroidota; class Bacteroidia; order Bacteroidales; family UBA932; genus Cryptobacteroides. The sequence goes on from JAEEIJ010000059.1 coordinate 21,732, forward strand.
GAATGAGGCGGGCCGGTGGGCGTGCTCCCAGGTAGAAGGCGTCACCTGGTGGGACCAGAACTGGCGGAAAGGCGGTCTCCAGGAACGTCGGAACGAAATCCTGAAGGAAGAAAATTTCTATAATCAGCTTTATTGCGGCTGCGAATACTCCCGGCGGGACTAACTCAGTCCTTTACCGGCCAGATGAGCAGTTCTTTCCCGGACGTGTCTTCGGTGATAAGGGCCGAAGCGGTGTGGGCGTCGCGGTCTACGGTGAAAATGACCGCCGCGCCGCCGGCGAGCCAGAAACCGACTTCAGACGAACCGTCCTTGACATCGAAAGCCGCCTGCTGCTTATCCGCATTCTCGATATAGGCGCAAACCCGGCCCGTGTCGGCAAATCGCGCATAATTGACGCTGTGCGACGAGAGCAGCGCAACAGCCTCATCCCAGGTGGGCAGCCGCCACTGGGGACCGCCGTAGATGGTGGCAAGGTCCAGCGACGTCTCGCGGGGGAACAGTTCCCCGTCCCGCAGGAAGCCCCAGCTCCAGGACGGGCCGTCGGGATAGCGGGGGTCCGCGCTCACATTGTGACCATATCGGCCTTCAATCTGATAGAGGGCCTCGTTGGTGGGGGCCGCCATTTCTACGATGTTGAAGCGCCACTCGCCCCTGTCTATCTTGACATTGTCCGGATTCGAGAGGGAGGGGTCGTAGAAAGTGACGCTGCGCATCCCGTCGAAGTTGATCCCCCCGTAACTGAAGTTCTTGATGGTTTCGTAGCGATACTTGCAGGTGAGAACATCCTCGCCGTCGTAGCTGGCATAAAAGAGGGGCCGATCGAAACGGGCCACCCCGTTTTCCATCACATAATGGATGATGCGGTAGGCGCCGCTGGGAAAAACCATCTTGAGGGTGGTGCCGTCGAAGATCAGGTCCGTAATAAGCATTTCTTCATCCCCGCCGCGGTCATAGTGCGTGCGGATGAGCTCCTGCATCTGCTTGGGAGCCTGCATACCGGAAATGGCCCAGGGATGTTCCGTAAGGCTGAACTCCGTGTTATCTATCCGCCCCGAAAGCGGGCCACAGGAGGCCAGAACGAAAAGAAGAAGCCCTGTTATCAGTCTCCCACGACCCATACCAGAACGTGACGGTCGAAGGTCATATATTCGAGGTCGAATTCTTCCTCGTCCTCGTTCTTGTCGATATAGGTGGCCTCCAGTTCGCCTTCGCCGCGGGGACGGAAGCGCTCGATTTCAATCTGCTCTGCGAAATCCACGTTGTAGCGGCTCAGAAGCTTGAAAATAGCTTCCTTGGCGCACCAGTAGATGGCCAGCTGCTCGTTGCGCTTCTCTTCTTCGAGGTCGTCGATTTCGTCCTCGCTGAGGGCTTTCTTTTCCACGGCCGAGAAGTCGCGGTCCAGGGACTCGATGTCGATGCCGCAGTCCTCTTCCTCGTGCAGGATCACGGCGACGTATTTTTCCGTGTGGGTAATGGAAATGTTTACCGGATTGTTCTCCAGGTAGGGCTTTCCGTTGTCGTGGTGGCTCAGGTACACCTTTTCGTCAAAAAGGGCGTTCAGCAGCGCACGTACGGCCAGACGCTGCTTGCGCAGAGACTCGCTGCCGATAAAGGAGATTTCCTCCATTTCGTCCGCGGGGGTGGCGCTGAGGGCTTTCAGCTCTTCCTCCGTTTCCGTAATCTGCCACACGCCGATGGTGGCTTCGTTTTCAAGTTCCTTCTTTAAATACAGTCCCATTACAATGGTTTTCGAACGGGTATGACGCATACGCCCGGGTGCCGAAGCACCGGGTTTTCTCAGTTATTTCCAGGGTAATATCGCGACAGGGGGTCGTCTGAACCGACGACCGCTAACTGGTTGGATTTGACCGGACTGGGAGGCTCCATACTTGTCGTTACAATTTTACCCTGCAAAGATAACGCATTTTTTACAATTGCAACAAATCTTTGCGCGGATTTTCGTATCTTTGTAGTCCCTTACTGGAAGAAGAAAGAAACAAAATAAAAGCGTTATGAAATTCCTTACTGATGAAAAACTGGTCATTGTGGGCGCCGCCGGTATGATCGGCTCCAACATGGTCCAGACCGCAGCGATGCTGCGCCTCACCCCCAACATCTGCCTCTACGACATCTATGAGCCCGGTCTGCAGGGCGTCCTGGCAGAGATGGACCACTGCGCCTTCCCCGGCATGAACCTTACTGCCACCATCGACCCGGAGGTCGCCTTTACCGGCGCCAAATACATCATCTCCAGCGGCGGTGCGCCCCGTAAGGAAGGGATGACCCGCGAAGACCTGCTGAAGGGCAACTGCCAGATCGCGGCCGAATTCGGCGACAACATCAAGAAGTACTGCCCGGACGTCAAGCACGTGGTGGTAATCTTCAATCCGGCCGATGTAACCGCCCTCACCGCCCTCATCCACAGCGGCCTGGAACCCTCGCAGCTCACCTCGCTAGCCGCCCTGGACAGCACCCGCCTGCAGGAAGCCCTGGCCCACGAATTCGGCGTGCAGCAGTGCACCGTCACCGGCGCCCATACCTACGGCGGTCACGGTGAAGCGATGGCCGTTTTCGCCTCCCAGGTGAAGATTGACGGCACGCCCCTCGCCAAGATGGAACTGAGCCCCGAGCGCTGGGAAGAAATCAAGCACAACACCGTGCAGGGCGGCTCCAACATCATCAAACTGCGCGGCCGCAGCTCCTTCCAGAGCCCGGCCTACCAGGCCGTGAAGATGATCGAGGCCGCGATGGGAGGCGAAAAGTTCACCTGGCCCGCCGGCACCTATGTGAATGAAGGCAAGTACAAGAACGTGATGATGGCCATGCCCACGGTGATCGACGCCACCGGCTGCCACTACACCGCCCCCAACGGCACGCCCGAGGAAATGGCCGCGCTGGACGCCTCCTACGAGCATCTGGTGAAGATGCGCGACGAAATCATCGGCCTGGGCATCGTTCCCGCCGTGAAGGACTGGAGGAAAGTAAACGCCAATCTGTAGCGGCAAACGTAGCGAAATTCCGGGGGCTGTGGTATTTTTCACCACGGCCCTCTTTCTTTTTATCCCCATATTTGCATATCTTTGCAAAAACACTGAAACGATGAAACACTTTGCAGTTCTGCTTCTTACTCTTCTTGCCGGCCTTTCCCTGTATGCGCAAACGCCAGACAAATGGGCCGACGAAGAAGTGTATCGCTGCGCCCTGAAATCGGCCGATGCCAACCAGGACGGCGTCCTCTCGGCGGAAGAGGCCGAGGCCCTCACCGTCCTCAACCTCACCGTGTACCGCATCCACGTCTTTACGGTGAAAAGCTACGAGGACCTCAAACGCTTCCCCCACCTCAAGAAAGTGTGGCTGGGAGACAGTGAAATCGAAACGGTGGATCTGTCCTGGAACCGGGAACTGGAGTTCGTGTGCGTGCAGGACGACCGGCTGAAAACCCTCATCCTCCCGGTGGGCTGCACGCCGCAGCTCGCCTATCCCACCCATCCCGGAGAAATCACCGTCAAACGGGTGGTGGGGCCTGGTGACCCCAACGCCATCTGGTATCAATAGCCTATGAAACGCTTTTTCATTCTCATCTGCGCGACGCTGGCCATCTGCTGCAGCGCCGCCGCACAGCTTTCCAAAGAGGAAAAAGATTTGATGGAACTCTACGGGGCCACGCCCGAACAGATAGAGATGTTCCAGAAGATCGACGAGATCCAGCTGCAGGAAGAAGCCGCAAAGGAAAAGGAGAAAACCACCCGCACGATAATGCTGGTGCTCTCCCTGGCGGTGGCCGTGGTGCCGCTCTGCGTCATCGGCAAAAAGATCATCGACCATCCCGAAGTCCGCACGGGGAAAGGCATTGCATCGGCCCTGGGAATCGCCCTCCTGGGCGGTGCCCTCCTCTTCGGGCTCAACTACGGGTGGATGTGGCTCCGGTTCAGGTATGCCGATGCCCTTAACTTCCCCTTTGCCATCCTTGTTACGGTGGCCATTGCCGTGGGCGCCATCTTTTTACTGACCAAGAAGGATGAAAAGAATTCTTAGCACGCTGGCTCTCGCGCTGGCTTTTGCGCTCACTGGCCTGGCCCAGCCGCAGTGGAACGTGGAGCTGGGCGCCTACTGGCAGAAAGGACAGTACGCGAGTGAAGGGAATACCGTCAAGGACTCCTTCCTGGGCGTGTCCCTCCTGTTCGAGGTAGACCCCTTCTTCCCGGAATCCCTCTATCTGAGTTCCGGGGTGGAGGCCTCGCTGGGCCTCTCCAAAGACGGGAACGTGCCGGACTACCGCTTCGAGATTCCGCTTCGGGCGGCCTGGATGTGGGAGCCCTCTCCCCGCTTTTCCATCGGCCCGTATGCCGGCGTCTACGGCGTCTGGAACTTTATGGTGGTCCCCGACGACGAGACGGCCTACAACACGCTCCAGGGCGGTTTTTCGGCCGGGGTGAGCATCCGCTTCGGCGCGCTGGACCTGTATGGCGGCTACTGGCGCGACTTCCTTCCTTTCCGCAAAGGCGGCAGCCCCTTCAGCGGCTGGCGCGTGACACTTGCTTACTTTATTTAGTATGAAACGCATCCTCATTGCCCTGGCGGTCCTGTTTGCCGCCCTTGAAGCGGCCGCGCAGTATATCCCGCCCGTAGGCGACCCCAAACTCGTCGCCATCGTCTGCAAACACTGCGGCGTCATCAACGTGGAAAAGGGAGAGACGCACCGCAGCGACTGCCCCTACGCGAACGGCGGAGAGGAAACATCCTCCTCCAGCAGCTACGGCGGCGGCAGCCATTATACCTTCGAAGAACGCCACGAAGACGCCTGGGAGGCCCGCCAGGCCGCGAAAAAAGCCAAGAAGGCCGAAAAACAGGCGCAGAAGTACGCCCGCCCCAAGAAGGTCAAGCTCAAAGATTACAATCCGATGGCCGGAAAGACCGTGGTGGCAGGTTATGGCGCCACCGCCTCCACGCAGGTGGTCGCCAAATACAACAGAAAAGGCGTTCCCACCTACGGTCTCAGGAGCAAAAACGGCAAAAACTGGGTGAAGAAGCCCCAGTTCGAAGCCATCGCCATCGTGGGACCCGCCGTCGCGGCCGCGAAGAAGAAAGGGAAAGTGGGCCTGCTGGATCCCAACACCGGCGCACCCATCACGGACAACGACTACGACCACTTCAAGGCCTTCTACTACCCCGACGTGGCGAAAAACACCCTCGTCGCCCTGAGAAAGACCGGCACGGATGAGTGGCACCTGATGAAGGCCGATGAAAACGGCACCTACACGGAAGGGATGGTGTGCTCTGCGGCCGAATTCTTCGAGGACGGAACGGGGCGAAAAATCACCTACCGGCGCTCCGATACGGACAAAGTGGGCCTGCTGAACGAGCAGGGCGGGGAAATCCTGCCGCCGGTGTTCGACGGGCTCAGCTACCTGAACTACACCGTGGACGGGGCTTCCTACTACCAGGCCCGGATGGTCCAGCCGGACGGACAGTCCGTGCGGGGCGTCATTGACGAAACGGGCCGCGTGGTGGTCCCCTGCCTCTACGACAAAGTGGACGCCAGGTCCTGGGGAAAATACGGCATCAAGGTGGAACGGGACGGCAAGGTGGGGATGTTCGATATAAACGGAAATCAGCTCTTCCCGGACAGTTTCGAGTCCCTGGAATTGAGCCAATTCTGGGACGACAGCGGCCAGAAGGCCTATTTCCGCGGCTGGGTAAAGGATGGTGACGGCAAGTCCTGGTGCGCCCTTTTCGACACCCACGGCAACCGGCTCACGGACTTTTCCGACGCATTCGTCCCCGACTATAAGATTGAAGAAAGAGACAGGAAGAACCTGGAACCTTACCGCATCTATTAGCCAATGAAACGCATCCTCACCATAGCCTTGCTGGCGCTTTCGCTGCAGCTTTCGGCCCAGCAGGATCCTTTGAAAAAGATTACGGGCAGCCCCGCGGCCACCGACAACGCTCCCGAATGGGTGGCCGGCCAGACCCGCTATTTCAATATGACTGCCGGCGGCCAGCTGGGCCACGTCGCCATCGTCAAAAAGGGCGGACTCCCCGGCCTCTGGAACAACCGTTATGGCGCCTGGCTGCTGGAGCCGGGAGAGGCGAAGGAGCTTTTCTTCGCCTCCGCTTCGCTGCTCTTCCACGTACGGAAGGACGGCCGATGCGGCTTCGCCCGCATCCAGCCCGGCTTCGACCAGATGAAGGCCGGAGAGATGAAGGATCTGTGGTATCCCTTCGACGAGGCGCGTTATTCCCCTTCCCGCACCGACGTGCAGGAAATCAAAATAAGGATGCAGGAGGAGTGGCTCTGGCTGGGGGCCGAGGACTTCCTGTCGAAATACCGGCCGGAAAAACTCGCCGAACCCACGCCCGCCCAGTTCATTATGCGCTACTTCCTGATTTGGGAAACGACGGAACTCAATATCAGGTCCATCGGCCGGGAACCCGGCAAAAAGGGAGCCTATATCACCCTGGAGGAGACCCCTTATGGCGGGCCCTACTTTCTTCCCAGCTTTCCGGCGGATGCCTCCTTCATCGATATCGAGCAAGCCGCCTTCTGCGTCAAGGACAACAATCTTTGGATGAGCAATGCCGTCATCTACATCGACGGAAAGGAATATTGGTGGGATGATTATTCGGCCGAGCCGCCCATCATTCCCCTCAACCAGGTGACGCTCAGGGCCGCCCACTATAAAGCGGCCCGCGGCGTGGACGGCGGCCTGTTCTTCGGATCCCACGGCGTTGGCTGCGACGGCCTGTGGATCAAGAAAGACGGCTCCTTCAAGTTCGGCTGGGTGCCGCTGCACTATAACGAAGACGGTCCCTCCTACATGCTCTTCAGCCACCCGGAATGGTACACGAAATGGGAAATCCCGGTGGAGATGACCTTCCACGAGTTCTACTTCGGCTATGAACTATCGGCCTTCCTGGCCGATCCCGACGGCTACGACGGAGACGCCGTATGGGACCAGGCGAAAACGGCCTACCTGAAATCCAACGGCAACTACGAATTCTCCGAACGTTACCCGATGTCGGCCGAAGGCTACGACGCCGAAAAACAGGCCCTGAAGATGGTCTTTCACGAAGAGGCCTGCCCGCCCATCTGGATTCCGATGACCGCCGCCCAGGCCAAGGCCCTCCTCGCCTCCGTAAAGAAATACGGGACCGACGAACACGTGTGGTACTATTACCGCGGCCTGGACGAATACGGTTACGACATCGTCACCGAAGCCGGCGTAGGCTACTCCGGCGGAAAGGTTTTCCGGTATAAGAGGGATGATTAATCCCTACCTCAGCGGCTCCAGGGCCACGGTGCCGGGGATGTAATCCACCTCGGGGGCGCCGTGGAGATAGAGAATGCGCTGGTTGGGGCTGCCGCGGAAAAGAAGGTCCGTGTCCCGGCTTTCCTGGATGAAGGGGCCGTCCACCAGCACGTCGATATAGGGCAGCAGCTGGGACAGGCGGGGAGAAGCCTCGATCTGTTCCAGCGTGAAGCCGGTCCAGCACCAGATATCCTTGTCGGTTTCCGTCTTGATGCGGCGGGCCAGTTCGGTGAAGGCCTCCACCTGATAGAAGGGGTCTCCGCCGGAGAAAGACACGTTGGACATACTGTCTGCGCGGACGATTTCAAAGAGATCGTCGGTATCCATCCACTGCCCTGCCTGGAAGCTCCAGCTCTGGGGGTTGTGACAACCCGGGCACTTGTGTGAGCATCCCGCGCAATAAATGGCTGTCCGGAAACCGGGCCCGTCGGCCATTGTCTGCGGGATGATATCCATCACCCTAATCTTCATTCGTGTACCACCCTGTCTTTTAATTCTGCTAACTTCCCGGCGTTCCAACGCTCCGTGGTGCCCACCAGATAACCGGTGATGCGCTGCAGGGTGTCGATGTGGTGCCCGTGGCAGTGAGGGCACTCCCGGAGATCTTTTTCGGCGTTCTCGTAACCGCAGTCCAGGCAGCGGTTGCGGTTGTGGTTCACGGAACCATAGCCGATGTTGTATTTGTCCATCAAGTCCACGATCTGCATAATGGCCTGCGGATTGTGCGTGGCGTCGCCGTCAATCTCCACATAGAAGATGTGGCCGCCACGGGTGAGCTCGTGATAGGGAGCCTCGATCCTGGCCTTGTGCTCCGGCGTGCACTTATAGTACACCGGGACGTGGTTGGAGTTGGTATAGTAGTCCTTGTCGGTGATGCCCGGAAGCACGCCGAAGGTCTTTTTGTCGCGTTTGGTGAATTTGCCGGAGAGGCCTTCCGCCGGGGTGGCCAGCACGGAATAGTTGTGCTGGTACTTCTCGCAGAAGCCGTTGATCTTGTCGCGCATAAAGGTGACGATGCGAAGACCCAGTTCCTGCGCTTCCTCGCTCTCCCCGTGGTGTTTCCCGACGAGGGCGATGAGGGCTTCGGCCAGGCCGATGAACCCGATTCCCAGCGTTCCCTGATTGATAACGCTCTCCACGCAGTCGTCCGGATCCAGTTTGTCGCTGCCCAGCCACAGGCCGTTCATCAGCAGCGGGAACTGTTTCTTCAGGGCGGTCTTCTGGAACTGGAAACGCTCGTCCAGCTGGCGCGCGCTCACCTCGAGGGCCCAGTCCAGCTTCTCGAAGAAGGCGCCGATGCGCTCGTCTTTATCGGCAATCTCCATACACTCGATGGCCAGCTTCACGATGTTGATGGTGGTGAAGCTCAGGTTGCCGCGGCCGATGGAGGTCTTGGGGCCGAAGCGGTTTTCATACACGCGGGTACGGCAGCCCATCGTGGCCACCTCGTGGATATAGCGCTTAGGATCTTCGGGGTCCCAGGCGGGATCCTGGTTGAACGTGGCGTCCAGGTTCACGAAGTTGGGGAAGAAGCGACGGGCCGATACCTTGCAGGCGAACTTGTAAAGGTCGTAGTTCGGATCCTCGGGCAGGTAGCTCACGCCCCGTTTTTTCTTCCAGATCTGGATGGGGAAGATGGCGGTGGACCCGTTGCCCACGCCTTCGTAGGTGGTGTTCAGGATTTCGCGGATGATGCAGCGGCCCTCGGCCGATGTGTCCGTGCCGTAGTTGATGGAGGAGAAGACCACCTGGTTGCCGCCGCGGCTGTGGATGGTGTTCATATTGTGCACGAACGCTTCCATCGCCTGGTGCACGCGGCCCACGGTCTGGTTGATGGCGTGCTGCTGGGCGCGCTCCTTGCCCTGAAGGCCCGTGAGGTCCCGCTTGAGGTAGTCGTCGAATTTGGCGGCCTTGAGGAAGGAATAGTCTTCGTTCTCCAGTTCGCTCACCTTGTCGATCTCCTCTTCATAGGTCTTGCGCACATAGGGCGCCAGATAGAAGTCGAAGGCGGGGATGGCCTGGCCGCCGTGCATCTCGTTCTGGACGGTCTCCATCGAGATGCAGGCCAGCACGCTGGCGGTCTCGATGCGCTTGGCGGGACGGGACTCCCCGTGACCGGCCTTGAGACCGTATTCCAGAATCAGGTCCAGCGGGTGCTGGATGCAGGTGAGACTCTTCGTGGGATAATAATCCTTGTCGTGGATATGGATGTAGTTGCCGGCCACGGCTTCGCGCACGGGATCGCTCAGCAGCACTTCATCCACGTAGCTCTTGGTGGCTTCCGAGGCGAACTTCATCATCATACCGGCAGGGGTATCGGCATTCATATTCGCGTTTTCACGCGTGATGTCGTTGGCCTGCGCGTCGATGATGGTCTCGAAAATTTCGTTGGTCTTGGCCTTGCGGGCGATGTTGCGCTTGTTGCGGTAACGGATGTACTCTTTGGCCACCTCCTGGCGGGGGCTGTTCATCAGGTGGTTTTCCACCACGTCCTGAATTTCCTCCACCGTCATCTCCTCTTTGTCCAGTTGGGAGATGGTATGGGCGATCTGGGCGGCGAGAACGATGTCTTCACCATCCTGGGTTACGTCCATCGCTTTGAGGATGGCGGCTACAATCTTCTGATTGTTGAAGTCCACGCGGCGGCCGTCGCGTTTGAGTACGTGCTTTACCATAGGGCAGTTGTTTCAGTGTCGGTTTGCGAAGGGAGATTCCTCGATGGCAAAGATATAGCGAAACTCCCGACTTTCCCACGATTTTTCAAAAAAAAGTTATCAACAAATCGGGCTCTCACGCTGTTAATTTGGCAGTTTATAAGCATTTGTCCGCGTTTTTTGGGCGGGAGGGAAAAGTGCGGGAAACCGATTTGTTTCCTGCTCGGGAAGTTATTAACAACAGGCCCGTTTTTTGTTTCAATTTGGCAAAAAAGCCTTACTTTTGTAATTGTGAAAAAATCGCTTCTGGCTTTTTTGCTGGCGCTGGCCTCCCTCCTTTCCGCTTCCGCGCAGGAAGTGGAAGCGAACCTGGTGGATGCCGTCCGCCTGTACAGCAACGGCCAGTACAAGAAGTCCCTTCAGCTGCTGAAAACGCTTTCGGCCGCCGCCCCGGAAGACGATGCCGTCTGGTACTACCTGGCGCTTTCGGAGAATGCCCTGCAGCAGGGGGAAGAGGCGGAAGCCGCCCTGGAGAAGGCCGTGGCCCTGGACAGCAGCAATTTCTGGTACCGCCGGATGCTGGGCCGCCTGTATCTGACACACGGGAAGACGAAAGAGGGAACCTCCCTGTATGAGAAACTGGTGCGGGATTTTCCGGGAAAGGGCGATGCCGTCTATGAACTGTTGGACATCTATCTGAAACAGCGGGAATTCAACAAGGCGCTTGCGGCGCTGCAGGAGATCGAAAAGCAACAGGGGACCACGGAAGAGGTGGTGCGCACCCAGTACGACGTACTCACCACGATGGGCCGGCAGGAGGAAGGCGCCGCCATCCTGGAAAAGTTCAATAAAGAGTATTCCTCCCCGTCCATCCTTTCCATCACCGGGGATTACTATCTGGCCGAATTCTCCGACTCCCTGGCGCAGGCGCGCTACGAGGAGGCGCTTTCGCTGGATCACACCTACGCGCCCGCCCTGCTGGGGCTGGCCGAAGTCTGGCGGCACCAGCGTCGCTACGACGATTATTTCAACACGCTGGAGCCCTTCTTTTCCTCGCAGGACATTCCCACGCAGACGAAAAGTATGTACATCGGTAATCTCACCAGAGGGATTGACCCGAAGATTCTGCAGAACCACCGCGAAGGCTTCGACCGCCTGGTGGACCTGGCGGGGAGCACGCATCCCGCCGACAGCAGCATCCTTTCCGCCGGCGGCACCTATTATTACGCGACGGGCCGGAAGGAAAAGGCCGGACAGTGGCTGCGCACTGCCGCGGACGCCTTCCCGGAGAGTATCGGCCAGACGGCCACCTACGTCCAGTTCCTGGCCCTGCAGGAGAACTGGCAGGAGCTGCGCGACCGTTCCGTCGCGGCCTTCAACCGCTTCCACGAGATGGCCTTCCTGGATTACGCCAATATGGCCAACTACCAATTGGAGGACTACGACGCCATCATCGGCAACTGCCAGTGGATCCTATCCAATTACCCGAAAGAGAAGGACCTGTGCGTAAGCGCCTGGTCGATGATGGGAGATGCCAAGCACTCCAAGGGAGACGAGAAAGGCGCCTTCAAGGCCTATGACAAAGCCCTGAAGCTGAACCCGGATTATGCCCCGGTGCTGAACAACTACGCCTACTACCTTTCCCTGCTGGGGAAGAAACTGAAGAAGGCCTATTCGATGTCCAAGAAGACCGTGGAGGCCGAACCGGACAACGCCACCTACCTGGATACCTTCGGCTGGATCCTGCATCTGATGGGAAAGGACCTGGAGGCCAAGCCCTTCTTCAAGCACGCGATGCTCTACGGCGGGAAGGAAAGCGACGTGATACTGGACCATTACGCCACGGTGCTGGAGGCCCTGGGAGAGAATGATACCGCCGCCGTTTACCGCAATATGGCCAAGCGACTGAAACCGTGAGAAAGTTTGTCCTCATATGGATTCTGCTGCTGGGAGGGTGCGTGATGGCATCGGCCCAGGGAAAACTGCAGCAGCTTCAGAAGCAGCAGGCGCAGCTGGAGAAGGACATCGCCACGCTGAACCGCAACCTGGCGCAGAACGCCAAGAACAAGGACGCCACGCTGAATAACCTCAAACTCCTGCAGGGGAAGATTCAGACGCGGGAAAAACTCATCGCCGGCTGCGACCAGACGCTCTCCATCCTGGACGATTCCATCGGCCGGTGCAAACGCGAGATGGCCCGGCTGCAGGCGCGGCACGACACCCTGTCCCTTTATTATGCTCGCCTGATTCGCGGCGCCTATAAAAACCGCGACAGCCGCCTCTGGTATATGTACATCCTCTCCAGCGAATCCATCGGCCAGGGGCTCAGACGGGCTGGATATTTGCGAGGAATGAGCGCCCAACTCAACAGCCAGGCCCTGCAGATCCGGGAGACATCGGCCCAGATTGCGGCGGAAAAAGAGAGGCTGGGTGGCCTCCGGAAGGAATCGGCGGCCGTGCGGCAGAAGGTCAGCGGCGAGCGAACGCAGCTGAAAAAAGAGGAGGCCGATGCCAACAAGATGGTGGACCGGCTGAACAAGGACCGAAAGAAATTCCAGCAGCAGCTGAAGGAGAAAAACCGCCAGAAGGAAGAGCTGAACCGCAAGATCGCGGACCTCATCCGCAAGGCGTCAAAAGGCTCCTCCGGAAAGACCTCCGGCAGCAAAACCACCTCCACGGCCATCGACACCAAACTCTCCAACGAATTCGCCTCCAACAAGGGCCGTCTGCCCTGGCCGGTGGAGGGCACCATCGTGGAGCGTTTCGGCAAGCACAACCATCCCGTCTATACCAATGTGGAGATGCCTCAGAACAACGGCGTCACCCTTTCGGTTCCCCGCGGCTGCAAGGCCAAGGCGGTCTTCAACGGGACAGTCACCCAGATCGTGGTGCTCCCCGGCTACAACCAGTGCGTACTGGTGAGCCACGGGGCCTATTTCACCCTCTACAGTAAACTCAAGAGCGTGGCGGTGAAAGTAGGAGACAAGATTACCACCGGTCAGGTGGTGGGCACGGTGGACACCATCGGCGGTGAGGACCTCTTCCATTTCGAACTCTGGAACGGGGCCGATCCCCAGAATCCCGAAGGCTGGCTGCAGTAGGGATTAATCTTCCCAGGTCAGAACGCGCGAGCCGTCCGGAGCGACGGCGATGTCCACGCGGAGGGTTTCCTCCGGGAGGAGGGCGGCGATGTTCTCCGGCCATTCCATCAGGCACAGGCAGCCGGAATCCAGATAGTCATACAGGCCGATGTCCAGGGCCTCTTCCGGCCGCTCGATACGGTAGAAATCGAAATGATAGACGGGTTCGCCACTGCCGGCGCGGTATTCGTTCACGATGGCGAAAGTGGGGGAACTGACAGCGTCTTCCCGCACGCCCAGCGATTTGCAGACAGCCGTGATAAACGTGGTTTTACCGGCCCCCATCGGCGCGTGGAACGCAATGAGCCTATGTTCCTCAATCGCGTCAAGGAACTCCGCCGCCGCGCGGGGCAAGTCCTCCAGATCTGTTATGACAATCTGATGTTTCATCCTACAAATATACTACATTTCCAGAATATCCCGCCTGTCCAGGAAACGGTAAAGGGCGGCTTCGGAAAGGTGTTCGGGAAGGATCTGCGCAGTGCCGGCGAGGTCCGCGATGGTACGGGCGATCTTGACGATGCGGGTGAAGGCGCGGGCGCTCAGACCCAGGCGGTCGATGATGTTTTCCAGCAGGTCCTTGCATTCCTCCGAGAGCGGGCAGAACTTCTCCAGCTGCTTGGAGGACATCTCGGCGTTGCAGAAAATGCCGCTCCCCTCGAAGCGCCGGCGCTGGATTTCGCGGGCCTTCAGCACGCGGGCGGCGACGGCTTCGGAGGGCTCGGCCTTTCCGCCGCGGACCAGGGCCGATGTCTCCACGGGATGCAGCCAGAGCTGAATGTCTATTCGGTCCATAATGGGGCCCGAGAGCTTCGAAAGGTAAAGCATCCGCTGACCCGGCGTGCAGGTGCAGCGGTCGCCCTCTCCCCAGTAGCCGCAGGGGCAGGGATTGGAGGCCGCCACCAGCATAAAGGAAGCCGGGTATTCCACCTTGGCCTTGAGGCGGGAAATGGTCACGCGACGGTCCTCCAACGGCCCCCGGAGGGCCTCCAGCGTGGTTTTGGGGGCTTCGCAGAATTCGTCCAGGAAGAGGACGCCGTTCGTGGCCAGGGAGACCTCCCCGGGTAGGATGTTGTCGCCGCTGCCGCCGCCCAGCAGGGCCGCCTTCGAGGCCGATATGTGCGGGCTGCGGAAGGGCCGCGAGCGGATGAATCCCAGTGTCCCGGAGGAGCGCCCGGCGACGGAATAGACCTTGGAGGTAACGGCGCTTTCTTCGAGGGTCATCGGCGGCAGAATGCCCGCCAGGCCCTTTGCCAGGGAACTTTTCCCGCTTCCCGGAGCACCGATGAGGAGCAGGTTATGGGCTCCGGCGCAGGCGATTTCCACCCCGCGCTTGGCCCCTTCCTGGCCGATGATATCGGCAAAATCCATATAGGTCCGCACCGGATGGGCAGCCTCTTCCAGGGCCTTCCGGTAGCGCTCGGTGTTCCAGATCAGGAGGTCCGACGGGTCCTCGAAGCCCTCCAGAATACGGAAGACGTCGTCCAGTGTGCGCACCCCGAAGATGTCCACCCCCTGGCAGTCCACCGCCTCCAGGGCCGATTCCTCCGGCAGGATGCAGCCCCGGAAGCCCAGCCGGCGGGCGAGTTCCACCATCGGCAGCGTCCCGCTCACGGGGCGTATGCTCCCGTCCAGACCCAGTTCGCCCATAATGAGGTAGTGCTCCAGTTCCGGCAGCGCACGCTGGGCCGATGCCGCGATGACGCCCAGGGCGATGGGGAGGTCGTACCCGCTTCCCTGCTTGTGTAAATCGGCGGGAGCCAGATTGATGACAATTTTCATCCCAGGCACGTGGAATCCCTTGGCCTGGAGGGCCGTCACTGTGCGCAGGAGGCTCTCCTTTACGGCAGCATCGGCCAAACCCACCAGATGAATCCCCACCCCTAAGGTGATATTCACTTCCACCGTCACCGGGACGGCGTCGATACCCAGACATTTGGCACCGTGGACATAGACTAACATAGGCTCATTCGATATAGATTCCTGTAAAATAGCCGTTAAAACGCACTTCCTGCCCGGTCCCGGCTACCCAGAGACAGTGCCGGTCCCCGTTCGTCGCCGTGAGCGCCAGGGCCAGCGTTCCGTTGCAGGGAAGGGCGCAGCGCCCGTACTGCAGGCGATAGACTCCCTCCGGAAAAGAAATGAGCTGGGAGCCGATCCGAACGCCCGAAAGGGTTTCTTCCGGAGTGAACAGCAGGATGGTGAGGACACCGCCCCGGAACGAGAGGCGCAGTTTCCCCCCGCCCAGGTACAGGTACTGCTGATAACGGCCGTCGGCCTCCTCCACCCAGCCCATCCGGGCCGGTCCCAGCAGGCTGTTCCCCGTAGCGGCGATTCCTTCGTCCGTCGGAATCAGTTTCAGGTCCCCCTGCTCTCCCCGGCCCTGCAGTACGCGCACCTCCTCGTCCCCTATGAGGCAATACCGGTCATAGCGGAGTTCCAGCCGATAGCAGACTCCGCCGCATACCCGGACGTCGAACAGTTGGGCGTCGGCGGGCGGAGTAATCACTTTCCAGATGTCGTTCCCGCGCATCAGGCGGTACTCCCAGACGGGGGTATCGGCCGATTGTTGGGCCAGGCCGACGGTATAGCAGACGATGCCGCCGTCGGAGGTGAGGGCGCCGCCTTCCCAGTCGGGGTCGTCGGCCGATCCCAGCACAAGGCCTCTGGCCGATGCATACACCGCCTTCCCGTCGATGCGGTAACAGAAACCGCCGCCGGGGCGCTGCCCCAGCGTATGGATGCGCCCGTTCTGGATCAGGAAACCGGAGAGGGTTTCTTCGCCTTCGTAGCTGAGCCAGGGCTCGCCGTCCCGCCGGATGAAGGTGTGCGTCCCGTCGGTGGCGTTGGTCCAGAGATAGCCCTCCCGGAAGCGGTGCTGCGCGGGCTGGAGGCAATCCTTCGCCGGCAGGGAATCCACCCGGACGCCGTTTTTGAAGAGGAGGAGCCCCGCCCCGCCGGTCTCACCCGCGCGCCAGTCAGTGGTGTCGTGAAAGGAGACCGCCGTGGCCCAGACCGCCATCCCTTCCGGCAGGAGCTCGGGCGAAGGCGGCCGTTTGGGCGGGCGCCCGCCTCCGGAACGGAAGTGGGTGGAAAACAGGTCGTGCTGGCAGGCGGTGGCGAGACTTACCACCAGAAGAACGAGGAGCGTCTTTCGCATAGGCGGCGTATTTTGAGCCGGCAAGGTGGCAAATTGGGACGGCATTTCCTACAATCGGCTAAAAAAAAGCGTTGTTTTAGCCGAATATTTTTATGTTTTAGCCGATTGTGCATTATCTTTGTGAAAATGATTGCGCAGACGAATGTAAAAATCAACCTCGGGCTGCACGTTTTGAGCCGCCGCCCGGACGGTTTCCACAACCTGGAAACCCTGTTCGTTCCGTATCCGGGCCTGGCCGATACGCTGGAGATCATCACCGGCGACGACTGGTCCCGGACCATCGCCTCCCTGCAGGAAAAGTACGGCGCTCCGGCCCAGGCCATCTCCCCGGACGGTAAGCTGATGATTACCATCGCACGGGAAGGGGGCGTGAACTGGGATCCGCTGGAAGACCTCACGGCGCGGGCTTACCAATTGCTGGCGGCCGACTTTGACCTGCCCCCGATGAAGATATTTCTGGAAAAGAAGGCCCCCGTGGGCGCCGGACTGGGCGGAGGATCGGCCGACGGCGCCTTCGCGCTAAAGATGATCGCCGAATTGGCGGAACTGGGCCTGGCCGACGACACCCTCGCCGCCTACGCCGCCCGTCTGGGCAGCGATTGTCCCTTCTTTATCTATAATAGGCCGATGCTGGGAAGCGGGCGTGGGGAGATTTTAGAGCCTTTCCCGATGGATTTGAGCGGATACCGGCTGGAAGTGGTGGTGCCGGAAGGCGTCTCCGTCCGCACGGCCGAAGCCTACCGCGGCATCACGCCGCACATCCCGGAAAAACCGCTCCGGGAGGTGCTGCAGCAGGATATTTCCACCTGGAAGGAGGATTTGCACAACGACTTCGAAGCCACGGTTTTCGCCGTACATCCGGAGCTCGCTTCGCTGAAGGCCGATCTGTATGCGCGCGGGGCGGTCTATGCCGCGATGAGCGGCAGCGGAAGCGCGCTCTTCGGCCTATTCCCCCTGTAGTTTTTCCAACGCCTGTTCGATTTCCGCCTCCCGACCCGCAGGAATGACGGGCGAGAGGAAGGAGAGCATCTGCAGACGCCGGGCCTGGGCGTCCGGAATGCCGCGGGAACGCATATAAAAACGTTCGTCTTCGCTGAGCTGCCCCACCGTGGCGCCGTGGGAGCACTTTACGTCATCGGCATAAATCTCCAGCTGCGGCCTGGTTTCCACTTTCGCCCGCTCCGTGAGCACGATGTTGTGGTTCTCCTGATAGGCCTCGGTCTTCTGGGCATCCGGGGCCACCACGATGGTGCCGTGGAAGGACACCTGCGCAGCCCCGCCGGCGATGCCGTTGAACAGCTGGGTACTGTGGCAGCCGGGGGCCAGGTGATGCACCAGAATGCGGAAATTCACCTTTTCATCGGCCCCGCAGAGGTACAGACCCTTGAGATGCACCTCGGCGCCGGGACCGGTAAGGTCCACGGAGACGTCGATGTCCTCCGACTCCCCGGGAAGGACCACGAACTGCAGCTCCAGCGTTTCGCCGGCCGCAACCTGATACTTTCCCTTCTGGGGCGCTATGTATTTCCCGTGTCCCATCAGAACTGGTCGAATCCTTTCGCCTCGATGGCGTCTACAAGCTCGCGGCCGCCGGTTTTCACGATACGGCCTTCTTTCAAAACGTGCACGAAGTCCGGCTGCACATATTCCAGCAGCTTATGGTAGTGGGTGACGATGATGGCGCTGCGCTCCGGACTCCTGAGGGCATTGACGCCGTCGGCCACAATCTTGAGGGCGTCCACGTCCAGGCCGCTGTCGGTTTCGTCCAAAAGGGCGAACGACGGCTCCAGGAGGGCCATTTGGAAGATTTCGTTGCGTTTTTTCTCGCCGCCGCTGAAGCCCACGTTCACTTCCCGCTTGGCAAAATCGGCCTTCATCTGCACCAGGGCCATCTTTTCCTTCATCAGTTTAAGGAACTCGGCCGCTTTCAGCTCCGGCTCCCCGGCGGCCTTGCGTTTGGCATTCACCGCCGCCTTCATAAAGGCCGTGATGGTGACGCCGGGAATCTCCACCGGATACTGGAAACTGAGAAAGAGGCCAGCCCAGGCGCGTTCCTCGGGGGTCATTTTCAGAAGGTCCTGACCCTTATACAGGACGGTCCCTTCGGTCACCTCATAGCCGGGACGGCCGGTGAGGACGGCGGCGAGGGTGCTCTTGCCGGCGCCGTTGGGGCCCATCAGGGCGTGCACCTCGCCAGGGCCCACCTTCAAGTCCAATCCCTTGAGGATTTCCTTCCCTTCTACACTCGCGTGTAAGTTCCTTATCTCCAACATATTATGCTTCGTTCTTATAGAGTTTCTTCCAGGAGGCGAGCGACCAGATGCCGTTCACCAGATACAGGCCGCACACGATGGGCATAAAGATATTGCCCACGCTGATGTGCAGCGCCAGCTGGGTGATGTTCACCAGCAGCCAGGCCACCCAGCAGTCCCACTTTTTGAGGGCGCTCAGCAGCTGGGCCAGCAGGATGAGCACCGTCACGCAGGAATCCAGGTAGGGATGGGGATCGGCCGGAAATAGACTGTCCAGCGTCCATCCCCAGGCGCCCGCGACGGCGAACACGGCCACCAGGCAGAGGATGCGCTCCGGCCAGGACAACATACTCACCTTCAAAGACTTGGCATCCTTCGCACTCTGCTCCCCTTCGCGCGGATGCGTCCAGCGGTAGTGACCCAGGATGTTGATGGCAAGAGACACCGGCTGGAGCAGCAGCGACGCGTAGAGGTTCTTGTCGTAGAACATCACGAAAAGCGCCGCCGTATAGAGATAGCCGATCCAGAAATTGTACTTGGAATTGCGGCCGGCCAGTACGACGGTCGCGAGTCCCAGGACGGCGCAGGTTATATCTATCCAACTGATCATTTTAACAAAGATACTGCTTTTTCTAAAAGAAAACCACTATCTTTGCAGATAATTAAAACCGCTAACCAATGAAAGCAACCAAGTTTTTCCTCCTCGGCGCAGCCATTCTGACGCTGGCCACATCTTGTAAGGATCTTCTGGACTCTATGGCAAAGAACCCCGTATTCACCTTTGCCGGAACCACCGTCTATGACGGCCAAAGTGCATACCTGGGCACCACCGCCACCTGCAGAATCGGCTGGACCAACCATAATCCGGAGATTGTAGACCTCTCCTATAACGAGATTGGAAAAGAATGCATCGCCACTTTCAGGCTTCCCGATATTTCCAAGAAAACCACCAAGGTTAAAATCACCGCCACCAATCTGGAAGACGAGACCGTAGAACCCTTCGTGGGCGAGATTACCGTCGAACCCTGGAGACTGGGCATCTACAAGAAAGGAAGCAACGGCTGGAATAGTGTCGACGCCCTCTACAACCCCAGTACGGCATCCTTCAGCTATGGCGCCGCCGGAAACGGTGCCGGCACCTACAAGATTCAACTCGAGACCAAGGACAATTACGGCAACTACACGGCCATCACCTCCATCCCCTATAACCTGGGGAAACTGGAGCAGTTCAAGGTCCGCTGGAGCGGCAAGCTGATCGGCATCAACGGTTCTGCAGAGGAAGCTGTATATAGCAAGGAATTCACGCTGGAGTCCGCTCCGGCCAGCGGTTCGAATAGGGCTGTCGCCTACCTCGGAGAGGTGGGTTACGTGATAACTGTCTCCAAGTAGGATTTACCCTACAGACCCTTCAAGCGAAACGGACAAGAGCTTTTGCGCCTCTACGGCAAATTCCATCGGGAGGCGCGAAAGCACTTCGCGTGCGTAGCCGTTCACGATGAGGCCCACCGCGTCTTCCGGGCCGATACCCCGCTGGTTGCAATAGTAGAGCTGGTCCTCGGAGATTTTGCTGGTGGTAGCCTCGTGCTCCACGGTAGCCGACGGCTGCAGACTCTCGATTACCGGGAAGGTATGCGCCCCGCAGCGGGAGCCGATGAGCAGACTGTCGCACTGGGAGAAGTTCCTCGCATTCAGCGCATTACGCCCCATCCGCACCAGGCCGCGGTAGCTGTTCTGGCTCATCCCGGCCGATATGCCCTTTGACACGATCCGGCTCTTGGTGCCCCGTCCCAGGTGGACCATCTTGGTGCCTGTATCGGCCTGCTGATGGTTGTTGGTGACGGCGACGGAATAGAATTCCGAACTGCTGTAATCCCCTTTTAATATAGTGGAGGGGTATTTCCAGGTGATGGCGCTGCCGGTTTCCACCTGCGTCCAGCTCAGATGGCTGCCCTCCCCCTTGCAGATGCCGCGCTTGGTGACGAGATTGAGAATCCCGCCCTTGCCGTCGGCGTCGCCCGGATACCAGTTCTGGACGGTGGAATACTTGACATCGGCATCCTTCTCCACGACGATTTCCACCACGGCGGCGTGCAGCTGCTGCTCGTCGCGCATCGGGGCAGTGCAGCCTTCCATATAGCTCACGTAGGAGCCTTCATCGGCCACAATCAAGGTCCTTTCGAACTGCCCGGTGCCTTTCGCATTGATGCGGAAATAGCTGCTCAGCTCCATCGGGCAGCGGACGCCCTTGGGAATGTAGCAGAAGGAGCCGTCGGAGAAGACCGCGCTGTTGAGGGCCGCGAAGAAATTGTCGGAGGCGGGGACCACGCTGGCGAGGTACCTGCGCACCAGGTCCGGATGCTCTTTCACGGCCTCCGAGAACGAGCAGAAGATGATACCTTTCTCCTCCAGGGTTTTCCGGAAGGTGGTTTTCACCGACACCGAGTCGAAGACGGCGTCCACGGCCACCACGCCGGCGAGGGCTTCGCGCTCCCTGAGCGGGATGCCCAGTTTGTCGAAGGTCTCGGCCAGTTTGGGGTCGATTTCCTTGGGCCGATCCTTGTCCTTCTTGGGGGCGGCGAAGTAGATAATATCCTGAAAATCAATGGGCGGCATATCCAGATGCGCCCAATCCGGCTGCGGCATCGCCTGCCACTTGCGCAGGGCGTCCAGGCGGAACTCCAGGAGCCAGTCGGGCTCCCCTTTCCGGGCCGATATCTGCCGAACGATGTCTTCGTTCAGGCCTTTGGGCAGGAATTCCTGCTCAACGTCCGTCACGAAGCCTTCCTTGTATTCGGAGGAAGTGACCTGCCGTATGAGTTTCTCGTCGGTCACAGGGCTAAATCCGTTAAAACGATAGCCGCCATCGCCTCCACGATAACGGGCGTACGCAGGGCGAAACAGACGTCGTGGCGGCCCGGGATGCCGTTTTTGGCAATGCTGGACGTGGGTTTGAAAGCCACGCGGAACACCAGCGGGTTGCCGTTGGTAATGCCGCCGTTCACCCCGCCGGCGTGGTTGGTGACAGGCGGCTGGATGTGCTTGTGGCGGCCGCAGCAATGGTGCTCGCCTTCTCCGTGGCAGCATTCGTGATCCGGATCGTCGTGATGGCACTTATGGCCGGGCTCGTCCTTATGACACTCGTGCTCCGGGAAGGGGTCGTTGTGCTCCGATCCTTTCATTCCGGCAGCCTGGAAGCCGTCGCCGAATTCGATGCCCCGCACTCCTGGAATAGCGAAAACGGCGTGGGCTATCTGCGATTCCACACTGTCCCAGAAGGGTTCACCCAGGCCGATGGGAAGACCCTCGACCACGCATTCCACCACGCCGCCCAGGGAGTCGCCTTCGGCCTGGGTGGCTTTCAGCAGTTCCGGCCATTTTTCGGCCTCTTTCTCGCCGCCTACCTCGATGAGGCGCGCGTCGAAACGGGCGAACTGCAGTATTTTCTTGGCGACGACGCCCGCCGCTACGATGCCCAGGGAGAGCCTTCCGCTGAAATGGCCGCCGCCGCGGGGGTCGTTGAAGCCGCCGAACTTGAGATTCGCGGTAAAGTCCGCGTGTCCCGGACGGGGATGCTCGCGGAAACCTTCGTAATCCTCGCTGCGGGTATTCTCATTGCGGAAAAGGATGGTCAGCGGCGCGCCGGTGGTGTGGCCTTCGTACACGCCGGAGACAATCTGCGGGAAGTCGTCCTCCGTGCGGGGCGTCGTGCCCGGGGCGCCGGCCTTGCGGCGGTTCAGGTCCTCGGCGAAATCCTCCTCACTGAGGGGAATTCCGGGCAGGACGCCGTCCAGGGTGACGCCGATGCGCGCCCCGTGTGATTCGCCGAAGATGCTGATTCTGAAGCGGTTGCCAAAAGTATTCATAATTTGTCGAACAATTCGTTAAAAGCGGGGAACGAC
This sequence comes from Bacteroidales bacterium, assembly GCA_016281315.1. Taxonomy (GTDB): domain Bacteria; phylum Bacteroidota; class Bacteroidia; order Bacteroidales; family UBA932; genus Cryptobacteroides. Next base: position 44,150 of record JAEEIJ010000059.1, read on the forward strand.
TTGGCCACGCAGGCGGTATCATCTATTTCTATGGCCGCATCGGCCCCGAGGGAGGCGAGTTTAAGCGCCATCACCATCCGGTGATCCGCGTGGGAAGTGTACTTTCCGCCTTTGAGCAGGCGCCCCGTGGCCAGCCGCTGGGTGAGCCCCGTACCCATAATGGTCATTTCATCGTCGTCCGTGCACACCGGAACGCCCATCTGCGTGAGCATCTCCTCGATGGCCGCGGCGCGGTCGGTTTCCTTGTGGCGGAGGCGCTGGACGCCCTTCAGATGGCTTTCGCCGGGACAGAAGGCCGCTAGGACCGCCACCACCGGGAAGAGATCCGGGCAGTTGTTCAGGTCTGCGTCGAAGGGGCTGAGGGGGGCGCGACGCACGCGGATGCTGCCCTCCAGCTGCGACATACTGGCGCCGGCCTGGACCAGGATGTCCAGGATGGAGATATCGGCCTGCAGGCTGGTGGTGTCCAGGCCCGTCACTTCCACTTCGCCGAATAGGGCGCCGGCGGTGAGGAAGGGGGCCGCGGCCGACCAGTCCGCCTCGATCCCGAAATGGGCCGCCTGATAGCGCTGACCGCCTTTTATGTGGAAATTCACGGCCGTGCAGAGGCTCCAGTCCTGCGTTTCCAGGAAGTCGTCCCCGCCCTCCATTTCCGAGCCGATGCGGATGCCGAATTTCTTCAGGACGTCCACCGTAATGAAAAGGTAGGGGATACTGCGGGGCTCGTGTACGTAAACGGTTGATTTTCCGTCCGTTAACGGGAGCGCTGCCAACAGGCCCGAGATGAGCTGGGAGCCGCCTTTCCCGGAAATGTCGGCCCTGCCGGGGATGATGGGTCCCTTTACAGAGAGCGGAAGGTAACAATCGGACTTGCGAGACTCGTTAACATTTTTGTTAACCTCCTCATTTTCTGAATTTTGTAGATTAACTTTTTTGTTACTTTCCGGGTGGAGCCGGACGCCGAAAGAGGCCATAATGTCGTGCGCCTGGCTCAGGGGCCGCTCCAGCAGCGTTTTTTCTCCGGTAACGCGCACGGGTTTGTCACCGGCAAGAGTAGAGAGCAGCGGAATCATCAGCCGGGTAAGCAGTCCCGACTCCCCGCAATGGACCTCCGACAGTTTCAATTCGCCGGGTTTTGCAGCTATTCCTTTGATTACGAGGTGGTTACCATTAACAGCGACCTCCGAACCCAATGCCTTTGCCGCGTTGATGGCGGCCTCGTTGTCCCCGCAGGGGGAATAACCGTCCAGGACGGACTGACCGTCGGCAAGCGCGGCGGCGATGATGGCGCGCTGGGCGAAGCTCTTGGAGGCGGGCATCACAAGATCCTGCGCCTTGATAAAGCGGTAGCCGCCATAAACGGCTGTCTGTAAGTCTTTTACATTCCACTGCCCAGAGGCGGTAGCCTCCTCTTCGCTCAGACAGGCATAGGTAAAGGGAGCGCCTCTTTTCAGGGCTTCCAGGCGGGATGCACGGCCCTCCTCACCCATACAAAATGCAACCAGGGTACCCGGCTCCACCTCGTCGTAGAGGGAAAGGACGATGTCGTTATCGGCCTTGGAGGTGGCTGTAGTGACGATTTTCACCACTTCGCCACCGAAATTGCAGGCACGTTTCAAAAGTGAAAGAAGGACCTCACGGGGCGGCGTATCCTCGTAATTGTGATAGGAGCGGATGAGGACGCTTCCCCATCGGCCGCAGGCTTCACGGATGCGGCGCCCGACGGCAGCGGGGGCCTCCATCTCCAGGTCCACATACTTGGCGCCGGCCTGAATGGCGCGCTCCAGCAGTTCCGGGGCCTGGGATTCCTCCTCCAGGCGGCAGGTGGCGATGAGCGGTACGTCCGTCTGGCTGAACAGCAGGTCGATCTCTTCGTCGTCCAGGGCGCAGCGGTCCAGGCGGATTTCCGCCATCTCCAGCTGCTCCAGAAGGGCCTGGAGTTGCGTATAATCCTTATTCTGTAGCGAAGTGCAAATCATAGGGATCCAGTTCTACGGGTTTCACTTCGCCGGGCCGAATGGGAAGAATAAACTTCACCTTTCCGCCGGAGAGGGATTTCTTGTCGCGGGCCATCGCTTCCTGAAGGTCTTCCAACGGATAGGGACATCCAGTGGGGAGGCCGATATGATCAAAATCCTGCTTTAGCCGCCGCAGGAGGCCGCTTTCGGCCAGGTTCATCGCTTCACTAAGGCGGGCCGAGAGGAGGATGCCCATCGCGACGGCTTCCCCGTGGGAGATGTCGTCGCCCTTTTCCGCAGCGAGGTGTTCGATGGCGTGCGCGAAAGTATGGCCCAGGTTCAGTTTCGCCCTTTCACCGCGCTCAAACGGGTCTTTTGCCACGATGGCCTCCTTGATGGCAGCCGCTTCCAGAATGCTTTCCGAGGAAACGGATACGGGGACTTTCGAGCCCGCAAGGAAGAGGGTTTTGTACATCTCCGCGAGGCCCGCTTTCAGCTCCCGTTCCGGGAGGGTTTTGAGGACATCGGCACAAAGAAAAGTGCACGAGGGCTGATGGAACGCGCCTATCATATTTTTGTAGGCGTCCAGGTTCACGCCGGTTTTCCCGCCGATGGCGGCATCCACCTGTGCGAGAAGCGACGTGGGGAGATTCGCCCAGCGGATTCCGCGCTTGTAAACGCTTGCGGCAAAACCAGTTACGTCCGTCGTAATGCCGCCGCCGATGGCCAGGAGCAAGGCGTTCCGGGAGGCGTGATGCTCCATCAGGAAACGGGAGATCATCTCCACGGCGGAGAGGGTTTTATCGGCCTCTGATGCCTTGAAGAAGAGATGCGGCGCGTCCAGCCCGGCGGCCTGGAGTTCCTCCAGCACCCACCGCACATTGAGGTCGCATACCGCAAACACCTCCGGCTCCCCTTCCAGGAAAGGAAGAATATCGGCCGCCTGATTGATCTCCTTAATCATAGATTACAAAGATAACTATTTTTGGCGGTTTGGCGAAATTGGCTTACCTTTGCAATCCACATCCTGCCCGGATGGCGGAATTGGTAGACGCGCTGGACTCAAAATCCTGTGGTAGCAATACCGTGCGGGTTCGATTCCCGCTCTGGGCACGAAGTTGCGCTATCGCACGGGGCTTACGCTTCGCAACTCCGCTCAACGTAGCCCCCTCCCTAAATCCCTCCCCTCGGGGGAGGGACTTTTGTTATCAGGGTTTTCCGGTGAATAAAATAATTATAAGTAAAAAGAACAACATATGGAAATATATTCTTAAATTTGCAGACTACGCATAACGCACGCATATGCGCGTTACGTATAAAGAGAGCAAAAAACCGTGTTTGCGCTGGTCATACTGTCGACAATTCTGTCCCTTTTTATCCCGGACGACAATCCCGGGAGAGAGAGGACGGAAACAGTGCAGATACACTTTGGCCTGGACAAAACCAAATACGATGAATCGCTGATGGGCAACGGCCAGGCCGTGGCCGAACTTGCCCGGATGGTCGAAAGAATCGGACAGGACAATCTCCAATCCATAGAGGTTATCGGTTACGCGTCGCCGGAAGGCGTCCGCGAACACAACCTGTACCTCTGCCGCGAAAGGGCCAAAAGCGCCAAAAATGCGCTGCGCGCGGCGCTGCCGGAATGGGCCAGGGCCCGTGTGATCACCAGCACGGGCGGCGAATCGTGGGATCTTTTCCGCGAAAGAGTGGAACAGGATACGACCATCTCCGCCAAAACCAAGAAGCGGGTGCTGGCCATCCTGGACGACACCAACATCGGCGGCGGCACGAAGAAATGGCGGCTGGAGAATATCCTCGGGCACGACCCCAACGCCGGCAACACGTATCGCTACATTATGAAAAGCCATTTCCGCTATCTCCGCGGGAGCAACATCATAGTGAATTATTATGCCGACGATGCCGGGCCGGAAGAGCCGGAAGGACCTTCTGAACCGGAAGTTTCCATAGAGCCCACAGCGCCTTCTGAGCCGGAAGGGCCGAAAGAACCGGAAGAAGCTAAAGAATCGGAGGAAGCTAAAGAATCGGAGGAGTCCATCGAGCCCGAAGGCACTGAACCGCAAAAGGCACCGTCCAACAGGCGCCCGTTCCTGGGTATCGGCACAAACCTGATCTACGACGCGACGTATATCCCGAATTACGGCTTCACGTCCGTGCCCAGTTTCAACGTGGAATACTACCCCGCCGGCTCCAGGCATTACAGCTTCGGAGGAAATGTGGAGTGGCCGATGTGGAGGCATCCGGATACGCATAAGTACCTGCAGATCCAGAATATCGGCCTGTGGGCGCGCAGATACTTCAAGCCGCAGGAGGGCCATTTCGAGGGCCTGTATCTGTCGGCCGGGGCCAACGTTTGCCGCTACGGCATCGGCTGGGACGCCAAGGGCTGGGAAGGCGAAGGCCTGGGGGCTTCCGTCGGCATCGGCTTTAAGAAAATGATCGGCCGCAGCCGCTGGTGGTTCGACACCGGCATCGACCTGGGCGGCCTGGTTTCCAAATACGACCCTTACGTCTATGGATATGACGCTACGGGTTGGTACTACTATGATTACGGCGGAAAGCCGGAAGATTTCCAGGAGCGGCAGCACCTTATGCTGTGGTTCGGCCCTACGCGCGTGTATTTCTCCATCGGCCTTGACCTTTTCTGCAGGAAGAGATGAGACTGCGCAGATTCATATCGGCCTTGGTTGCACTGGTCCTTTTGGGCGGGTGCACGATCGAGCCGCCGCTTCACCTGAGGAAGACGGTGGCCACCAGGGTTGTGCTGCAGACGCGCGTTTCCACGGATTTCATGTGGCAGCTGAACTGGCAGACGGAGTGGGATTATGTCTGGCAGACGGATCTCTATGGCCCGCTGGGCTATACAGAGCCGTCACGTATGCGTATGCACGTATACACGATTGACGACGAAGGAGGCCGCAAGTCGCACAATGTCTACAACTTCAACGGGATGGAAGGTTCGGCCGATATCTTCGTGGGCTACCACGACCTGCTGTTCCACAACAACGACTCCGAAGTCCTTATTTTCGACGCGGACGACGATCTTTCCGACATCAGCGCCCACGCCCGTATCATTTCCTCCGGCCTGCGGACATCGACGACAGTGAGGACCCTGGAGCAGAAAGCGATGGCGACAAAGGCTAATGAAGAGGAGACGGAAATCGAGGAGAGCGTGACCTTTATGCCAGACGAACTGTTCACCCTCTACAAACCGAATTACTATATCAGCGACAATCTGGACGACTATGAGTACATCGACGGCAAATATGTGCTTCGCATTCAGGGGGAACTGAAGCCTGCAACCTTCATCTGGCTCTTCCAGATCAAGTTTGTGAACAATTACAACAGGGTGATTGGAAGTATGGGCGGCGCGGCCCTCACGGGAATGTCCTATGGCGTGAATTTGACAACCGGCTTCACGGAAGAAACTGTCGTGAGCGTGCCGATGGATGTACATATGAACAAAAGCGAAAATCCGGATTTGATGGGCGCGAGGGTGCTTTCCTTCGGTATTCCGGGATGTAATCCCTATGACGACGCCAGCGTGGCTGCTGCACCTCAAGGCAAGCATTGGTTTGTGCTCAATGTGAATTTCAGTGTGGGAACGTACAAAAACATACGAATGGACGTAACCGACCAGATAAGGGCCCTGCCAACAGGGGGCGTGATTACATTGGAAGTGGATGTGGACGATTTCCCTCCGGAGGACACGGACCCGCCCGTATCTGGCGGAGGAGGTTTCACCCCTATTATGAACGAATGGGATGAGGAGGTAGGCTCCACAACGATAATTTATTAATTTACAACTTTTTATACCAACCTTATTTATTAACCTTTTTAAAACCAAAAGTTTTATGAAACGTTACATTTTTATCGTAGCAGCCATCGTGCTTGCAACAGTGTCCTGCAGCAGGACCTACGATCTGAACGGCGGCAATGAAGGCCAGGCCATCGGTTTCGGCACATGGGCCGACAACCTCACTAAAGCCGCAACTGGCCGTACCATTGGCGGTTCTTCTTTCGCCGCAGGCGACTACTTCTTTGTCTATGGCTACACTTCGGGCGCACAGACTCCTTTCAACGGAGACAAAGTGAGCACAACCGATGCAACGACCTGGACTTATAGCCCCCTCCGTTTCTGGGACAGGAACAACGACTACTATGATTTTTATGCCGTTTCACCCAGTGAGGATTCTTTTGCTGCGGCTGCCGACCTGGTTAATTCATTCACACTTACCAGCGGTGCTTTCACTACAAATAGCCTCACCCTGGCGGGTAACGACAACGACATTCTGGTTGCCGACAAGAAACGCGTTCTCAAAGCTAACTATGGCCAGGTGGTAGAATTGAATTTCCGTCACGCTGCAGCCCTGTTCGACCTCAAAGTTCGCAAGGGTTCCGGTATCGGCGATAATGGCGTTCTTAAGGTTACATCTGTCGCTCTTGAGAATATCTCTAATACTGGTACCTTCACCGTTAGCTCTTACGATGCAAGCACCAACAAGGCAGCCATTGCATGGGCCGGTTCGGCAACAGGTTCTTATACTGGAGCCAATGGTGTAAAAAATACAGCTGGTACTGATATTATTTCCGCTACAACGGCAGTTACCACCACCGGAGATCAGTTCCTCATCAACAACCTTGTTGTTATGCCTCAGGATTTTGCTGCTAACGCACAGAGGCTGAAGATCAGCTATACCATCACCACTGGTGCCGGAACGGCGGCAGAGCAGACCAACACTTTCACAGACAAGACCTACGATCTGATTCTGTTCGACAAGACCGACTATCCTACCGATGATAACACCAGCGAAGATGGCGACCAGTACAACGATGGTACAAAAGTATCCGGTTGGGTTGACGGAGTGCACTACACCTACATCATCACCATTGACGCTGAGGCTATCGTCTTCACAGCTACGATGGCGACTTGGGGTACCGACAACGGTTACTACTACATCCTCAACTAAGGTTAAATGCACTTTCGTGTAACGTTCATAGCAGCAGCTTTTGCGTGCGCCCTGCTTTCCGCGGGGTGCACCAGGGTGTACGATCCCGCCCGGGAGCAGGAAATCAGCTTCCGGGCCGGGTCGTTACTGCTAAACGACGCCATCACGAAATCCAGTTTCGAAAACGGAGGAAACTTCTACGTTTTCGGAGCAAAAACCATCTCCCTTACTCACTATCCCATTTTCACCGGACAAACGGTTACCTACGACGGAAGCACCTGGTCCTACTCGCCGGCCCGTTTCTGGGATCCCAATGCGAGCAGGTACGATTTCCTGGCCATATCGGGCCCGGCATCGGCCAGCGGGATTACCTGCAACCCTTCGTCGCTCCCGCTGATGGCAACGGTCACTTACAACCCCACCTCGTCGCAATACGACCTGATGGCGGCCTGTGCGGACAGGACCGACGGAAGCATCGGCCCCGTCGACCTGGAATTCCATCATATGCTGAGTGCCGTGAGCGTCGTAGTGTACAACGATTCTCCAAGCCAGTCCATTACCCTGAACTCCTACGGATTCAAGAACCTGTGCACACAGGCCACATTGACCGTGGAGCAGAACCTGAATACCCCCGAGCCGGGCTGGGTGAGCCCCGGTTACGACAGTAACGTGGTGCTCGGGGACGACAACGGGGCGGTCCTCGCCAGCGGCGGGTCGTATTATCCCACGTCGACGGTAACGGACTATATGATTCCTCAGGCGCTGAATCTTTTAGGATCCGCCGCGCCCGCGCTGGTGATTGATTACACCTATCAGGAAGCAGGAGATCCGGAACCCACCAACGTCGTGACGCCCATCCGTCTGCAGGACATCAAATTCCTGGGAACGGAAGAGACTATCACGTCCTGGCAGCCCGGTGTCCGATACACATACCAGATACACATCCGTATGGGTGGCGGTATCCGTGTGCACGTGATAACCACGGAATGGGAAGAAGTGAATGCAGAAACACCAGGTTTGATGATTTAAAGATGAGAAAGCTCTATTCTGCCATATTAGCCACTCTAGCCATAGTTTCGGGCATATCTTGCGCCCGGAAAGAGGAGCCCGAGTGCCGCGGCCGCATCACTTTGGAACTGTCCACGGTGGCGCTGGAAACCAAGGCCGTGACACCTGGAGACGGCAATCTGGCCGATGGAGGCGGAATCGCCGTCAATGGAAGCGGAGAACCGGATATCGTCATTGCCATCGCCGATAAGAACGATGACATCGTGGCCTGGTATCCGGAGAACTACGGTGCGGTGCCTGCAGGGACCATCTACGATGCGTGGTGTCTGACACCCCATACCGCATCGACTCCCACGACGGAATCCATCATCAATATTTCAGGACCGGAGAAAGGCACCTACAAGGTGTTCGCCGTGGCAAATACCGCGGGCCTTTCCGCAGTGGGAAGCCCTGCGCTGTCATCGGCAACGACTTTATCGGACCTTCAGGACCTGGTGCTGGTCACGGGCGGAGATATTTCTTTCAGCACCTGTATGCCGCTTTCTGCGTGGGGCACGCTCGTCGTGAACGCAAGCGGAAACGGCCAGATTGACCTTGAACTCAAGCGGGTGGTGGCCCGCGCAAGCCTCACGTTCAAAAACCAGACGGGAGAAGCGTTGGATCTTTATGCCTGTAGCATTACCATCCACGATATGAATCCCTCACGGGGGTATCTCTTCTCCGGCTCACCGGATTATGTGAGCGGTTACGACAGCGATCTTGTGTTCAACGGCGATTCTCCTTATCTGACGGTGCCGGTGATCGACCCGGAAGTTCCCTCTTCCGTCAACACCTACACCCTTCCTTCCAAGCTGGTGTTCCCCAGCGTGGCTCCGGCGCAAAGCCAGGGAAACAGGTATCTGTGCGATATCAGTTTCCGGATTGCCAAAGAAAACACGACATACGATGCCGGCAATTCCGCCACCTATACCCAGCACGACTATTACGACCTGCCCGTCCACGACCATCGTTCCGCCGATATCCAGTTATTGGCAAGGAATCAGGATCTGAAGATTGAAACGAGAATCAACAAACGTAGCGAACAGCACGACACCTCCTTCAACTTCGAAGTTGTCTGTTGGACGGATGTACTGGATGAATTTGTATTTTTCCATTAGACTATGAACCGGTTCAAAGGCATATTGCTGCTCTTGTCGCTCCTCCTGGCGTCCTGTATGCGGGAGAAGGAAAACCCTGCGCAGGACCGCTATCCGGACGGCACACCCGTGACAATGAACATCGGCTTTGGTTATCAGGACCTGCTGGATGTCCAGATCGGCACCAAGGCGGAGGCCTCCGCCGCCGATGAATCGCGGGTGCACGACCTCTACGTGATGCTTTTCGACAGCAGCGGCAACAAGTTTTACGGAAGGTATTTCACCTACGAGCACCTGATCTCTTCGCTGTCCACCCTTGACGCCCAGAGCAACGAGGGCTGGTATGTGGAGAATTCCGCCAACACCAGAGGCGTGGTGAAGATATCGACCGAAGCCAAGACCAATTGCACCCTTGTGCTCATAGCCAATGTTTCCAACACCATTACCGCACTGGACGGAAGGGATCCGGTGGACAGACTGGCCGATGTAGAATCGCTGTCCCAGCTGAACAACGTGAAAGTGACGCTGGAGCAGGAGGTGGTGAACCGGGCCGACCTTTTCCTGATGCTGGGAACGAAAGATGGATTGAATACAGGTGAAATGGTGTGGGGAACACTTCCCTCAACCTATTCTTCAGATTATAAGGTGCAGCTCAACGCCCTTGACGCGAAGGTAAAGTTCTGCATCAAGTATAACTCCACCAACATAGACGCGTCAAAATCCACTCCGCGCTATTGGCAGGTATTCAACGTCCCGGCCAGTTCATACCTGATGCCCCGGCCCGAGACGCCTGTAGGCGTTACGTTCTTCAACACGGAAGAAGCCTATTTCGAGGGAACCGAGGTCGACGGCAATGATGAGGTGTGGCAGGTGTTCTCTTTCTATATGATTGAGAACAAGCAGACAGCAAGGGCAAGCATCGAAGCGCTCGGCACGCCCAATTACTACCTCAGGGAACTGCAGGAGAAGGACTATACCGCCAGCGAGGTGAACGGCGACTGGGTGTATGCGCCGGCCAACGGCACCTATGTCCAGTTCGACGTAGTGCTGGGCCTTACCACCGCCGGCATCCAGAACATTCTGGACGATCCGGATATGAACCACGCCCTCACGTCCGAAGCCCTGTTCACCATTCATCTGGGAGATTTCACTTCCAGCACCGGCGGAACGCACGATTACGACAATTACTCCGTAGAGCGCAGCCACGCCTACACCTACTACATTACCATAGAAAACTCCAAGAAGATCTATGTGGAGGTGAAAGGCGACAATCAGGGAATCCGCGAAGACGAACCCGGCCAGGAAGGCTCCCTGCTGCTCGCTACAGATGAAATCGTAAACTGCGACGCCCATTACGAGTACCACACTTTCACGTTCACCTACAACGAGAGCATACAGGAAAGGGGCGTGTCGTGGTATATCAAGACGCCCTTCAGCGAAGGCGGCGCCCAGTGGAATCAGTCCACCAGGGACTGGGATTTCAATTGCGAGGATTATCTGTGGGTGAAATTCGCCATCAACAACGTTGACGGCGGAGCTTACACGGAGAACCGCAAGGCCTATCCCGGAGAAAGTCAATATGATCCCGACTGGACTCCCGAAAGCGGGACGCCTCCCGTTCTGATGGACATCCATCAGCTGATCAAATACATTTTCTATCAGACCGGACAAAAGAGAGACGGTCTGACCAATGACTTTAAGAACAACGTCATCCGCGTTACCGCGTTTATCGACGAGTTCTATTACGAGAAGGATCCGCGCCTGGGCCCCGACGCCCCGGCCGATCCCGACCTCTGGCGTTCGTTCGTGAATGCCAAACCGCGCGAGCTGCACATTCTTTCCGACGCCCAGTACAGCGCCGACCGCCACAGCGACGTCATCACTTCCAGCCACTCGATCATCCAGCAGTCCATCCAGACTTTCTACAACATCTATTCTCCCGATTTGACATCACTCTGGGGCACGGAGCATCTGGATGAGATGTCCTATTACAGAAGGGTGGACAAAGACCCCGGGCAGACTGCCTGGTCCTGGTGGCCCAGCGGCAGGACCGTCCCCACCGGAACCAGAGGCAATGAAGAGAACGGGCGCGTGAATTCGGCCACCCTGTGGGGGTTGAATTCCGGAAGCGCTCCGCGCTGGGACACCTTCCTGGATTACGACGTGGATAACATGACTCCGGAATTGCAGTCCGATTATAAGTATCTGGCCTATTCCTGTCTTACCAGAAACCGGGACAACAACGGCAACGGAGTCATCGACCCGGAAGAAGTCCGCTGGTATATCGCGGCGGTGAATCAGATCGTGGGAATGTGGGTCGGCAACGAATCGCTGTCACCGTCGGCCCGTATCTATCAGCCCAGAAATGCCGCCAATACATCCAGCGGCCTGGACTGGCGTTCGTGGGTTCTCTCCAGCACGGACGCTTCATCCGACATTAACAAAATGGTCATCATCCGCGCCGAAGAAGGATGTACGAAATCATTCTATAACGAATTCGATTGGGCGGGATTCAATGAGACTCAGAGAGATAAAGTAACGTCCATACGGTGTGTCCGCAATATCGGCACATACCAGAGCGGCGGGGCTCCCGTGGACATCAGTTACGCCCCTTACGACCATCAGGTGGACCAGTATTATGAAGTCGCCGCGGGCGTGGATGCGAACGGCAATGCTTTGCCCAATGCCGACGGAACGTACACCGTACGCTTCTCCCGCCTGAACCCCAAGTCCATCCGTGAATACACCGCCGACGACCTCCCTTACCATCAGGAGTATTCCCAGCATAACAAGGTGTATCTGGAGCTGGTTATGCAGAGCCGGGACAATTACGTATATGCCGACAAGAGTTTCCCCGCAGAGGACGAGGAGGTAATCAACAACAACATCACCAGCACCGGACACAACTCATACTGCCCCACAGGATACCGTCTGCCCAATATGACGGAACTTCTGCTGATGGTTGCGCTCCAGCCCTCCTCCTATTGGACTTCTTCCACCATTTATCCTTGCAGGACTTATTATTCCTACGGCGCCGTGGGCAAACAGATCACCGGAGAAGATGAGAAGATCGGATGGGCCTACTCTATGAGCACCGGAAGAATGAATATGATCAACCAGGGGACATCCCTCACCGGCGTACGCTGCGTCAGGGACGAAAACTGCATCGGCGAAATCACCGGCAAGCTGATGGTGCCGGACGGCCAGGATCTGCGTGTGGGTGATGATGTGAAGATCAGGATGAATTTCACTTCCCAGGGATCGGCCATCAAATACCTTGCGCTGTCGCTGGTTTATGTGGGAACCGACGGCAGGGAGCATACAAGAGACATCGATGTTTCATCCGTGAAACTCTCGGGCGTTTCGCTTCAGGAGGAAATCATCTATACGATTCCTTCCGACCTGCCCCTGCTCGGAAGCATGTCGATTCGCGCAACCGTGAGGAATTCGGCCGGTATCACCAGGACCTTCGAGGCTCCGATCAAGGTATATTCGCCCGTATTTTCGTCCGTAAGGCTTTTGCCCTGCAACTACAGCGAAACCCTTCCCAATCCTCCGTTCCCCGTTATGGTGACGGCGCACTCGCCTTCTTCCGATATCACAGGCTGGCAGCTGTCGGTGAAGGATCCGGAAGGGGAAACCACATCGGCAAATCTGCCCGCCCAGAGCGGCGATACGCGCTATTGGACCTATAGCTATGACTTCACCTATACTACCAGTTCCCTCTCGACGGGTATGTACACATTCTGGCTGGATGTGACCACGGCCGACGGCAAAACCACCCGCTCGGAGAGCGTTTCGATGGAAGTGCTGAAAGTGAACTACTGGCCGAATCCCGGGAATTCCTATTCCGAGGCGTCCGAAATTACCAATATCTGGGAAGCCCATAAGGTGGAGAATATGGACTTCTACGCCGGCGACTTCGTCGAGGCCAATATGGATGTGCATAACTGCACATATCTGGCAGTGATGAAGGAGGATAATCCTTCCCAGAGGGACGACAACAGAACCCTGGGCAGGGACAACCTTATCAGCGTGGGCCTCACGGACACCGACCACGACACAGGTATGACTGTAGGAAACGTGGCACACATTTACTATCCTGCGCACGACGGCGGAGCCAGCAGCGGGCAGGATTGGCTGCGTCCGAATATTTCCAAGGCAAACGGCAATTCCAACGGATACAATTACAATTCGTTCACAGCGGGCACCGGAACCGGTTTTGTGACGCAGGGAAGCGGCGCCAAGCCCAATCCGTCGGTGTATCAGCATTATCGGCTGGACAAGTCGGGCCTTTACTGGAATTCCCAGGCTATTGATTTGTCTAAGTGGACAGGGTCCGGAGGGGTCAGTGCCGCCGATGCCACTGCCAGCCTTAACCGCATCCTGGCAGGGAACACCATCTACGTGGGCGCCACCCAGGGCTACCACCGCTCCCGCGCCGGCTATATGTTTGTCCGCGTAGTCCACAACACGAAATCCAGCAATCCCGCAGGCGGAAACGTGGGATTTGACGACCCTGTAAACGGAGGAGACCTGTAAGATGAGACGATTGTTTATTTTCCTTGCAGCGCTTGCCGCTTTGCTTTCCTGCTCCCGGGAAATGAATGATATACAGGAGCCGGCGACCAAGCTCATTCCTTATCGTGCAGAGGTAACGGGCGCCGGTACCAAGGCCTCCCTGAACGGCAGCACGCAGTATATTTTCGAGGCCGGCGACCGTTTGTATGTGAGCCACACCTCCGGAAGCGACGTCAAAATGCACGGCTTCCTGACGATGATTTCCGGGGCTGGAAGCACCCAGGCCGTATTCCAGGGCAATCTTGTCTGTGACGACGATTTCTCGCCGGCAGACGACACCCCTGTGGACCTTGTGCTCGTCGGCGGCGCGGCCGACCTTATGCACGAGGCCACGACGGGCGGTTTGCTGAATACCGCTGCCGCTTATCCGGACAATGTTTATGCTTCCTCCTTTGCCGATGCCGTAGAGAAGTACAGCAACTTCACCTGTTCGGGACAATATGGCGACGCCTCCTTCGTCCTGAGCCAGCAAAGCTCTTTCCTGGTGTTCTCCATACGGATAAAGAAGGCGCTTGCTCCTATAGGGACCACGTTTACGGCCAGCATCTATAACAATACCGGTGCCGACCTGTTGCGCAGCGCCACGGTTACATCCGTAGACAATACGACCACAACCACCAAAGTCGAATTCGTGGCCGTTTTCCCGGGAGGCAGCACCACGCTCACGGACGCAAGCGTCAAACTGGTTGAAGCAAGCAGCGGGAACACGCTTAACGAGTGGGCCATTGCCGACGCTTCCCTTGACGCCAACAATTACTTTACTGTCTCGAGGGCCTATAAAACCTATGACGGTTTCCGGATTATAGCAAGGACCACCGGAACGATTACGCGTACGGGATCCGCCGCTGTGGAGTATTCCACCGACTTCGGCGAAACCTGGCAGTCTTACACTTCCGGCATTTCAGTGAGCGCAGGAGACGAGGTTTGCTTCAGGTCCACGGAAACGGCCTGGAACAACAATAAGATCTGGTCCTCCGGTCAATTTGACGTTGCGGGGGACATCGCGTCGCTTTTAAAGGGCTCGTCTTTCCCTGACGGGAGTTTACCGAGCAGTTATGCCTTTTTCGATTTCTTCAAAGAATGCGCCACGCTGATTGACGCCTCAGAGCTGGTACTTTCTATGAAAACACTGCCGGTAAATGCTTATAAATCGTTCTTCGATACTTGTCGCAATCTTGTTGCCGGGCCTGCAGAACTGGCAGCCACATCGCTCAATTCAACGTGCTACCGTAATATGTTCAAGGACTGCCCCAGCCTTACATCCGCTCCCATAATCCGAAAAGCTACCACACACAACAGCAACGGTTGGTATCAGCAGATGTTTCTGAACTGTTCCAGTCTTCAGGAAATCGTTTTCCTGGACGAATTTACCTATAATTCCACCCATTTCACCGACTGGGTAAACGGGATCAATGACAGCGGCGGCACTTTCTACAAGAGCAGCGGGATGAGTTTCCCGTCACCCGGAAATTCCTCCACCCCCACAGGCTGGACGGTGACAGATTACCAATAAAATCCCCCTTATCAACACAGACCACAATCAGCAGTAAATGGCCAGAGAGACGAAGGCACACCGGACTCCGGAACCGCCGGAGATGGAGCTGCAGGAAACCCGAAAGGCTCCCTGGTGGGAGATTGCGCTCATCTGCGCGACGGGCGTGGTGCTCTTCGTCCTTTATATGTGGGTGGGCGTTTATAAAGGAGGCGTGACGCCCCCGAAGACCAACCTCCTGCGCTCGCGGGACCTTGTCTGGCACGAGCGATTCGACAACATTTCCCGGCAACTGGACCGCTGCGAGGACCAGATGACACAGCTGGAAGTGCGGGACGACCGCATCTACCGTTCGGTGTACGGGATGGACGAAGTCCCGGGCCCCGTGCGCCTGGCGGGCCTCAGCGGGGACAACCGTTACGACGAGCTCCTGGGCACCTCCGTCCTGGATATCGTAAAGCGGGTGGACGTGCTGGAAAAACGCGTGAGCATCCAGTCCGAGTCCTTCGACGAAGTGGAGCACCTCCAGCAGACGGCCGGCGACCGTGCGGCGCACATCCCGGCCATTCCTCCCATCAGCACGGATCCCGCCACCTATCACTTCTCCAGCCCCTTCGGTTACCGCTCGGACCCCTTCTGGGGCTTCAGCAAGCTCCATACGGGGATGGACCTCTCCTGCAAGCCCGGCAACCCCGTCTATGCCACCGGCGACGGCGTAATATATAAGGTAGAGACCGACCCCCACAAAGGCTATGGCCTCAATATCATCATCGAGCACGGCTTCGGCTACCGTTCCCGCTACGCCCACCTCTCGCGCATCGACGTGGTGGCCGGACAGAAAGTGTCCCGCGGAGACTGCATCGGCGCATCCGGCAATACGGGCCGATCCTCCGGTCCCCACCTGCACTACGAAGTGCTCTACCGCAAAGATTACGTGAACCCGGCGCAATACTTCGATATGAGCCTTTCACCGGAAGACTATTATACCCTGGTCCGCAGACCCGAAGAATGAAAAAGAACGGCCGCATACACCGTATCCTGATGTGGATATTCCGTTACCTGGCCCTTTCGGTTTCGGTGGCGGTGCTGCTCTACATCCTCTTCTCGCTGGTGTTCTCCACCGAGGAGGAACGGCGTCTGCAGAAGGAAAACCGCCTCTACGGGCAGCGCTATCAGGAAATCGTGCGGAAAACCGGCCTCATCTCGGACGTTATCGAGGGCCTCAAGGAGAAAGACAACGACATCTATCAGGGACTTTTCAAGGCCGATGTCCCCTCGGCCGAAGACGGTGCCCGCCCGCAGCTCGTCGCCATCAGCGACACGCTCACGGAAAGGGATTACGTGAAGGGAACGGCGTCGGCATCGGCCCTCCTGATGGAGAAGGCCCGGAGCGTGGACGCCGCCTTCGAGGAAGTGTTCGCCCTCGCCGCCCGGAGCCGGGACAGCATTCCGCCGCTCTCGCTGCCCCTGAAGGACTATTCCTTCGTGCAGACAGGCGCGTCGGTGGGTCTCAAATACAATCCGGTCTACAAACTGCCCGTCCAGCACGACGGTCTGGACCTGGTGGCCCCGCAGGGGGAAAGCGTCTATGCAGCGGCCAAGGGAACCGTTTCCAGCGTGAAAATGTCCAGAAAAGGACTCGGAAATACCGTGGAAATCGACCACGGAAACGGGTATACGACGCGTTACTGCCTGCTGGGCGAGGTGACGGCCGTCCCCGGCACCCGCGTGAAACAGGGACAGCGCATCGGCACGGTGGGAACCTCTCCTTCCCTGCCTTCCCCGCACCTGCACTTCGAGGTGCGGCGCCACGGGGAGGTGTGCGACCCCGTGAACTACTTCTTCGCCTCCGTTTCCCCGGAGGAATATGCCAGGATGATGTTCCTGGCCGCCCGCACCGAGCAGTCGATGGATTAAATCTTCTCTAATAAAGTATGGTAGAGACGCCGGGAAACCGGAATCGTCTCGCCCTCCACGTTCAGTTCGGCCGATATCATATCGCCGGGGTCCTTGCGGATGGCCACGATGTGCGAGAGGTTGACGTAATAGGAACGGTGGCAGCGGTACAGGCCATACTGCTCCATCAGCGGTCCGAGGGCCTGCATCGTGGAACGCAGCGAGAAGCGTTTCACCTTCCCGCTGTCCAGGTAGTGGATCTGGACGAAGTTTTCGTCGGCCCGGATATAGAGGATGGCGTCTTTCTGCAGGACGATCTTCACCTGACGGTTGGCGTCCGTAAAGCGGATGATGTCCCGCTCCGGGGTGCCGGCGGCGGTGGCACCATCAACCAGCGCACAGATAACCGAGATCCCGAAATACGGGAAGAGCAGGATCATAAAGCTGTACTGCAGGCAGATGGCCAGCTGCTCGAAATAGGGCACGCTGCGCCCGCCCATCAGGTAAAGATAAAGTGCCAGCGCATAGGTCAAGAAGACCATTTCCAGGGCCGTCCAGCCCACGAAATGCCACCAGTTCTTCCCCAGGGAATTGCGGAGGAGGTAGTAAATGTGGCGGGTGATGGTAAGGGTCACCAGTACTATGCACATCATCAGAGTGGCGTTCAGGATGAACCAGTCCCGGCCCATATCCAGATCCCGGGGCATTTCAAAGGGCCTGTAGATGACGATGAAAAAGAAGAAAAAGGCCGATGAAAGCAGGATATACCACAACTGGGTAGAATATTTACGGTAAATCGAAGGCATTTCTGTCATTTTTCTTGCGTGACCAATTGCGTATGGCACAATTTTCGTCACAGATTAGCGGATTTCGTCACAAATATAATGTTTTTGTCGGTAAACTGCAACTTTAGACAAGATAATTGTCTAATAACACCAGATAAACTAACTTTGCCAGCCAAATGCAACACTTTTTACTCATCCCGCTGCTTCTGCTGCAATTTGCAGGCGTAGACCGCCTGTTCACGGAAGCGAAATACGTGGAGTGCGAAAAGGCGCTCCAGGAGATGCTGCCCCAGGCAGAACCCGGCCACGAAAGCTCGGAGGTGCTCTGGCGCCTCTCCCGCGCCGTCCTGCTGCAGGGCGACGAAGCCTCCACTGTAAAAGCCAAACGCGAGTTCTATACCCGCGGGATTGAATATGCGGAAAAAGCCATTGAGGAGGACCCCAAGAACCCCGAAGCCTATATGTGGCACAGCGGCAACATCGGCCGGGACTGCCTCACCAGAAGCCTCACGGAGCAGGCCAAGGCATCCGGCAAGGTCCAGAAAGACCTCACCATCATCCTGAACCGGCTGGGAAAATCCAAGCATTCATCGGCCTGGCACGCCCTGGCGGAACTCTACTGGCGGCACCCCTTCAAGTCTACGGATGCCGCCGTCAATTTCGCCCGCAGGGCCGTGGCCACCATCCCCTCCGGCGAGGTGCGCCTGATTACGTGCAACCTGCTCGCCGACATCCTGCTGGACCGTGGCTGGGGAGCGGACAAACGGGCAAAGGAGGCCGCCGGAAACGCGGAAAAGTTCCAATCGGCCAAAACCAATATCGACAAATACGGTTTTTACGACGGTTCCGTCCCGCAGCTGCCCTGGGTGAAGGGATCGCTGGGGGAAATGACGGACAGGGAAGAGGCCCTGGCGGTGCTCCGCTACGCCCAGTCCCGCTACAACGCCTACCCGGAGACCCACGCCTTCGAACAGGCGGAATACAAGAACCTGCTGAACAGGATTAAAGAACTGAAATAGTGGACAAAGAACTTCATCCATTCAACAACTCGCAGGATGTTATTCACCTGCAGACGAAATACGCCCTCTTCAAGCGCGTGGCGAACATCCTTTTCGCCGTCAGCTTCGAAGGAGGATTCGATGAAGAACTGATGAAAAAGGCCCTGCAGCTGCTTGTAGACCGCAACGACTGCCTGCGCATCACCTTCGTTAAGGACGGAAAGACCATCAAACAATATTTCGACGAAAAACGCACCCTCGGGGACGTCCCCTCGAAAAAATTCACCACGAACGGCCAGATGGAGGCCTTCATCCTCCGCTTTCGCAAGAGTATGGTCAACGTTTTCAAGGGCGAAACCATCAAACCCGTCTTTGTGACCGATCCCTCCGGCAAACAGCAACTCATTATCAAGATCAGCCATTATGCGGCCGATACATACGGCATCGGCGTGCTGGTAAACGACCTCGCCGGCATTTACACCGCCCTGCGGGACGGGACGGAACTCCCGCCGGCAACGGGCTCCTTCGAGGAAATCCTCCGCAAGGACGCCGAGTATCGGGCCAGCGCTGAAGCTACGGATAATGACCTGGAATTCTATAAGGAATACTACGGGAAGCTAAAAGACCAGCGCCCCCGGTATCTGGGGCTCCACGGGGACGAAAACGACCGTTGGCTGAAATACAAACGCAAGGGAAAACTCTTCCTGCCCTACCTGTACCTCAGATGCGACACGAAGGGTTACCGCTTTGTCATTCCTGCGGCGGTGTGCTCCCGCGCAGCCCAATGGTGCGAGACCAGCGGGGTTTCCATGAACAGCTTTTTCTTTTACGCCTGTGCCATTGCCTTCTCGCTGAAGAACGGACGTTTCCCCTACCAGCTCCCGATAGAACTGCTGAACTGCCGCGCAAAGGTCGCGGAGAAAAAAGCCGGCGGAACGAAAGCCCAGAGCCTGAGCGTCCACGTTCACGTGGACTTCAAGAAGTCCTTTGCGGAGCGCGCCAAAGAACTGTTTGAACAACAGTCGGAAATGTACCGGCACACCCGGCTCTCCTATCTGGAGACCGACAAAGTCATCCACAGCGCCTGGAACATGCCCTGGACTGCCGCGCCCACAAGTTTCTGCTTCTCCTTCATCCCGATGGCGATGCCGGAAGGGGTGAAACTGCAGGTCTATTCCAACGGAAAGGGCGCCCTGGTGGCTTATATGGCCCTCATATACGACGTGAACACGAACGAAGTTGTAGTCACCTACGACGTCCAGACCCGGATGGTGACACCGGAGCAGCTCATTGAATTCCAGAACCTCTACACCCACGTGGTCGAGGCCGTCCTGGACCGGCCCGACGAACCGCTTGAAAAACTATTCTAAATGAAATACTTAACCGAAAGAGAACTACAACAGGACAGGCTGCTCAAAGGCGGAGACTACAAGAGCATCCGCGATATGCTGGAGCGCCTGCGGAACCAGTATCCGGAGAATCAGATCCTGGCCGAACTGGACGAAAACCAGAACATCGTTTACTACACGGCGAAAGATCTTTATGAGGAAGTCATGAACCTGGGCGACGGCCTCATCGCCGCCGGCCTGCAGGGAAAGCACATCGCCATCGTTTCGGAGAACTGCTGCCGCTACGTCATCGCCGACATCGCCATCTCCAGCGGCGTGGGCGTGGTGACGCCCGTGGACGTGAACGCGCCCATCGGCCTGCTCGTCACCCTCCTTACCAAATGCGACGCCGACGCCGTCCTCTGCGGCGCGGACCAGGTGGAAATCGTGAAAGAGGCCGCGAAGAGCTGCCCGCTCCTGAAGACCGTCATCACCATCGACAAGTCCGTGGACGGGCTGCCGTACTACGGCGAACTGGTGGAAGAGGGCAAGGCCCTGCGTTCCCACAGCGTCTACCGCAAGATCGACCTGGACCTGGACGCCCCGGCGAAGATCCTCTTCACCAGCGGCACCACCGGCGCCAACAAGGGCGTCGTGCTCACGAACCGGAACCTCACCGCCAATATGCTCAACTGCATGGACGTGATCGAGGCCAACGACAACGACAACACGTCTATGAGCGTGCTCCCGATGCACCACGCCACGGAAATCAATACGCACGTGATGGCGCGCATCGGCTGCGGCCGTCTCACCTACATCAACGGCAACATGCGCCAGATGATGCAGAACATCAAGATTTTCCAGCCCGGCTGCGTAACCGTGGTGCCGATGATCGCGAACGCCTTCTACAAGAACATCTGGGCGGGCGCGAAGAAGGCCGGTAAGGCCGAAAAACTCGAAAAGGGCATCAAGCTCGTCAAGCTGATGAAGCACTTCGGCGTAGACCTCTCCCGGAAACTCTTCCCGGACGTGTACGCCCCCTTCGGCGGCAAGCTCCATATGATCGTGTGCGGCGGCTCCATGCTGAACCCCGTCACCATCAAGGGAATGGCCGATTTAGGAATCCGCATCGAGAACGGCTACGGCATCACCGAATGCGGCCCGCTCATCTCGATGAACGCCGATCCCCTGGAGGAGCACCTCAGCGTCGGCCGTCCCTGCCCCGCCACGCAGGTGAAGATTGCGAATCCCGACGAAAACGGCATCGGCGACCTCTGCGTGAAGGGCCCCAGCGTCTTCCGCGAATACTATAAGGACCCCGAAGCCACCAAAGCCGTCTTTGACGAGGAAGGCTTCTTCAACACCGGCGACAGCGCCCGTATCGACGAGAAAGGCCGCATCTTCCTGATGGGCCGCAAAAAGAACACAATCGTTCTGGAGAGCGGAAAGAACATCTGCCCGGAGGAAGTGGAGAACGTCATCGAGACCAATCTGGATTATGCCGAGGACATCGTGGTCTACCAGGCCACCTTCAACTCCGGCGTCGCTTCCCGCAGCGTCCTCTGCGCCGGCCTTTACATCAGCGACGAGGAAATCCGTGCAGACCGAGCCCGTATCGAGGCCGATCTCCGCAAGATCAACACCCTTTTACCCGATTACAAACGTATTGAATATATAGAGTTGCCGTCGGCCCCTTATGAGAAAACCTCCACCCGGAAGATTAAGCGCACCCTGCTTCCTTCCGCGTGCTCGGGCGAAGGCATTAACCTGATTTAACCAGCCATGAACGTAAGACAAGAATTCCTTGATATCTTCCAGGATTACGTGGATTTCCCCGTGAGCGAAGTCCCCACGGACAAGCCCTTCAAGGCCACTTCCGGCCTGGACTCCTTCGTGTTCATCGAGATGATTTCCGCTGTGGAGGAGCACTTCAACATCCGCATCCCCAACAGCGACCTCCTGGGTTTCCAGACCCTGGACGATATGATTCATTACATCGAAGGAAAGACCGCGCAGGCTGCGCTGGCATAAGGTGGGGGCTCCCGGGCACTGCTGTGGGGCCCCTCCTCCCCACCCAAGCGTCCGTGGTGGTCCAAACAATGGGACACCTCGGACGTTTTAGGCCGTTTTCGTGCTTAGTCGGTTGATTTTTGGACCACCTCGGACGCCCCATGTCTAAGAAAAGCCCGGAAGGCTTGACTGACACCGCCGGGGAGCACTGGGCGCCTAAAAATTCGCTATCTTTGCACCATGATTACCGTGATAGCCCTGGCGGTGGTGCCCGCCATCATTCTCATCTATTATACTTATCAGCAGGACAAGCTGCAGCGGGAGCCCACGAAGAACCTCGTAAAAGCGTTCTTCTACGGCTGGGGCGCCGTGCTGGCGACGCTGATCGTCACCGGACCCGCCGTGGGAGCCGGCCTCATCCCCACAGAATTCCACTCCCTGGGCGACGCCGTCAAGACAGCGTTCCTGGGTGCGGCCATTCCGGAGGAATCGGCCAAGCTCCTGATGCTGTGGCTGTTCCTCAGGAAATGCCGGGACTTCGACGAGCGCATGGACGGCATCGTGTACGCCGTCTGTGTGGGGATGGGATTTGCCGCGTTCGAGAACATCGAGTACCTCATCGCGGCGGGGTCGGACTGGGTGACTACCGGCATAGGCCGATCCCTTACCGCCATCCCCGGCCACTTCGCCTTTGCCGTCATCATGGGCTACTACTATTCCCTGAACCACTTCGACAAATACCGCGCGCCGGGCGCCGGCCTCAAGATGTGGCTCTACCCCGTCCTGGCACACGGCCTTTATGACAGCATCGCCATGTACGCCCAGGTTTCCCCGCAGCTGAGCGGGGTCATCTCCACCATCATCCTGCTGGGCTGCTTCTGGGCCCTCAAGGCCGCCAGAAAGCGAATGGAAAAACATTTGATCGCCGATGCCACCAGCATGACGGGCATCGACGAACAGTAGCTACTTGGACCACTGGTGCACCAGCGCACCGGCCTCGTCGTAGGTGGATACCGAGATGTTGTCGGCAGTCACCACCACGTCCATCCGCTCCAGATTGCTGTTCACCAGCACGGGATAGGCCTTGCCATCCTCGCCGGCCGGCGAGCAGATCCATTTGTGGTGATGGGCGCTGATCATGAGGTCGATACCCGCCGCAGCCAGGATGGGTCCCCAGGTTTCGCTGGCCCAGACCTGCGAGTACCAACTGTCCTTATAATTGACGGTGGGAACGTGCATGAGGCAGATTTTCACCGGCGCAGAAACGAAGGCCGGATCCTTCACCGCCTCCCGAAGCCACTGAGTTTCCTTCTGCCGCCAAGGGTCATAATCCGCCTGACCGCCGTACTCGGCGCTGCTGTCGGGCTTGTCCTCGCCGGCATCCAGCACGATGAACGCCGCCGGCCCCTGCCGGAAGCTGTACCAGAAATCTCCCGTGGAAGTGGGGAAAAGGCCGTAGAATTTGGCGAAGTCACGGCCGCGGCCCTCGTGGTTGCCGCGGGCATAGACGAGCGGCAGCCGGGCCGCCTGCGCGGCGATGGGCACGATGCAGTGTTTGGCCACCGTGTCAATATTGTCCGTATAGGAAACGATATCCCCGTTCAGCAGCAGGAAATCCGTAGCCTCCATATTTATCCCGGAGGCAAGTTTCGTGTAACGCGCGTCGTGGTAGTGGATGTCGTTCAGCACCGAGAAGCGGCACTCCCGGGCCGATGCCGACAGCGTCCGCACGGAAGCGTCCTTCTTCGGGGAAATGCGCACCTTGGGGCCGTATTGGAAGCGGTAAGGGGTGCTGTTGTCCTTGATCACCTGCCCCATCACACGGTAGCGGTAGGAAGTGCCGGGCTCCAGTCCCTCCACGCGCACGCTGTGGTACCGGCCGGAAACGCGCCTGCCGTAGGCCGTCTCATAGAACTGCGGCCTGTTGGTTCTCTCAAAGGCCGATCCGTCGTCCGGCGCCACCAGCACATAATCCAGCGAGGGTTTTTCCGTTACCCAAAGGACGGTGAATCCTGTTTCGGAGATATTCGATACCCAGGGACCATAGATGAGGTTGGACGCGGCGAAGGCCGAGATGGAAAGCAGCAGACCCGCCGCCAGCAAAAGAATCCGTTTCATAACAAAAGTCGTTTGTGC
The DNA here is from genome assembly GCA_016281315.1 of Bacteroidales bacterium. Classification (GTDB taxonomy): domain Bacteria; phylum Bacteroidota; class Bacteroidia; order Bacteroidales; family UBA932; genus Cryptobacteroides. The sequence goes on from JAEEIJ010000059.1 coordinate 68,448, forward strand.
AAATTTACACATATTCCTTTAAATCACACCGGCTTCCTTGCCGCGCGCGATGAGTTCGGGGGTATTGGCGACGTCGAATTTCTCCAGGAGGTTCTTGCGGTGCCATTTGATGGTTTCGGCGCTCAGCGACAGCGCCTCGGCGATCTGCGGGGCGGTGTAGCCCTTGGAGAGCAAGTCCAGAATCTCCTTTTCGCGGGCCGATAAAACCGGCGCGTCGGCAGCGGGAACGTCGGAGCCCGCCGGAACGGCAGAAGCAGCAGTCTTCCGCCTCCTCAACGCCAGCAAAACGCCCGCAGCCACCAGGATGAGCCCCACCAAAATGCCCGTTAGTAGCCCTAGATGCCGTTTTTGCCGGGAAAGCACCTCCTGCATATAGTCCAGGTTCTCCGTCCGGAAGGTGGGACTGAAGTCCGGATGCGCGGCGTAGTAGGCATCGGCCTTCCGTAAAAACTTCAGCGACTTCCAGGTGCGGCCCTGCTCCATATAGAGGCGGCCGTAACCTTTCCAAGCGTCCACGATCATCAGCGAGTCCCCGGAAGCCTCGGCGAAAGCCATTGCCTTGTCATATTCGGCCCGGGCCTTCTTCAGGTCCCCTTCGTCGATCCAGGTTTCGCCCATATTGTAGTGGAGGATGGAATTGCTTTCGTTCCAGCCGTATTTCTCGAAGATGGCGCCGGCCTTTTCATAGTAATCCATCGCCTGCGGGATGGAATCCATCATATTGTAAAGATTGCCGATGGATCCGTACAGGGCCGAATAATAGTCGTCGATGGTCCTTTCGTCGTAACCGTCGGGGTCCGTAGCGGAGACGGCGCCCGAAGCCATCCGGTCCACGCTCGCGAGCGAAAGGCGGTAATAGACCATCGCACTGTCGTACTGTTCGTGCCCGTAGAAATTCTGGCCGATGTAACGGTAGGCGTCGGCGTCGGCCGCATTCCACCCGCGCGGATGGCTGATGGAAAGGGACTTCCTGGCGTAGAAGACGCATTTTTCGCCGTTCATCACGTGGTAGCCAAGCATCAGGTTCCGGCAGGCACGGTTCAGCTTTACCAGCTCCTCATTCGAGGCCCGGTCGATGGCGTCCGGTGTCCATCGGCCCACCTCCCGCTCCAGCGAATCCAGGTTGTGACCCCGGTGGTCGTTGTAGGCGGCGGCTCCTACAGATGCCAGGAGTAGAACCAGTATGACGAGACGTTTCACGGAACAAAAATAGCCAAAAAGGACGGAATTTGGGCGCGCGACCCCTTTTTGGCCCTCATTTCCCCCCTTTAGGGTGGTGTTTTTTTGCGCGAGAGACGCGAAATTTGCGAATATGAAAAAGACCTTGTCCGAACGGGAACTGGAAATTCTGCGCCAGGTAGCGCAGGGACTCACCTCTCCCCAGATTGCCGAACGTCTTTCCCTGAGCGCCGAGACCATCAAATGGTACCGGAAGCGCCTCCTTTCCAAATGCGGCGCGGAAAACACGGCGGAAATGATCAAACTCGCCATCGAAAACAAACTCATTTAATATGAAAAGATTCTTTGCAACCATCGCCCTGCTGGCCTTGATGGCCAGTGCGGCCAGCGCCCAGAGCTTCCTCGAGAAACTGGGCCAGCGAGCCAAAAACGCTGCGGAAAACAACCTCAGCAACAAAGTGGAACAGGGTGTGAACAACATCCTGGACGGTAAGTGGAAGAAGAATAAGAAAGAGAAGAAACAGGAGCAGGAAGAGGCCCCCGAACAGCAGGAAGCCTATGAAATGCCTGCCGCGCCGCCGGCAACCCCGGCTGCGGCCGGCTGGGCCTGCGAGGAATGCGGTAAAACCGGCAACACCGGGAATTTCTGCGAGGAATGCGGCGCCAAGAAACCCGGCGGGCAGGCGGCCAAGCCTAAAAAGAAAACGGATATCGCCTATGCCAAGAGCGACTTCGTGCCCGGCGACGAGATTTTTTTCGACGACACCTTTGAAAACGAGCAGATGGGTGAGTTCCCCGCCCAGTGGGACCTGATGAGCGGATATGCAGAGGTTGGCTCGGTGAACGGACGGAAAGTGATTGCCTTCACAGACGAGGGTTTCGGCGAAATCCAGCCCCTGATGAAAGACCAGCTGCATTTCCTGCCGGACGTGTTCACCCTGGAATTCGATGTGTATTATGAGATCGGCGACGGTCTGGGCGGAGATGAACTGGAAATCGCCTTCGGCAACCCGGATCTTCCCAACTGGAACGGCCGCGTGGAATATGTGTGTGTCTCTTTCCGCGAGGACGGCTATTCCCGCTACGGATGGACCGTGCAAAAGCCCAACGGGGGCGATGATATCGTGGGAGAAAAGATCCTGAGCCTCGACGACAGCAGCTCCCCTCTGAAGGACGGCGAATGGAATCACTTCGCCTTCTCGTTCAACAAGCGCGCCTTCAAGGGCTATGTGAACGGCATACGCGTAATGAGCGTCCCCACCGCCAAGGTGCCCTCGCATTTCTGGTTCAATCACGGCGGTCAGTACAAGTATGCCTGCATCTCCAACGTCCGCCTGGCCAAGGGCGCCGTACCGCTGTATGACCGCCTGTCCAGCGACGGCAAGATCATCACCTATGCCATCACCTTCGAAGTGGGGAAGGCCGATCTGAAGCCGGAGTCGATGGTGGAAATTGGCCGCATCGCCAAGCTGATGAAGGACAACCCCGGCCTCGAGTTCGAGGTCCAAGGCCACTGCGACGCCAGCGGCAGCGACAAGGTGAACGATCCGCTGAGCCAGAAACGGGCCGAAGCCATCGTGGACGCCCTGGTGGAACAGGACATCGCACGTTCGCGGCTTAGCGCCGTGGGCAAGGGCTCGCACGTTCCCATCGCCTCCAACAGCACGGACGAAGGCCGCGCGAAGAACCGCAGAGTTGAATTTGTAAAGAAATAAGCGATGAAAAAGATCCTTACCGTTATCGCCGCCCTGGCGCTGCTGTGCTCCCAGGCGCAGGCACAGGGTTTCCTGAGCAAATTGAAGGAAAAAGCCGCGGAGGCCGTGGGCGGAGCCCTTCTGGGAACCTCGGAAGAGTCCTCCGGCAATAACGCGAATCCCTACGCCCAGCTGGCCCAATATGGCCAGGAGGCACAGGCGCCGCAGAACGACGACCCCAACGCCGTCATCACCGGTGAACGGGCGCTGCCCGCCAAGCGCGCCAGTACCTTCGGCTGGGACGGGCCTGTGACGCCTTCATCGGCCAAATTTCCCATCCCGCTGATGAACGAATTCCCCGCAGTTCCCTCGGCCGCGGCGCTGATTAACCCTGTGGAGGCCGACCAAATCGCCTACTACAAGGCCATCAAGGCCGTCACCCTACGGGCGGAGGAGCTGAACAGCGACACCACCTGCGAGGATCAGGAAACGCTGATGTGGCGTCAGAAGACCAACGACGGCCTCAAGAGCGCCTTCGGCCTCACGGACGCGGACCTGGCCATCCTTCAGGATGAAAACGCCTCGGAGGCGGACCAGCAGCGTGTATCCGATAAGATGGCCGCTGCGATGCTGGGCGGGGTGGACGTCAATGCGATGGAGGCCGATGCCGCCCGCTACCAGAATATGAGCGAGGATGAGCTGATGGCCCAGGTTGGCCAGAAGGCCCTCACCTCCCAGTTCGCCGTCTATGACCGCAACGCGTCCGACATTAACAAGTATATGGGCGTAACGGTGGCCGAACTGAAGGACGCCGCCCGCGAGCAGATGAACCAGAAGAATCCGGACAAGCCCAGCCCGAAGAACGTCGCCCTGCAGAAGAAGAGCGAGGCCTATCAGAAGACCCAGGCCGCCAAGGATCCTTCCTTCAAGAAGAACGCCGACGCTTTCCAGAAGAAACTCCAGGGCGAGCTCCGCGACGCGGCAATGAAGAATTCCCGCAGCATGATGGGCTCGATGGGCGCCGCGATGGACATCCAGGACAACATCAACAAGAAGATGTCCCCGCTGATGGAAATGCAGGCGAAACTGCGCGAGTATCAGGACAACGTCGTCGCCTGTTTCCCCAAGGCGGAACCCGAGGCCGATTACAAGTTCGCCGCCTCCGAGCGCAAGAAGGTGCTGGACATCAAGAACAAGATCTACCAGACCAACAATCCTTCCGTCTACAATCCCCTTTACCTGCAGGCCCTCAAGCTCATTATGAGCTACCGCGAGCGCGCCGCCAAGGTATGGGCCGCGGATGTCCAGAAGCGCTTCAACGCGCAGAAGGAAGCCCTCCCGAAGCTGATCAAGGTGAACCGGCAGGCCATCGCCGACGGCATCATCCCCGAATGCGCCCTGTGGCGTGAGCCGCTCAATGTGGTCATCAGCGCCGGCGATATCCTGGCCGATGCCTACAGCGAGTTCCCGAGCGACTATCCCCCGATGTGGAAGGAGGAGATTCTCCGCGAGATAACCATCCCCGATGGCCGCAGCATTTGGTGGCCGGAGTTCGCCGTGTTCGGGCAGGGTGACTTCGACGCCATCGCCGGCGGCAAGCACATCTATTCGATGGACGCCGACGGCCACGTGACGCATTTCGTGGGCGGCAGCTGGGTGCCCGTGAGCGATGACGAGTTCAAGAAACTCAACGGCAAGAAGAAAGACGCCGGTTCCCCGGTGAGCACCAGCTGGACTTCCTCCGACGGCCAGCGCAAGGTCTACTACAACGCCGATGGCGGCTATCTCCAGATGCCGGAAGGGGACCAGGTGTTCCCGGAGGCCTGGAAGAAGGACGGCAACGCCCTCAAATGGCTGTTGGCCCGCGATGAAGGCGGGAAGTATCAGGTGATCCTTTGCACCTATATGCTTTAATATCGGCCCTTATGCTAACGGCAGCGCCCTCTTCCGGGGGCGCTGCTTGGCATAACGTGTGGAGCGGCTTCGACGTGGACCCCCGCATCGCCGAGGCCGTCGTCTGGCCGGAGGTGGAGCGCTACTCGCGCCTGCAGGACGCGCTGGAGACCGCGGCGAACTACGGCACTTACATCACCACCGGCGGCGGGCCGGACTTTTCCATCGGCCTGTTCCAGATGAAACCCTCCTTCGTGGAGGAGATGGAGAAGGCCTGGATGCGCAGCGGCCTGGCCCGGGAGTACGAGCTCTGGTTCGACACGGCCGACAACGCCACCGCGCGCCGCATCCGCATCTCCCGCCTGCAGAAGGAAGAGTGGCAGGTCATCTACGTGGGCGTGTTCCTGCGGCTGCTTTACGCCACCTACGGTTCCTATAATAAGAAAGGTGAGCGCACGCAGGACGGTCTGGAGACGCTCCCTGTCAAAGACCAGGTCCAGCTGGCCGCCACTGCCTACAACCGCGGCGTCACCTGGGCTGCACCGGGTTACGGGGATCTTGACGAACTCCGGAAACACGTAAAGGAAAAACATTTCCACTACGCCCTCATCCCCACAAAAAAGACGAGGCGCTACTGTTACGCGCGCCTCGCCTGGAATCATTACCGGAAGGGATAGCCTTTACAGCTTCTCTGCGGCCTCCACGGCCTTGAAATAGCGATAGCTGTTCACCTTCACCTCGCCGATGGCGGCTTCGTCCACCACGATGATGCCGGCGGGATGCGCCTGGAGCGCGCTGACGGTGCAGTAGTGGGACATCGGCCCTTCCACGGAAGCGGCGATGGCACGGGCTTTCTTGGAGCCAAAGGCCAGGATGACCACTTCCTTGGCGCTGAGCACGGTGGCTACGCCCACGGACATCGCCTGGGCCGGTACGGCGGAAGGATCGCCGTCGAAGAAACGGGCGTTCACTTCACGCGTGTCCTGCGTAAGGGTGACCACGCGGGTGCGGGATTCCAGGGAGGAGAAGGGCTCGTTGAAGGCGATATGCCCGTCCTCGCCGATGCCGCCCAGGAAGAGGTCGAAACCACCTGCCTCCACGATGGCCTTCTCATAGGCTTCGCATTCGGCGGCCAGGTCCTTGGCGTTGCCGTTCAGGATGTGGATGTTCTCCGGCTTTTCGTCGATATGGTCGAAGAGGTATTTGTGCATAAAGCTGTGGTAGCTTTCCGGGTGGCTCTCGGGCAGGCCCACATACTCGTCCATATTGAACGAAATCACATTCTTGAAGGACAGTTCCCCGGCTTTCACCATACGGATGAGTTCGGCGTAAGTTTCAATGGGGGTGGAACCTGTGCAGAGGCCGATTACGAAGGGCTCGTCGGTGCGGGCGGCCTTTTCCTTGATGCGGGACGCGATGAATTTTGCGGCCCAGAGAGAACCCTCGGCGGAGTTCTTGCGGATAATAACTTTCATACTTTTTTGAGTTTTAAGTAAAAAATTAAACCGGAATTCCAGACAACGGCGGTCGGAATTCCGGAATGCAAAGTTATTATTTTTTTCGGATATTCTTAATACAATTTCAAGAATACTTCCATTGCCTCGTATTCGGCCATTCCCAGCTGGTCGTACAGCCTGGCGGTATTGGAGGTGCGTTCCTCGGCCCGCTGCCAGAATTCGCGCGGATCCTCGCCCGGGAACGGGACGATGTCCTTCTGGGAGAGGTGCCGATAGATGGCGTGGCGTTTCTTGATCACCTCGTCCGGCGAGAGCGGCACGGCCATATCCACGCGGCCCAGTTCCCACTCCATCCAGGCGCCGCGGTACAGCCACACGTGCGTTTTTGCGGTCCATCCCGCTTTCTCGTCCTTCAGCTGCTCCAGGGCCTCCAGGGCGGCCTCCGTGCACACGCGGTGCGTGCCGTGCGGGTCCGCCAGGTCGCCGGCCATAAAGATCATATCCGGCTTGAGCTCGTTCATCAGTTTCTTGATGATGTCTACATCGGCCTGCGAACGCGGATTCTTCTTGATGCCTCCACTCTCGTAGAACGGGAGGTTCAGGAAGTGCACGTTCGTATTGTCGTTGAGGCCGAAGGAACGCACGGCACCGCGGGCTTCGCTGCGGCGGATGGCGCCCTTCATCTCCAGGAGGGTACGGGGCTCGGGCTGGCCGGGGACCTTGCTGTCCACGATTTTCTGCACCTCGTCGAATTTATCGGCGAAGCCCAGCTGGAAGGCGCAGTCCATATGCTGGAGCACTACGTCGTCGTGCACGGCCACGTTGCCGGAGGTCTCGTAGGCCACGTGGACGTTATGTCCCTGGCTGACCAGACGGATGAACGTACCGCCCATCGAGATGACGTCGTCGTCCGGGTGCGGGGAGAAGATAAGGACGGTCTTCGGATAAGGCTGGGCCGATACGGGGCGCGTACTGTCGTCGGCGTTGGGCTTGCCGCCCGGCCAGCCGGTGATGGTGTGCTGGAGGTCGTTGAAGACGTCGATGTTGATCTTGTCGAACTTGGCCACCTTTTCCAGCAGTTCGCCCAGACCGTTGTTCAGATAGTCCTTTTCCGTGAGTTTGAGGATGGGTTTGCCGGTTACCTGGCACAGCCACACCACGGCCTTGCGGACGAACTTGCGCGTCCAGTCGCAGGGACCCACCAGCCAGGGCGCCTCGCTGCGGGTGAGGAGGCTCGCCGCCCCCTCGTCCACAAAGAAGGAGATGTGGTCGTGTGCCTGCAGCAGGGAAGCGGGGCAGTCGGCCGTCGCGGGCCCTTCGGAAATGGCCTTCACGGCGGCGGCTTTATCCTCGCCCCAGGCCATCAGGATAATCTTTTTGGCGCTGAGCATCGTGCTGATACCGATGGTGATGGCTTTGTCCGGCGTGGCATAGATGTCGTGGCCGAAGTTGCCGGCCTGGCGCTTCCGGGAGGCGTAGGAGAGGCGTACCACGCGGGTGCGGGTCTTCTCGTTCGACCCGGCCTCGTTGAAGCCCACCTGTCCCTGTTCGCCGATACCGATCACCAGGAGGTCCACGCCGCGGGCCAGGGCGTCGAACTGGGCGCAGTACTCGGTGAGTTTCTCCGGAGGAACCGAACCGTCGGGGATGTGGACGTTCTCCTTCTTGATGTCCACCTTGTCCAGCAGGGCCTTGTGCAGCCGGTTGTTGCGGCTCTGGGCCTCCTCCTTGGAAGAAGGATAGTATTCGTCGATGGAAACCACCTCCACGTTCGCGAAGGAGAGTTTCCCGGCGGCGCAGCGGCGGGCCAGTTCATTGTACAGGGAGATGGGGGTGGAGCCGGTGGTGAGGCCCAGGCGGAACAGGCCGTCCTTCCGGGCGTTGATGGCATCCGTGATTACGTCGGCGATCGCATAGGAGGCCGGACGGGATTCCTCATAGACGTGCGTCCAGATTTTCTCATAGGTGTGGAGAATGCCGGCAGGCAGGTTCTCGCCGATGAGTCCCCCCTCATAGGGAAGCGTAAAATGTTTACTCATAGTTATTTAAGTATTTTGTCGATTCGATTGATGTCTCCGTCCGTGACGGCGGGTTTTACGCCCAGCAGCCGGCATAGCAGCGGATAGATGTCCACGTTCCGGAAGGCCGATTGTTCCCCTTCCGTGAAGGGCGCCTCGTACCCCTGCTTGAAGTCCGGGCCCGCCGCGCGGAAGATGACCATCATATCCGGCTCCTTGGGACTGTAGCCGTGGGCGCCGCCGGGCTTTCTGGCCGGGAAGCGGTTGAACTGCCATCCCAGGTCCGGGGCCACGATGATATCTCCCAGGCGGTTTGAAGTGCCGTAATTGAGTTCCGCGGGCACTTCCCCGTGTTTCCAGACGCTCAGGTGTTCCACGCCGGAAAGCCGGTTGTAGAGGCTGTCCACATACCCCTCCTTGACAAAGATGCTGGTGGGAGAGGCCCCCACGCAGCGTTCCACCCATTCCTCCGGGACGAGATCCGTCCGGCAGACAAAGCGCTCCGGCGAGATGTCCTCCATCCCGTGGTCCGAGAGGACGATGAAGTTGATTTTATCCCCGTAAGGCAGGGCTTTCAGGCGGAGGTACAGCCCGTGGATGAGACTGTCCATCTGTTCCACCACCTCTTTCACTTCCACCGATATCGGCCCGAAACCGTGGCCCGTATGGTCCGGCTCGTCGAAATAGCCCATCACCAGGCGCGGGCGCTCCTTCTCCGGGAGGCTCATCAGGCGGACGATTTCGTCCACACGCTCGTCGAAGTTCCAGTGGGGCTGGTCGTCCCAGCGGCGGTAATAGGTGGGATAGCTGTCCTTGATGGCGATGTCCGAGCCCACCCAGTAGACGTTTCCGGTCTTTACGCCCTGCTTCTGGGCCGTAATCCAGATGGGTTCGCCCAGATAATAGTGGGGATCATAACGGCAGAGGGTGTCCCCCATGCTGTATTCGTATTCCCGTTCCGGGTCCCAGAAGCGGTTGTTCACGATGCCATGATGGTCCGGAACCAGGCCGGTGGCCAGCGTATAGTGGTTGGGGAAGGTGGAGGCGGGATAGGAAGGTTCCATCCGGGCCGATACTCCCGCGGCGCCCAGGGAATCCAGGAACGGCGTATCGTAGTATTCGGGATAATCCCAGCGGAATCCGTCCAGGGACAGGATGACAGTGTAGTTTTCGGCCGGTTTCCGGCAGGAGGCGGCGATGGAGAGCGCCACAAAGAGGATGAAAAGGAACGCCTTCCGCATAGCAGGTTGTTTAATCACACAAAGTTAATAAAAAAATGGTATTTTTGTAAGTATGAAACGTCTCCTCATTCCCGTAGCCCTTGCTGCCGCCCTTCTTTCCGCATGCAAGGCCTATGATCCGACGGCCGATTCGTCGGACTTTGTCAACATCACCGACGTAGTTCCGGACGCCCTCCTGGAAATCCGCTACCACAGCTCCTACAACTTTGTAGGGAGCCGCATCGACGGCTATTACGAGCCCACGGCGCTCCTGTGCCGGGAGGCCGCCGACAGCCTGAAGGCCGTGAGCGACGAGCTGCTGGAGCAGGGCTACCGGCTCAAAATTTACGACGCCTACCGGCCCCAGATGGGAGTGGACCATTTCGTGCGCTGGGGGAAGGACCTTGAGGATACGCTCATGAAGCGCTATTTCTATCCGATGTTGGACAAGAGCGTCCTCTTCCCGGACTATATCGCCATCCACAGCGGCCACTCACGCGGATCCACCGTAGACCTGACGCTGTTCGATATGGCCACCGGGAAAGAGGCCGATATGGGCGGAACCTTCGACTGGTTCGGCATCGAGAGCCATCCGGACTACTGCGGAGACCCCGAGACCGGCGAATATAAGCCGCAGGAAGGCGGGCTCACGGCGGAACAGTTTGCAAACCGCCTGATTCTTCGCGACGCGATGCTCTCGCACGGCTTCAAGCCCTACGACTGCGAGTGGTGGCACTTCACCCTGAAAAACGAACCTTACCCCGATACTTATTTCACCTTTCCCGTTAAAAGACCGAAAAAATGAAAAGAACGCTTGTAGCGCTGTTGCTGCTGGTTTCCCTGGCGGCACAGGCCCAGAAAGTTTACCTCTGGCCCAAGGGTCAGATGCCGGATGCGCAGGCGCATCAGTACGCCGCGATGACGGACGTTTCCCGTGCGGAGGGCTTCAATCCGGCCGATTACACCATCCCTTATATCGACTGGCTTCCCGCCCCTAAGAAACCCTGCGGCGCCTGTATGATTCTCATCTCCGGCGGCGCCTACAATAGCACCTGCGACGTCTCGCTGGTGAAGATGTGGGGCGAGGAACTCACCAAACTGGGTGTTCAGTGCGTGAACCTCGTGTACCGCACGCCGCGGCCGGTGGGAATCCCCATCTATCAGTCGGCCTGGGAAGATGGTCAGCGGGCGGTGCGCCTGGTTCGGGCCGATGCCGCCAAACGCGGCTTCGATCCGGAGAAGATCGGGGTCATCGGGATGTCGGCCGGCGCTCACCTGGGCCTTTTGCTCGCGACGAGTTCGCTCACATCGGCCTATAAACCCGTCGATGCGCTGGACGAGGTCTCCTGCCACATCAACTGGGCGGTGCTCAATGCGCCCGCCTATGCGACCACCGACGGCGAAACGGGCACCAAGGCCGCCCGCGAGGGATACGGGGCCGATGTAGCCCTGAGCCCGGTATTCCAATTCGACGCCAACACCTGCCCCATCAGCTTCCACCACGGGCAGAACGACCCTTACGCCCCCACGGGTTCCACCCTTGCCTACCGCCAGCTGCGCCGCCTGGGCGTCCCGGCCGAACTGCATCTGTACCCCGGCAAGAAGCACGGGGCCTTCGGCTTCGAACGGGCCGTGGAGTTTATGACCCAGATGGGCTTTCTGGGCCCCGTGGCTCCGGAAGAAAAACTGTCGGGACGCTTCACTTCGGACGAAGACCGCGCCCGCGTGGTGCGCCAGGACCTGTGGCCCGCCGGGAAGATGCCCGATGCGCAGGACCATCAGTGCCAGCCTTATCTGGAATGGCATTTCCCGAAGGAATTGAAGACCACCGCCATCCAGATTATCTACAGCGGAGGCGGGTATAACCACAACAATCCCGACGGATTCGAAGTGGCTCCCGCCCGGCGCTATCTGAACGCCAAGGGAATGACGGTGGTCACGATGAAATACCGGACACCCCGGCCGAATGGCCTTGCGAAGCACACATCGGCCTGGGAGGATCTCCAGCGCGCCATCCGGCTCGTTCGCTCCCAGGCGGCGTCCTACGGCCTGGATCCGGACCGGATCGGCATTATGGGATCATCGGCCGGCGGCCACCTCACGCTGATGGGCACAACCTCATCCCGGCACAAGGCCTACCTGCCTGTTGACGCCGTGGACAAGGAGGTTTCCTGCAAAGTTCAGTGGGGAATTGCCATCTATCCGGCCTATGTGCTCTCCGACGGCGTGGACTGGCACAACACCACCGGCGGCAACGCCGACGGCCTTACCATCGTCCCGGATTTCAGCTTCGACGTGGATACCGCCCCGCTGCTGGAAATTCACGGCGACGCGGATCCCTGGGCCACGATGAACTCGGTGGCCGTCTGGAACAAGATGCGCTCAATGGGGCTCGACTGCGAACTGCACACCCTGGCCCTCCGCGTGCACTGCTTCCAGCGTCAGGCTTCACCCGGCACCGGCTCCTACACCTGGCTGGACCGCATCGGCGAATTCCTCCAGGGCCGGGCGTTTTAGGAGCTTTCACTCCCGAATAAAACGTCGGAGGTGGTCCAGCAATTGGACCACCACCTTCATTTTGGGCCGTTTTTGCAGGAGGTCGGTCATTTTTTGGACCACCTCCGACGGGAGTTACCTTGTAAACTGCACCGGTTTGTTGTTCCCGCTGATGGCCGATATATGATTGGTCTCAACGGAGAGGATATCGAACGTATCGCCCCAATCATTGGCCCAGAATGTAACGACAAGATGAGCCAGGGCATTGGCGGATACCTCCCAGAAATATTTGGAACTTCCAGGGGTGTCCCAGGTCCAGGACCAGGTGGAAACTCCGGAAGATTCAATTTCAACAGTGTAGGGATAGGTGTCTTCATCCCACTTGATGGACCAGGTGCCAGGTAGCAGTTTGCTGACATTGACAAAGGAGCCGCGGCTCGTCCCTTTTTCATCCTTTAAAGTCCACTCCAAATGCTGGGCGTCCAGGTTTTCAAGCGTAATCTCCGGGCAATAATCTGCACCGGACAGGACCAGGGTGTTCCCTTCTATCTTCCAGGTATACTCCCATTTCGTATACTTCCCCTGGCTGTAAACATGCAGAAAGGCTCCGCGTACGCTGGTAAATTCAAGGCATATCCTGTAATCGGAGGAAAGGTCCGCCGAGGATGTATAGGACAAACAGTGCCAGGAGCCGATTAATTCTTTTTCCCTGGACGTGAGAGGGTTGTCCTTTTTACCGTTGTTGCAGGCCACGGCAGCGGCGGCCACACAGAGAATGATGAGAAATCGTTTCATAATAATAGTTTCAGAACAGCGAAGGCTCGAGTTCCTTCACGTGAAAAGACTTCCGGTGCCAGGGCGTATAGCCGTGGCGCCGGATGGCTTCTATATGGTCCGGTGTGGGATAGCCCATATTGCGGTCCCAGCCGTATTCGGGGTACTCCAGGGCGATCTGCCGCATAAAATCGTCGCGGTAGGTCTTTGCGAGGATGGACGCGGCGGCGATGGCGGCATAGGTGGCGTCGCCGTGCACCACGGTCCGGTAATCCTTGAATCCATAACCGCCGAAGGGACGGAACTTGTTCCCGTCAATCAGCAGGAACGCGGGCCTCGGGTCCAGCCGCAGGACGGCCCGCTGCATCCCAGTGACGGAGGCCCAGAGGATGTTCAGTTTGTCGATCTCTTCCGGCTGGACGGCCTCCACGGCCCAGGCGACGGCCTGTTCCTCGATGAGCGGCCGGAGCGCCTCCCGCTGCTTTTCACTCAACTGTTTCGAGTCGTTCAGGCCCGGGAGGTCGAATTCCGGCGGCAGGATGACGGCGGCGGCATAAACGGGGCCGGCCAGGGGACCCCGGCCGGCTTCGTCGCAGCCGGCTTCCAGCCGGCCGTATTCCAGATAAGGATACAAATTAACTGTGGAAAACCAGACCCACGGACAGGATGGTGGTGTTGATATCCTTGGCCTTGAGCGGGTTGTAGCGTACCATCACGCCGAAGTCGCCGTACCAGATGACTGCCTTGAGGTCCAGCTGGAAATGAACCCGGCTGTTCTTGGGGTAGAAGGAGGCCTCTTTGTGGAAGTCATCGTTGTCGTAGGTATTGTTGTAGGTGTACCAGCCCACGCCGGGAATCGCGGCCAGGGAAATGCCGAAGTCTTTGCTGAACTGCTGGTTGATGCCCACGGGGAAGCCCAGGCCGAAGTTGAAGCGGGAGCCGTCGCTGTCCGGGACGGCGACAATCTGGCCGAGCGTCACCTCGGAGAAGCTGTTCCCCTTCTGCAGGAACTGCCAGTCGAAGAACATATCCAGGATGCCGAGGGTGAGGGCTCCGCCTTTCCAGCCCTTCCAGCGCATTTCAAAGGGCATAATCTCCATTCCGAAGCCGCTAAGGGACATTCCAGCGGGGGCGTTGAACGAGGCATTGTACAAAAAGGCGACCTCCGCGCCGCCTTCCCACTTGGAATCGCCGAATTCGAAACTGAGGTCGTCGTTCAGGAGGTCGTTGTTCAGGTCCTGACCCATCGCGGTGAAGCAGACGGCGGCCATCATCAGGGAAACAAGGATTTTCTTCATATGGTTAAGGAATTCTGGTTCGTTTACAGGTTGCAAATATAAGCAAAAATCACTACATTTGCAGACTTTCAGAGAAATAGCAAAAACAATTAATAACAAGATGAAAGCTTACACAACGAAAAACATCCGCAACGTCGTCCTCATCGGCGCCCCGCGCAGCGGTAAAACCACCCTCTCGGAAGCCATGCTTTACGAAGGCAAGGTGATCGACCGCCGCGGCAGCGTGGAAGACAAGAACACGGTCTCCGACAACACCGAATTCGAGCAGACGAACCAGAAGTCCATCAATGCCACTCCGCTGTATGCAGAGTTCAACGGCTGCAAGATCAACTTCATCGACGCTCCCGGCAGCGACGACTTCTCCGGCGGCGCCCTGAGCGCCTTCAAGGTGGTGGAAGCCGCCGTGATGGTGATGAACGGATCGGCAGGCATCGAGGTGGGTACCACCCTCTTCGCCCGCTACGCAGACCAGTACGGCATCCCGATGGTCATCGCCGTGAACCAGCTGGACCACGACAAAGCCAACTGGGACGGCGTGAAGAACGCCATCGCGGAAGAGTTCGGCAAGAAGGCCGTCATCTGCCAGTTCCCCGTGAACCCCGGCCTGGGCTTGGAAGGCTTCGTGGACGTGATCACGATGAAGTTCTACAACAAGAAGAACGAAGAGCTGGAGATCCCCGCCGCCTATGCCGACGAAGCGGAGGAACTGCGCGCCGAACTGATGGAAAAGGCTGCCGAAGGCTCCGACGAACTGATGGAGAAATTCTTCGAGACGATGGAACTCTCCACGGACGAAATCCGTGAGGGCCTGCGGGCCGGTCTCGTCAAGGGCGAAACCATCCCCGTGTTCTGCACGGCCGCGAAGGAAAACGTGGGCGTCAAGCGCCTGATGGAGTTCATCGTGAACGTGATTCCTTCCCCGGAAGGCAAGCAGGAAGCCACCGTGGACGGCGGCAGCGTCAAGTGCGACCCTGCGGGTCCCGTGTCTCTGTTCATCTTCAAGACCAGCGTGGAGCAGCACCTGGGCGATGTTTCCTACTTCAAGGTGATGAGCGGTACCCTCAACGAGGGTGCGGACCTGGTGAACCCCGAAACCGGCAACGGCGAGCGCCTGAGCGCCATCTACGCCGTGGCCGGCTCCAAGAAGGAGAAGGTCTCCTCCATCGCCGCCGGCGACATCGGCTGCGTGATGAAGCTCAAGGCCGGCAAGTATAACACCACCCTCACCGTCGCCGGACAGGAAGCCATCAAGCATATGGTGTTCCCGGATGCGAAGTACCGCTGCGCCGTGAAGGCCCTGGACAAGAACGACGAAGCCAAGGTGGGCGACGCCCTCAACAAGATCGCCGCACAGGATCCCACCATCGGCGTGGAATATTCCAAGGAACTGCGCCAGACCATCCTCACCGGTATGGGCGAGCAGCACATCAACTATGTGAAGTGGAGAGTCACCAACGAGTTCAAGCTCCAGATCGAGCTCTACGCTCCCAAGGTGCCCTACCGCGAGACCATCACCAAGATCGCCACGGCCCAGTACCGTCACAAGAAACAGTCCGGCGGCGCCGGTCAGTTCGGTGAGGTACATCTGCTGGTGTGCCCCTACGTGGAAGGCCAGGAAGCTCCCAAGAACTTCAAGATCGACGGCAAGGACGTGATCTTCAACTTCAAGAGCCAGGACATCACGGACCTCGAATGGGGTGGCAAGCTGGAATTCTACAACTGCGTGGTGGGCGGTTCCATCGACCTGTCCTTTATGCCCGCCATCCTGAAGGGTATCAAGAGCAAGATGGAGGAAGGCCCCCTCACCGGTTCCTATGCCCGTGACATCCGCGTGTATGTGTACGATGGTAAGATGCACCCGGTGGACTCCAAGGAAATCGCCTTCATCATCGCCGGCCGCAACGCCTTCAAGGAGGCTTTCCGCCAGGCGGGTCCGAAGATCCTCGAGCCCATCTACAACGTGGATATCATCACCCCGAACGAGTATGTGGGTCCTTGTATGAGCGACCTCAACACCCGTCGCGGTATGATTATGAACCAGGATATGGACAAGGGCTTCACCGTGCTGCACGCCCGCGTGCCGCTCGCAGAGCTCTACCGCTACTCCACCATCCTGAGCTCCCTCACCGGCGGCTCCGCTACCTTCCAGATGAAGTTCGCAGAGTACGTCCAGGTGCCGGCGGAAGTCCAGACCAAGCTGCTGGCCGAATACGCTGCGCAGGAGCAGGAGGAAGACTAAGCCCTTCCGTGAACAAAAAAGGCCCCCGGTGCTCACCGAGGGCTTTTTTTTGTTTCTGCCAGATTATTTCACGTACGTGATTTCGCCGATGATATTGTCGGCCTTGCCGTACTTCTCCACCAGCCATAGGACGTAGCGGATGTCCACGCAGATGCAGCGCTGGAGGTCCGGCTCGAACATCACGTCGGAAGACATACTCTCCCAGTTTCCGTCGAAGGCCAGGCCGATGAGGTTGCCCTTGGCGTCCAGCACGGGAGAGCCGGAGTTGCCGCCGGTGATGTCGTTGTTCGTCAGGAAGCAGGTGTGCAGCTTGCCGTCCTTTTTGTCGGCCCAGCGGCCGAAGTCCCCGGCGAGGAGCAGGTCCTTGATGCCGGCGGGAAGGATGAACTCCGGATTGGAGGGGTCTTCCTTCTCCAGCAGGCCGGCCGATGTGGTGAAGTACTCATACTTGAGCGCATCCTTGGGGCTGTAGGGCAGCACGTGGCCGTAGGTGAGGCGCATCGTGGAGTTGGCGTCCGGATACATCGCCTTGCCTTTCTGCCATTCCATCAGGGCTGCGGCGAAGTTCTTGGAGGCCCGCTTGCCCGACGGATCCACGTTGTAGTAGATAGCCGGCACGTACTTCATAATGACCTCGTAGATGTTCTTGTACAGGAGGACGACGGGGTCGTCGTCGAGCGCCGCGAAGGACGGGGCGGCCGAGAGTTTCTCAAAGGAGGTGAAGGCGCTCCGGCCGAAGAGATCCTCCACGTAGGCGGGGATATCGGCCTCGGCGAAGCCTTCCCAGAGGTAATCCTCGGGCTTGGCGTTTTTGCGGTAGAATTCCAGCAGGGCAACGGCCTCCTTGCGGTCCAGCTCCACCACATAGTTGTCATACTCCTCCTTCATCTGGGCCTTGGCCGATTCGAACGCCGCCAGGGAATCTTGTCCGCCGCGGAGGGCGCGGCCGTACAGCCCGCTCACGCCGCCGGCCAGCTGCACCAGCTCGATGCTGTAGGGAGCCTCCGTGAGGAGGGTGAAAGCCTTTTTCGCCTCCGTCTCGCCGGCCACCTTCTTCGCCAGGACGGCCACCGGATCCCCGTACTTGGCCTTGCGGGCGGGATCGGCCTCAATCCAGGCTTTCAGGGAGGCCTCCTTCTCTTCTTCCCGGCCGATGATGTTGAGGGCCTCGAAGGCGAGTTCCTCACCCTGCCATTTCTTCCAGCCGTTGGCGCTTCCGGCGTAGGTGTCGGCATACTTCAACTGGACGGAAGGGTCTGCGCACATCGCCTCCCACATCAGGTCCTGACGGACGGTGCGGGCGTCGATGCGGATGCGGTTGATCTGGATCATCTGCTTGAGCTGTTCGGCGGTCTGGTAACGCTGGGTGCGGCCGGGGTAGCCCATCACCATGGCGTAATCGCCTTCCTGCACGCCCTTGAGGGAGACTTTCAGGCTCTTGGCAGGCTTGTAGGGCACGTTGTCCTCGCTGTAGGCGGCCGGAAGGTTGTCTTTTCCGGCATACACACGGAACATCGAGAAGTCGCAGGTGTGGCGGGGCCACATCCAGTTGTCTGTCTCTCCGCCGAACTTACCCATCGATGCCGGCGGAGCTCCCACGAAGCGCACGTCCTCGTAGGTGCGGTAGACTATAAGGTAGTGGACATTGTCGTTGTAGAAGCCGGTCACCTGGATGCGGCAGCCGGGATTGGCTTCCTGGGCTGCCTTCTCGAGGGTATCTTCGGCCGCCTGTTTATCCGTCGCTTCTTCAATGGCCTTGGTCACGTCTTCCATCGAAACGAGGAAGGTGACGGTGAGGCCCGGGCAGGGGATTTCTTCCTTCAGGTTCTTGGCCCAGTAACCGTCCATCAGGTAGTTGTGCTCGTCGGAGGACAGGGCGTGGATGCTGCTGTAGCCGCAGTGGTGATTGGTGACCAGCAGTCCTTTCTCGCTGATCATTTCCGCCGTACAGCCGCCGCCGAAGTGCACGATCGCGTCTTTCAGCGAAGTCTTGTTGATGGAATAAATCTCATCCGGGGAGAGTTTGCAGCCGGCGGCTTTGAGGTCTTTGCCGTTAAGCTGTTTGAGGAGGGGGAGGAGCCACATCCCTTCGTCGGCCACCGCGGTGAAGCTGATGGCCAGGGCGGCCAGAATGGTAAGAATACGTTTCATTTGTAAAGTGTTTTATACGGTTTCTATGAGTTTGCGTGCCAGTTCCAGAAAAGCCTTTGCGTCCGGGCGGTCGCCGTTCAGGACGACGGGGACGCCTTCGTCGGCCCCTTCACGAATGCCCTGCACAAGGGGAATCTGTCCCAGAAAAGGAATGTCCAGTTTGGCGGCCATATGAACGCCGCCGTCCTTTCCGAACAGGTAGTATTTTTCGTCGGGATGGGCCTCCGGCGTGAACCAGGCCATATTTTCCACCAGGCCGTAGATGGGTTTCGCCACCTGCGGATTGCGGAACATATTCACCCCGCGGAGGACGTCGGACAGGGCTACCTCCTGGGGGGTGGTCACGATGACGGCGCCGGTCATCGGGATGTCGCCGATGAGCGAAATATGGATGTCCCCCGTGCCGGGAGGCATATCGATGAGGAGGTAGTCCAGCGGCCCCCACTGGGTCTGGAGGATGATCTGTTTGAGGGCGGTGGAGGCCATCGGCCCGCGCCAGATGAGCGCCTGGCCTTCAGTGGTCACGTGGCCGACGGAAAGCCATTTCACGCCGTATTTCTCCACGGGAACGAAGAGGGTGTGCTCGTCGTCGGCCCCCACCATTTCGATGGTTACGTCTTCCGTGCCGGTCATCGTGGGAACGGAGGGGCCGTAAACGTCCGCATCGGCCAAACCTACTTTATAACCTTCCTGCGCGAGGGCGACGGCCAGATTCACCGCCACGGTGCTCTTGCCCACGCCGCCTTTTCCGGAAGCGATGCCGATGATGTGCCGCACCTCCCGGAGCTGTTCCAGGCTGAACTGGGGTGCTTTCGGGGCGGGTTTCGCCGGATCCTTCACGACAGTATCCACGGAAATCTGGGTGCCGCCGGGCGCGTTGCGGTACAGGCAGGCCTGCGTGGCGCCCACGAGGTAGTTCTTCAGCGGGTCCGGCCGCTTGGGAAAAGCGAGAGTGACGTGGATGCTGCCCTCCGTCACCTCTATGTCGGAAACCATTCCAAGGGCCACGATGCTCTCGTCGCCCTTGGCCGGATGCTGCACCTGCTGCAGCCACTGTTCAATTTGTGTTTTTGTTAACACTTTGATTCTGAATTATTTATCGATTCACCTCTTTTTGTTTTTAAGGGGAGAAAATCCTTTATCTGATTGTTTTTCAACACTATAGCGAAAACGGCCGCCAGAAGGAGGATGAGCAGGATGGCCGAGGCGACGGCCGAAACGGCCGAGCCGATGCGGTAGCTGGCGGGAGCGAAACGCATCACCAGCTCGTGCTCCCCTGCCGGAAGCAGGGCAGCGCGCAGCGTCCAGTCGGCCCGGACCAGGTCCACGGGCTCGCCGTCCACCGCAGCCTTCCAGCCGTTCGGGTAATACACTTCACTGAAAATGACCAGTCGCTCGGAAGCGGCGGAATAACGATAATGCAGCTCGTTGGGCGTGTAGGAGACCATTTCGATGCCATCCTCCGCTGCGCCGGGACTGACGGCTAGCGACTGCTCCAGCACCGCCTGCTGCTTCAGGTCCACCTTCCCGATGAGCGAGAGGGCTTCGTCCGGCGTGGCGGCCACCGCTACGGAATCCACGAACCAGGCGGCGCCCAGGGCGGCATCGTTCACCAGCGGCGGGTAGTTGCCGTCCAGAATGATATAGCGGGTGTTCAGGGCGTTCAGAATGGGTGTTCCGGCAGCCATCCAGGCCTCCACGTCTTCAAATTCCCCGGCCGCGTTCAGCTGCTTATACAAAGCGTTGATTTCGCGGGTGAGGTATTGCTCGATCAGGTCCTGGTAGCGCTGCAGCTTCGCCGGCGAATAGCCGCCCACGTTCTTGTGCCTGTAGGACGGGACCGACGAGTTGAAAACGTTCACCGAGAGGTCCAGGACGCGGTATTGCGGGTCTTTATCGGCCAGGATCATCTTATCCACCGGCCGCTCCGCGAAAGTCTTGTTGAAGTCCTTCGGGGTGGTGAAATGGTCCGCGTTGAGATAGCGTTTCCCCACGCTGAAAAGGTTCACGGCGCTGAGCAGGCAAATCACCCCGGCGGCGATCCACTTGCGGCCGACGCCGGCGAAAGCCTTTTGTCCCTTCGGCAGGCAGGCCCAGAGCAGCGCCGCCCCGGAGAGGCCGATCAAAATGGCCGAGACGAAGGCGTCGTGCCGGAACAGGGCGATGCGGTCTTTCACGAGGGCATCCACGATGATGTCCTGCATCCCTTCGTCGGCGGCGCCGGAGAAGGTGCCGAAAATACCCGGGGCCAGCGCGCACAGCAGCGAGAAACCGCCCGTGAGGCCGAGGGCCCACCAGAAGGCCTTCATAAAGCGCTTCCGGTCGTATTCTTCGCGCACGATCCGGTCCAGCGTGACGAAGCCCAAAAGGGGCAGGCTCACCTGCAGCACAACCAGGGCCATCGACACCGTCCGGAACTTGTTATACAGAGGCAGCACCTTGAAACAAAGCGCCGTAAACGTCATAAAATGGCTCCCCACCGCCAGCAGGACGGCCAGGACGGTCGCCGCCAGTAGCCACCATTTCTCCCGGCCCCGGTACAGACCCAGGCCCAGGACGAAAAGGAAGAGGGTGATGGCACCCATATACATCGGCCCGGCGGTAAAGGGCTGCGGACCCCAGTACAGCGGCAGGGCCTTGGCGGTCTCCTTCAGATTCCGCTGGCCGGACTGCCGGAGCAGCTTGATGGTGGCCGATTTCTCCGGATTCACCGCCCCGGACGAGGAGCCGCCGTTGAAGTCCGGAATCATCAGGTTCGGGAGTTCTTCCCAGCCGTAGCTCCACTGGGTGGCGTATTCCAGGTCCAGGCCCTTGGAAGCGCCGTCGGACCGGGCCAGTTCCGAGCCGCCGCGCATCGTGTTGGGGGTGTATTTCGCCAGCGGCAGGAGTTTGTTCACGTTGGTCGCAATGCCCGCACAGCCCAGCACCAGCAGCAGGGCCGATGCCACCAGGAACGGCTTCCAGTCCTTCGTCCGGATGGTATGGATGAGTTCCGTGACGGCATACAGCAGCACCATCAGGGCCAGGTAATAACTGATCTGCTGATGGTTGGCCTTGATCTGCAGGCTCAGCGCCAGGGCGAAGAGCACCGCGCCCAGCAGTTTCCTTTTGCTTTTATAGGTAAATACCAGCGCTGCAAGCACCCAGGGCATAAAGGCAATCGCCTGCATCTTGGTATTGTGCCCCACCTGGATGATCTGGAAATTGTAGCTGCAGAATGCGACGGCGATGGCCCCGCCCACCGCTACGGGCCAGCTGACACCCAGCGCCAGGAAGAGGAGGAACGCCCCCAGCAGGGTCACGAAGAGGTAGGTGGCCGGGCGCTTCCCCACCAGCAGAAGGTCGTAGATCCACTGGGTGGCGTCGCCTTTCTTATTGGCCGATATCGCCGTAGTGGGCATCCCGCCGAACATCGAATCCGACCAGTAGGCGGGGTCGTCCGGGTGGGCCTTGTTCCACTCGTTCATCTCGTGGGACATCCCCACGTAGCCGGAGATGTCGCTCTGGTTCACGATCTTCCCGTCCAGCACCTGCGGCACGAAACCGTAGCTCAGCGCCAGGAAAAGGGCCACCGTGCCCAGGGCTGTCAGGATCTTCTTCCAAATGTCTTTCATACGCTTTCCAGGAGCCGGGCCAGGGCACGGGCCGTGGCGCGGCGGGTATAAGGGCCGATGTCCCCGGACGTTTCCGGGACGCCGGTCTCGCAGAACTGTTTGTAGGCGGCGCCGAGGAAGGCGCGCATTTTATCGGCCTCCATCCAGTCGGCCGTCTCGCCGGCCTTCGTCGAAGCGAGCACCTGCGCCATCGCGCCGTCCGTCTGGCCGATTCCCAGCACCGGGCGCCGGGCCGCCAGGTATTCGAAGAGTTTCCCCGGCAGGATGGGCCGATACTCGGGGTCGTTGCGCAGCGGCAGCAGGAGCACGGTGGCGGCCCGCTGCTCACGCACGGCTTCCTCGTGATTGCAGTATCCCAGGCTCACCACGTTGGCCTCCAGGCCGGCGGCTTTTATCACTTCCATCACCTCCACGTCCACTTTTCCGATGAGGCGCAGGCGCAAGGCCTGGCGGAACCAGGGGTCTTCCGCGGCCATTTCGCCCAGCACTTTCCACAGCGTGAAGGGGTTGCCGTCGGCGGCGAAAAGACCAGTGTGGGTGATGTTGAAATAACCGTCCTGAAGCGGGGCCTCGCCGGCGAAATCTTCCTCGTCGAAGCCGTTGGTGATGCAGGCGACGGGCGTTTTCGTCTGCGCGCGGAACTCCTCCT
This sequence comes from Bacteroidales bacterium, assembly GCA_016281315.1. Lineage (GTDB taxonomy): Bacteria > Bacteroidota > Bacteroidia > Bacteroidales > UBA932 > Cryptobacteroides. Next base: position 91,130 of record JAEEIJ010000059.1, read on the forward strand.
GCACGTAAGGGGTGCAGGCGAGGACTGTGCTGCAGGAATCCAGCACGGACTGCTCCTGCCTCCGGAGTTTTTCCCAGGTGCGTTCGGTCATCGGCAGGTGCTTCAGATAGTACATCCGCGTCCAGGGATCCCGGAAGTCCGGAATCCAGGGAATGCCGGTGGCTTTGTGGAGTTTCTCGCCGATCAGATGCATCGAGTGCGGCGGCCCGGTGGTGACGATGACGTCCACCGGATGTGCTTTCAGGTACTTTTTCAGGAAGCGCACCGACGGCTTCACCCAGCCCACGCGCGGGTCCGGGACGAAGAGGTTGCCGCGGATCCAGAGGCTCAGGCGCTGCTTCCAGGTCTTCTTCCCGGAAGAGATCTCCGTCACCTCGCGCCCGGCCTTCCTGCCCATCAGCTTTTTATAAAGGGCATACGGCTCACGGATCGGCCTTCTGATTACTTCCAGCGTGTCCGGAAGGTCCGCCCCCATCCCGGGATCCACCGCAGGATAGGCGGCGTTCGAAGGGGCATAGACCACGGGCTCCCAGCCGAAGTCCGGCAGGTACTTGCAGAACTTCACCCAGCGCTGCACGCCGCTGCCGCCGGACGGGGGCCAGTAGTACGCTATGACAAGGACACGCTTTCCCATAAACATACAAATATACCGATTTTTTCGTATTTTTGTAATCTACAATCACACGCAATGGCCAAGCTCGCGGAAGATACCCCTATGCTGAAGCATTACTTCGAGGTGAAAGCACAACACCCCGAGGCCGTGCTGCTGTATCGTGTGGGCGACTTCTACGAGGCCTATGCCGACGATGCCCTCACCGCCGTGCGCGTGCTGGGCCTGGTCCAGACCAAGAAATCCAACGGCGAAAAAGGCCCCGTGGCGATGGCCGGATTTCCGCATCACGCGCTGGAAAACTACCTCACCAAACTGGTGCGGGCAGGCTACAAGGTAGCTGTCTGCGACCAGTTGGAGGACCCCAAATTCGCCAAGAAGCTGGTCAAGCGCGGCATCACCGAAATCGTGACGCCGGGCATTTCCTTCGGCGAGAATATGCTGGAGGTCAAGGAGAACAATTTCCTCTGCGGTCTCACCATCGAAAAGGACCGCTGCGGCGCCGCGTTCCTGGATGTCTCTACGGGACAGTTTCAGGTGGCGCAGGGCTCGCTGGAGTATATCGGAACGTTAATAGGTTCGCTCAAACCCAAGGAGTTGGTGGTCCAGCGCGGCTACGAAAAGGGATTGCGGGAGCGCCTGGGCGACTATTTCTTCACCTCCATCGACGAGTGGGCCTTCGTGTACGACGCGGCGGTGGAGCGCATCAAGCGCCAGCTGGGCGTGGAGAGCCTGAAGGGCTTTGCCATCGAGCCGTATCCGCTGGGTGTATGCAGCGCCGGGGCCGTGCTGGTGTATCTGGAACAGACGCAGCACACGGGCCTCAAAAACATCTGCACCATCGGCCGCATCGATGAAGGGAAGTTCGTCTGGATGGACCGCTTCACCCTCCGTAATCTGGAAGTATTCCAAAGTGCGGCCGGGGCCGATGGCGTCTCCCTCGTCCAGACGCTGGACAAGTGCACCTCGCCGATGGGCGCCCGCCTCCTTCGCCAGTGGCTCGCGATGCCCATCATGGACCTCAAGGAGCTGGAAGGCCGATACGACATCGTGCAGCACCTCACCGAAAATCCGGAAGTGCTGGACGCTACGCAGGAGGACATCGGCAAAATCGGCGATATGGAGCGCATCCTTGGCCGCATCGCCACGGGGAAGGCTTTCCCGCGCGAGGTGATGCAGCTGGGACGGGGGCTTTCGCTCATCGGCCCCATCCGGGAACGCCTGGAAGGCAGTCCGGCGCTGGATAAGCTCCTGAAGGGGATTAAGAACTGCGAGAAACTCCTGGCCGATATCCGCCGTATTATGGACCCCGAACCGGCCGTCCAGATTGGGAAGGGCCCGGTGATTGCAGAAGGAGTGGACGAGGAACTGGACGAACTGCGCGGGCTCTCGGCCGGCGGCAAGGACTACCTCCTGCAGATGCAGCAGCGGGAGGCCGAACGCACCGGCATCTCCTCTCTGAAAATCGCCTACAACAACGTCTTCGGCTATTATATCGAGGTGCGGAATACCTATAAGGACCAGGTGCCGCCGGAATGGATCCGTAAGCAGACCCTGGTGAACGCCGAGCGCTATATCACCGAGGAACTCAAGCACTACGAGGAGAAGATCCTCACGGCCGAAGACCGCATCTACGCCATCGAAACGCGCATTTACGGGGAACTCATCGGCCGCATCCAGCAGCAGATTCCCGCCATCCAGACCAACAGCCGCATCCTGGCGAAACTGGACGTGCTCGCGGGCTTTGCCCGGCAGGCGCTGGACTGGCACTACTGCCGGCCCCGGATGAACGACGGAAAGGCCCTGGACATCAAGGGCGGCCGCCATCCGGTCATCGAAACTTTAATGCCAGCAGGGGAAGAATACGTTCCCAACGACGTCTATCTGGATACCGAGAAGCAGCAGATCATCATCCTTACCGGCCCCAATATGGCGGGTAAATCGGCCCTTCTGAGGCAGACCGCCCTCATCGCGCTGATGGCCCAGACGGGCTCCTTCGTGCCGGCGGCGGAGGCCCGCATCGGCTGGCTGGACAAGATTTTCACCCGCGTGGGGGCGACGGACAACATCTCCCGCGGGGAATCCACCTTTATGGTGGAGATGCTGGAGACGGCGATGATCCTGAACAATCTTTCGGGCCGGTCGCTGGTGCTCCTGGACGAAATCGGCCGCGGCACCTCCACCTACGACGGGATGTCCATCGCCCGGGGAATTGTGGAGTACATCCACGAATACGGGAAGGGGGCAAAGACGCTCTTCGCCACGCATTATCACGAGCTGAACGACCTGGAAGGCCTTTTCCCGCGTGTGAAGAACTTCCACGTGACGGTGAAGGAGGTGGGCCGCGAAGTCCTCTTCCTCCGCAAGATCAAGGAAGGCGGCACGGCCCACAGCTTCGGTATCCACGTGGCCCGGATGGCCGGGATGCCGTTGCCCGTGCTGGAGAGCGCCGAGCGCACGCTCAAGGCCCTGGAGAACAGCCAGAAGCTGGAAGCCATCGGCGCGCTCACGCCCGTTCGGCCGCATCAGACGAAGGCCGGACACGTGGAAAAGGACGGCTCGGTGCAGCTCTCGATGTTCCAGCTGGACGACCCGCTGCTGGAATCCCTGCGCGACCGCCTCAAAGGGGCCGACCTCAACAATATGACCCCCCTGCAGGCTTTCGACCTGCTCCGGGCGATGAAGGAAGAATTAGGAATCTAAAGGATGTCCGCCATTAAATCTATGCCACTGTGGAAGTGGGTGCTCCTGCTCGTTGCGGGACTCCTGCTTTCAATGCTGTTGTACGGTTTTTCCGGCCTCGGCTATTCGGTAACGGGCTGGCAGGGCTGGATCCTCTCCGGCAGCATTGCCTCCGGGATGCTGGGTCTGTACGCCCTTTTCGTACGCTGGTTCGAGCGGCATTGGCCGCAGGACCTGCTGATGCGGAAGTTCATTCCGCAAACTGTACTGGGGCTGGTTATCGGCTTCCTCTTCTTTGTCTTTGTGGCCGGTGTGTTAATGCTTGTGGGTGTATACAGAATCGACGGTTATCACGCGGACTGGAACGCCCTCGGCGACGCTTTCTTCTGGTTCCTGCTGGTGGCAGCGGGGGAGGAAATCATCTTCCGCGGCGTGCTGTTCAAGTGGATTGACGAGCGCTTCGGTTTCTGGTGGGCCATCGGGGTCAGCGGGCTGCTTTTCGGGCTGGTGCACTGGATAAATCCGGGCGGGACCCTCTGGGCTTCCATCGCCATCGCCATTGAAGCGGGCGTGCTGCTGGGAGCGGCCTATAAATGGAGCGGCACGCTGTGGCTGCCCATCGGCATCCACTGGGCCTGGAACTTTACCCAGGGCAATATCTTCGGCTTTGCCGTGAGCGGCAACGGGGCCGGCGAAAGCCTCATCCAGGCTACCGTCGAAGGCCCGGCGTGGCTCACCGGCGGCGCCTTCGGAGCCGAGGCTTCGGTAATTTCCGTAATAGCAGGCGTGCTGCTTTCGCTATCCTTCTTGAAAGACCGTTTTCGTTAACGATTTATAAATCAAAAAGATAAAGAAACTCCTCCCCTCAAAAACGAAGGGAGGAGTTTTTATAAAACGTTCAAACTCAATCGTTTACCGAAAACGCCCAGATAATCGCTTCCTGGTAAACTTCCCCGGGTCTTAGCTCCGTGGAGGGATAGTCCGGCTTATTGGGCGAGTCCGGGCAGTGCTGGCATTCAATGGCCACGGCGTCGTAGTCTTCGTACGCGCGGCCCCCTTTGCCCACGGGACAACCCTTCAGCCAGTTGCCGGTGTAGATCTGCACGGCGGGCTGGGTGGTGAGAACGGTCAGGTGACGGCCGGACTTGGCGCCCCAGAGCTGGGCCGCTTCCGAAAGCTGCCCGGGCGTAGCGCCGTCGATGAGGAAGCAGTTGTCGTAGCCCTTTCCTATCTTGAGCGCCGGGAAAACCGCCTTGATGTCCCGGCCGATTTCCTTCGCCTCCACGAAATCCATCGGCGTACCCGCCACATCTTCCGGGGCGCCCAGCGGGATGAGGGTTTCGTCCGTGGGGAGCCACTGGGAAGCGTTCAGCTGCAGTTTATGGTTCAGCACGCTGCCGGAAGCCTCGCCGTCCAGATTGAAATAGACGTGGTTGGTGAGGTTCACCACCGTGGGTTTGTCGGCCTGGGCCGTGAGGATGAGCTTGAGGGAGTTGTCATCGGCCCAGGTGTAATGGGCCACCGCCTTCAGGTTGCCGGGATACCCCGCCTCGCCGTCCTCGGAGAAGTAGGTGAATTCCACGGCATCCCCCTCGATGCGGCTGTCCCACACCTGGTTCTGGAAGCCGTTGGGGCCGCCGTGCAGGTGGTTCGGGCCGTTGTTGATGGGAAGCGTGTACTCCACGCCGTCCAGGGTGAAGCGACCCTTCGCAATGCGGTTGGCATAGCGGCCGGGCACCTTGCCGGAGCAGGGACCGTCGGCGAAATAATCCAGGGGATTCGGGTAGCCGATGATGACATCGGCCAGCTTCCCGGCGGCGTCCGGTACGTTGATGGAGACGATGGCCGCTCCCACGCTGCACAGCTGCACGCTGGCGCCGGAAGCATTCGTTAAGGTATAAAGGTAGATTTCCTTTCCGTCGGGGGAAGTGCCCCAGAGTTTCTTGTCGATGGTCATAGCTTATGGTGTTTTTGTTGATTCTACTGGTGCCACACGGAATCCGCCCGGTCGGTGTAGAGGATGCCGTCCAGGTGGTCGCATTCGTGCTGGAAGATGATGGCGGTGTAGCCCTCCACGCGTTCCGTGACGGGTTCTCCCTCCGGTGTGAGATAGCTAATCTGCACGGCGCGGTGGCGGGGGACGATGCCCCTTAGGCCGGGCAGCGACAGGCAACCCTCGGGCCCGGAGGTTTTTTCGCCGATAAGCGAATCGATCTGAATGTTGAGGAACGCTTCAAAAGGTTCCCCGGGCTTGTCGTAGCGCAGCACGCAGACGATGCGGCGGTTCAGCCCCACCTGCGGCGCGGCGATGCCCACCCCGTCCTGCGAGGGGTCGGTGACGGTGCAGAGCATCTTGGCAAGGAGGGTCTGCAGCTCCGGTGAACGCAGTTCCCGGGGGCCTAAGTCGACGCTTTGCGCGCGCAGGATGGCGGAGTCCCCGGGCATCGTGCACACATACATCACGGAGTCCTTTTGGCCGATGACCGCGCGTTCGGCGGCCGTCCATCCGCCGCGGGAAGCGCAGCCGGCAGCCAGCAGAAGCAGGAGGGGAATGAGTCGTTTCATAGCGTAAAGATAGTAATTATACCCCTTTGTTTTCGAGAAAAACAAGAGAAAATCACAATATATTGGGAATTTTTACATCACCAGGTTCGTCACAAACACCACGAGGATGCCCACGGGGGCGACGAAGCGCATGAGGAAGTAGACGGCGTTAAATAGCTTCACGTTCACCGTGCCGCCGTTCGTGAATTCATCACGGACATCGGCCCTGGACATCTTCCAGCCCACGAAGAGGGTGAAGATGAGGCCGCCTAAGGGCATCAGCCAGTCGGAGCAGAGGTGATCCAGGAAGTCGAAGATGCTGTTCCCAAGGATATGGAACCCGGAAAGCGGGCCGAAGGACAGGCTGCACAGGACGCCCACCGCCCAGCAGAGGAAACCCAGCAGCAGGGTGGCGTTCCGGCGTTTGAAACCGCGTTCGTCGGAGAGGAAGGCCACACCCACCTCCAGCATCGAAATGGCGCTCGAAAGGGCCGCCGCCAGGATGGTAATGAAGAAGACGGCCGAGACCAGCGTACTCACCAGGGGAAGCCCCTCGCCCATCCGGTGGAAAATGTAGGGCAGGGTCTCAAACACCAGGGAGGGGCCGCCGGAAGGCTGGAGCCCCGCGGCGAACACGCTGGGGATGACGGCGAAGGCCGCAATGAGGGCGAACAGCAGGTCGCACACGGCCGTCCCCACGCCGGAGACCATCAGGTTTTCCTCCCGCTTCACATAAGAGGAATAGGTGAGGATGGCACCCACGCCCAGCGACATCGAGAAAAACGCCTGGCCCAGGGCCGCCGCGCAGGCGTCGGCCGTCAGGCGCGAAAAGTCCGGTTTCACCAGATACGTCACCCCGGCCCAGGCTCCCGGAAGCGTGAGGGAATACACCGCGATGGCCACTATCAGGATGAACAGGGCGGGCATCGCCGGTTTGGAGAACTTTTCGATGCCTTTGGATACGCCGCCCAGCACGATGAACACCACCGCCGCCATAAAGGCCGTGTGGGTGAGAATCGGCTGCCAGGGAGAGGAGATGAAATGGCCGAAAAAGCCGGGGATTTCCTCGGCCGGAACGTCTGTAAAACTGAAGGAGAGGGACTTGAAAAGGTATTCCACGCTCCAGCCGCCCACCACGGAATAATAGCTCAGCACCAGCATCGGCGAGACGATGGTCACCAGGCCCGCCCAGCGCCAGGGGGTGCCGGGGGCGAGTTTCCGCATCGCGCCGAAGGTATCCGAACGGGAGCGGCGGCCGATGATGGATTCGGCGTAAAAGATGGGGAGCGCGAGGATGAGCGACGCGGCGATATAGACCAGGATGAAAGCAGCCCCGCCGTATTCGCCCAGGATATAGGGGAAGCGCCAGATGTTCCCGAGGCCCACGGCGCTGCCCACCATCGCGGCAATCACCGCAAACCGGCTGCCGAAGTGTTCTCTTTTCTGTTGCATCAAGTTCGTTTTCCGTCTTTACCGGCGACGGTAGACCGCAAATTCAAACGTGTATCCGGTCTCCGGATCCGTGTGGGTTTCGCTGATACTTTCGCGCTCCCAGAGGAGGGGGTCTATCTCCGGGAAGAAAGTATCGGCCTCGGGCACCGTCGCGTGCACGTGGGTGATGTAGAGCTTGTCCATCTGGGGCATCGCGGCCCGGTACACGGAAGCGCCGCCGATGACAAAGCACATTTCCGCCCCGGTGGCTTCGGCCACGGCATAAGCCTCGTCAAAGGAATAGACGCAGTTCACCTCGGGGATGGGGTCGCCGCCCAGGTTCAGCACGATGTTCGTGCGGCCGGGAAGCGGACGGCCGATGGAAAAATAGGTGGTGCGCCCCATAATGACGGGGTAGCCGCGGGTGGTGGCCTTGAAATATTTCAGGTCCTCGGCGATGTGCCAGGGGAGGGCATTCTTGACGCCGATTTCGTGGTTTTCGCCGATGGCGACGATGAGCGCTTTGATCATACGGCAACGGGTGCTTTGATGGCGGGCCAGGGATCGTAGCCCTCCAGGGTGAAGTCTTCGTAGCGGAAGTCGAAAATGGACTTTACTTCCGGGTTGAGTTTCATTACGGGCAGCGGCCGCGGCTCGCGGGAGAGCTGCAGGGCCACCTGCTCGAAGTGGTTCTTATAGATGTGGGTGTCGCCGGTGGTGTGAACGAACTCGCCCGGCTCCAGCCCGCTCACCTGCGCGATCATCAGGGTGAGCAGCGCGTAGGACGCAATGTTGAAAGGCACGCCCAGAAACACGTCCGCGCTGCGCTGGTACAGCTGGCAGGAGAGTTTCCCGTCGGCCACGTAAAACTGGAACAGGCAGTGGCAGGGAGGGAGGGCCATTTTGTCGATTTCGGACGGATTCCAGGCCGTTACCAGCATTCTGCGGGAGTCCGGATGGTGTTGTATCAGGTCAATTACATTCGAAAGTTGGTCGATTACCCTTCCATCCGCAGATTGCCAGGAGCGCCACTGGTGACCATACACGGGACCCAGGTCTCCGTTTTCATCGGCCCATTCATCCCAGATGGAAACGCCGTTATCCTTCAGATATTTGATATTCGTATCCCCGGCGATGAACCACAGAAGCTCGTGGATGATGGATTTCAGATGCACTTTCTTGGTGGTGAGGAGCGGGAAGCCGTCCGCGAGATTGAAACGCATCTGGTAGCCGAATACGCTCTGCGTTCCGGTGCCAGTGCGGTCCTCTTTCATCACGCCGTTTTCACGGATATGCCTCAACAAATCCAGGTACTGTTTCATAACCTGCAAAGGTAAATAAAAAAATCAAAAGTCTACCCCGAAGATGAGCGAGAAACTGTAGGGTTTCTGCTGCCCGGTGTAGGGGTAAAGGTGGCCGCCCAGATAGCTGAAGGACACGCCCACCGAGGCGTCGAAGGGCAGGAAGAACAGGCGGGCCAGGGAGGCCGAAAGATCGGCCCCCACGCTCCACAGGTCATACCCGTTCTTTAGACCGGTATAGTCCGCGTGCGGAGTGAGGAGGAAGTTCCGGATATAGGCCACTGCCGGAATGGAAATATCTCCCACATAGATGGGGATGGCATAGTCCGCCGTCACCCGCCACTGCCAGGGGAAATTCTGGCCGATGAGCGCGGAAAGCCCGGTGGCGGAATTGAACCCGCGGGGCGCCACGCCGGCATAGAGGTCGCCCAGAAGACACTTATCCATTTTCTGCTGCCCGGTGAAGGTGAGCCGGAGGCCCTGCGCACGCGTGAAGCCCGGAAGATAGGCATAGGCGTAGGCATAAGTATTGGGCGCATAATACTGCGTGAGCCCGGGCCGGAAACCGGCTCCCACCTCCACGCCCAATCCCCAGCGGGGATAGGCCTGCGAGCTGCCCCGGCGTGCCATAATGTAGCCGCGAAGGGCTCCGGAAAGATGGCTTGACGCCGGGCCGGAGGGTTCCAGCGTCTGTGTGGTGCGGCTGTACAGCGCCGGAACGCCGGCCAGGGTGCCGTTCTGCCGGAGTTCCTGCATCCCCAGGGCGAACGGGTTGTTGGTGAACGCGTAATTCACCTGGGGCGTGAGGCCGTAGAGAACTCCGCCCTTGTTGAAGGACCAGGGGATATAGGCGCGCAGGCTGCCGGAGATTTCCGGCGTGGCCTGCAGGACGGAAGCGGTCCGGTAGGAGCCGTAGGTGCCGTCGAAATAGTGCTGGATCACATAGAGCCGGGACTGGGAATTGCCGATGTCCAGGCTGGCCTCGAATACGGGATAGAGTCCGCTGTATACGGCCTGCAGGTGCAGGGAACTGCGCCAGGCGCCGTCGCGGTCCGGATCCGGGTGGACGGCCAGGCCCACCATTCCGGAGAAGGTCCCCAGCGTATTCTGGAAATAGCCGCTCACGCCCGGGGCGGCCGTCTCATAGGAGAAGTCCCCGCTGCCGCTCTTCACGGCGTCGTAATCCACGTACAGGGGGACCCAGGAGTGCAGACGGAGCGGGTGCGCCAGCTTGCGGTAGCGTTTCGGGGCCGACAGCGGCACGAACGAATCCAAATCCGGCGCCGGGCCCAGGGCCTGTTCCTGGGCGGTGATGGCATCCTCCACGGGACGCGCCGTCACATCGGCCCAGGCCACCTCCCGGGGCTGCAGGGCGCTCAGGGGCGTGCGGTAAAGCGGCCGGCCTTCCTGCGCCTGCGACACATAATAGAGGTATTCCCCGTCGGAGACGAAATCCGTGGCGCCGAAGGGGGTCGACGTGATCTGCTGCAACTGACCGGTGGCGGGATGATAGCGGTAGAGCTCGTTCACGCCGCTCCGGTCGCTCACCCATTCCAGGCATTCCGCGGCTGAACCAAGATTTACCAGCTTCTGCTCCGACGGCGGGAGCACTTCCGTCCAGGTGCCGTCGGCCGAGAGTTTATACAGGCCGAAGCCGCCGCGGGAGATGCCCGCCACATAGATCTCGTCCCCGATCCAGGCCGATTCCGTCCCCTGCACGCCTTCCGGCAGCGGGACACGCCGGAGCACGGCACCTTTATCGGCCTGCAGGACCACCAGGAGGGTTACGCCCTCCACGGGATACTCCACCACCGCCAGGCGCTCCCCGTCCGGGGAAGGCTGCGGATTGTAGTACCGCGTGCCGCGGGTGATCTGCTCCACTTTATCCAGCATCGGATTGTAGCGGCAGATGACCGACGTCCCGTCCAGGTCCCAGCGGGGATGCCGGCGGGTTTCCGACCAGTAGACATAGGCGTGTTCGTCCCAGAACAGGGAGGATGTGTTGGAGGCGAACTTGCGGACCACCTTCATCTTCCCGTCTTTGAAACGGACCAGTTCGTCCGGACGCAGATAACTCTTCCGGAGAACCAGGAAACCGTCTCCGGTCCACTGCGGGGAGTCGTATTCCATATCGTAGGCTTCGTCCGGGGTTACGACCTCCATCGGCATAAAAGGTCCGCGGGCGGCGCGCTGCGCTTCCCAGATTCCGTTGAAATGCTCCTGGATATCCTTGAACGCCTCTTTGAACGGCTTCCCGGCGTGCTCCGCTATCACTTTCTGCGAGTTGTACGGCGCCACATACCAGGGCTTTTTCCAGGCCAGGTCCAGTGCTTCCCTGAGGATCAGCGGGTCCCCGTATAAGGTGCGGGCGCCGCCCAGCGTCACATAGCCCAGCGCATAGTGGTCCGGCGTATAATGCTTGTAGGAGCCGTAGCGCCAGCGGTCCCAGCTGCGGGTCTTCCCGGCCGAGAGCGCCACCTGATAGTAATTCAGGAAATCGGCCGTGCGGGCGCGCGTACCGCGGGCGAGGCCGGTTTCGGCCACCACGGCGTCTCCTTCGGCCAGGGACTGCTCGATGTAGAGCTGCCAGTAAACGGGCGCCCACATCTGCCCGGTAAGCCAGGGGAGGATGCCCCGCTGGCCGAACTGGAGCTGCGACTGGTGCCGGGGCTCGTGGGCGGAGAGCTGAAGGTTCCAGGGAATGGGCTCCGGGCCGTAGGCTTCCGGATGGGTGTATAGGTCCATCCGGCTGGGGGCCCAGCCCACCGAGCCGTTGGAGTAGGTGTTGTGCGTATGGAGCACCACCGGCATTTTCCGGCACTGCCCCGCACCGGGGGTCATATCTCCGAGGCTCCTTCCCATCGGCAGGCGGTATTGCTCCAGCGCGCGGGCGTAACTGCGGGCCAGGGAATCGGCCCCCTGCGGGAAAATCACCTCATAATGCGCCGATTCCAGGCTATACCAGCGAAGACGGGCGGGGTCGTCCCCGGGAAGGTAGAACTGCGCCCGCAGCGGAACCCCGGCGAGAAAGACCAGGGCCAGGGGCAGCAGGTATTTTCGGATTTGCGCGCGCATATACCGCAAATTTAACCAAAAAACCGTACATTTGCCTTATGATGCAGGCAAGACCGTATATATTTTTCGCGCTCGCCCTGGCTGTCGCACTCTCCTGCGGGCCCAAGAAGCCCAGGAATCAGGCGCCGGCCAAGCGGGATTTCCCGAAGGCCGAAGCCCCGGTGATGGTCACCGAACCCGCCCAGCGCCTGGACTGGCTCTGCAACCATTTCTGGGACCGTTTTACCGCCCCGGACAGCCTCTATTTCTGCGACTCGGTCACCGTGAACGGCGTTCCGCTGGAACAGGTGGAGAAGCAGATGGGCGTCTTCGCGACGCTCACCCAGCAGGCGCCGCTGGCTAAGGGGCAGAAGGCGATGAGTGCGATGTACGACCGCCTGGAGGCCTTCCAGCTGGCCCATCCGGAAGGGAACGTCCTGCCGGAGGTGGTGGGACTCGCCACCCGCTACTTCTACGACCCCAACTCCCCCGTCCGCAGCGAGGACCTGTACCTGCCGCTCGCGGAGAAACTGGCTGCATCGGCCCTCATCCGGGAAGACTACCGCGCAAACTACGCCTGGGAGGCGAAAGTCTGTTCGCTGAACCGGACGGGCACGGTGGCGGCCGATTTCACTTTCATTGACACCGCCGGAAAGCGCTGCACCCTGCATTCCATCAAGGCGGAAAGGACTTTCCTCATTTTCGGCAATCCGGACTGCGACGCCTGCCGCGACCTGGTGGCGATGATGGCGCAGTATCCGGGCATCCAGGCGCAGATTTCCAGCGGCGCCCTCAAGGTGGTGGACGTCTACATCGACGAAGACATCGCCCTCTGGAAGGAGCGGATGGCCGATTATCCGAAGGATTGGATCTGCGGCTACGACCCCACGTTCACCATCCGGCAGGACCGTATCTACGCCGTCCGCGCCATCCCTTCGCTGTACCTGCTTGACGCAAAAAAAACGGTGCTGGTCAAAGACGCGGCACCGGAAATCATTCTGCAGGCACTGCTTTAGCGGTTATTTACACGGCAAACTCACCTGGATGGGACGGTGGTCACTCACCCCGCCCAGGTATTTCTTACCGGAGTAGGTGCGCAGGGGCTTCTCGCCGCCGTGCTTTTTGTCGTTTTCCGTGAGAAAGGCCGGGTGCAGGATGCGCATCGGCCCGGCATTGGTCGCGGGCGTTGCAAAGAACATATCGATGAGTTCCCAGTCTCCGTCATAACGGATCGTTCCCTGTCCCTTTTTGTGGAGCGGTTCCGCAAGGTTCCTCAGGGTGGGAGACAGTTTCTTGTAGACGGGATTCGCCGGCGTGTCGTTCATATCTCCCATCGCCACGATCCGTTTATATCCGGCTCCCTGCAGGGAATCCGCCAGAGCCCGCAGGCGTTTGACCGCCCGCTCGCGGCGCTTGTTCGTCTCCTCGACGCCGCTGTACTTGGAAGGGTGGTGGTTCACCAGGAAGGCGATGGGCTCCCCGCCTCCCACCGGCTTGAACTGCGCCAGCAGGATGTCCCGCGTGGTGAGAACTTCTCCCTTCTTTCCATAGATGTGGCAGGGTTTGGCGCGGACGAACTTGAGCCGGGAGCTCCGGTACAGCAGCGCCACGTCAATCCCGCGGGGATCCGGAGAATCGAAGTGTACGATCTTGTAATCCAGTTTCCTTAGCGCCGTATCCTCCAGAAGCCGTTTGAGGGCGAACTTGTTTTCTACCTCGGCCAGCCCCACCACATCGGGCGTCCCGGCCCAGAGCAGGGTCTTTGCGATGGCGTTGCTCTTGGCCTTGAACCGGCGTTTCGTCCAGCGTTTGTCCCCCTTGGAGGAAAACTCCGTATCCGCGCTTCCGGCGCCGCCGTCGCGCCAGTCAAAATAGTTTTCCAGGTTCCAGAACAGGACTTTCAGGCTGTCGCCCGGCTGGATAGCCGCCAAAAAAAGGCACAAAAACAATGTTTTCATGCCTTAAAGATACGAAATTATTTCCTATCTTTGTAAGACGCGAAAACTAAAACCTACTATTGATATGAAAGCGAAAATCCAGGAAAAATTCAAGAGCCTCTTCGGCAAGGAAGGTCAGCTGTATATGTCTTCCGGCCGCGTGAACCTCATCGGCGAACACACGGACTACAACGGCGGTTACGTATTCCCCGGCGCCATCAACTTCGGGATTATGGCCGCCATCGAGCCCAACGGAACGGACAAGGTGAAGGTCTTCTCCATCGACTTCGACGAGTATACGGAGTTCGGCCTCAAAGAGGAGGACAAGCCCGCGCAGCAGTGGGCCCGTTACATCTTCGGCGTCTGCCGCGAAACCCTCAAGCGGGGCGGCAAGGTACAGGGCTTCAACGCCGTCTTCGCCGGCGATGTGCCCCTGGGTGCGGGTCTGAGCTCATCGGCCGCCCTGGAGAGCGTCTTCGCTTTCGCCATCAACGAAATCAACGGCAACGGCATCGAGAAGTTCGAACTCGCCAAGATCGGCCAGAGCACGGAGCACAACTACTGCGGCGTCAAGTGCGGCATTATGGACCAGTTCGCCTCCATCTTCGGCAAGGAAGGTTCCCTCATCCGCCTGAACTGCAAGACCGGGGAGTACAAGTACTTCCCCTTCAACCCCGTGGGTTATAAGCTGGTTCTGATCGACTCCTGCGTGAAGCACGAACTCGCCTCCAGCGCCTACAACAAGCGCCGTGAATCCTGCGAAAGGGCCGCTGCGGCCATCCGGGAGAACCATCCGGACGTAGAGTTCCTGAGCGACGCCAAGCGCCTGTGGCTGGACGACGTGCGGGACAAGATCAGCGAGGAAGACTTCATCCGCGCGGAATACGTGATCGGGGAAGTGCAGCGCGTGCTGGACGTGTGCGACGCCCTGGAACGCGGTGACTACGAGACCGTGGGCGAGATGATGTACCAGACCCACTTCGGCCTCAGCCGCCTCTACGAGGTGTCCTGCCCGGAACTGGACTGGCTGAACAAACTGGCCCGGAAGATGGACGTCACCGGCTCCCGCGTGATGGGCGGCGGCTTCGGCGGCTGCACCATCAACCTGGTGAAGGACGAGCTCTACGACGCATTCATCGCCGCCGCCAGGAAGGGCTTCGAGGCCGAATTCGGCCACGCCCCCAAGGTGTACGACGTAGTCATCAGCGATGGAGCCCGCGCTCTGTAACAACTGTCACCGGACCACGGACATCGAGGTTCGGGAAAGCATCAACGTCGCCCTTGATCCGGAACTGAAAGCCCGGGTCAAGGACGGCTCTTTATTCGTATGGGAGTGCCCCTACTGCGGCCGGCGCAACCTGGCGGTGTACCAGACGCTGTATCACGACCCGGATGCCCGCCTGATGGTGTGGCTGCTGCCCGGAGAGGCCGAGCCGCCCGCACAGGTGGCCGATGCCGTGAAGGAGCTGGAAGGCTACACCCTGCGCCTGGTGCGCGAAGTGGGCGAACTGGTGGAGAAAGTAAACATTCACGACGCCGGCCTGGAAGACACCATCCTGGAAATGGTCAAATGGGTCACGCGGCGGGAACTCGAAGCCAAAAACCCGGAGGCGGCCGGGGCCGCGCTCAAGTTTATGAGGCTGGACGGGGCGGATCACGAGATGGTATTCGCCTTCCCCCTGAACGGGCAGATGCAACTGATCAACGTTGGATTTAATGTCTATGAAGACGCCCGCGGCATCCTCCAGCGCAATCCGTCCGTCCGCCCGGCGGAAGGCTTCGCGCGGGTGGATAAGGACTGGATCGAACAGTTTTTCCGCTAAAGATTAAAGCACACTTTCGGCCTCCTACCCCCAGTCACCGTGCTTTAGCGCCCTCTTTTACACCCACTAAAGCACGCTTTTCGTCACCAGAACACGATTCCGTGCTTTAATTGATGTAACTGCGAAGAATAATGTTGAAAAAAGGGCCGGAGGCCCCAGGGAACGTTATGGGGGCAGAGTCCCCATCAGTTATATGTGCACTTTTTGTTTATACGTTAAACAGGAAGTGCATGATGTCGCCGTCTTGTACGACGTAATCTTTCCCCTCAATAGCCATCTTGCCGGCGGCGCGCACGGCGGCTTCGGTGCGGTACTGCACGAAATCCTCGTACTTGATCACCTCCGCCCGGATAAAACCCCGCTCGAAATCCGTGTGGATGACGCCCGCGGCGCGGGGAGCCTTGTCCCCCGCCACGATGGTCCAGGCGCGGCATTCATCGGCCCCGGCGGTGAAGAAGGTGCGCAGACCCAGCAGCTTGTACGCGCTCTGGATGAGGCGCACGACGCCGCTTTCGGAGAGCCCCATCTCCTCCAGGAACATCTGACGGTCCTCGTAGCTGTCGAATGAGGCGATTTCGGCCTCCGAGGCGGCTGCGAGCACCAGAATTTCGGCGGCCTCAGAAGCCACGGCGGCCTTCACGGCCTCCACGTAGGCGTTTCCCGTCGCGGCCGAAGCCTCGTCCACGTTGCAGACGTAGAGCACCGGCTTGTTGGTTAGGAGGAACAGGTCGTGGGCCATCTGCTCCTCTTCCGCGTTCTCCAAAGAAACGCTGCGGCAGGAGCGGCCCTGCAGCAGCGCCTCGCGGTACTTCAGCAGCACGCCCAGCAGTTTCTTCGCTTCTTTATTCCCGCCCGTGGTGGCCATTTTCTCCACCTTTTTGATGCGGTTTTCCACCGTCTCCAGGTCCTTGATCTGGAGCTCGGTGTCCACCACTTCCTTGTCCCGCACGGGATCCACGGAGCCGTCCACGTGCATGATGTTGCCGTCGTCGAAGCAGCGCAGCACGTGCAGGATGGCGTCGCATTCACGGATGTTGGCGAGGAACTGGTTCCCCAGGCCTTCTCCCTTGGACGCGCCCTTCACCAGGCCGGCGATGTCCACGATCTCCACCGTGGCGGGGATGGTGCGTTTGGGCTGGCAGATCTCCGTGAGCACTTCCAGGCGTTTGTCCGGAACATTGGTGGAGCCCACGTTGGGCTCGATGGTGCAGAACGGGAAGTTCGCGCTCTGGGCTTTCCCGGAGCTGACGCAGTTAAACAAAGTAGACTTGCCGACATTCGGCAAGCCTACGATACCACACTTAAGCGACATAATCCATTAATAGAACCGAGCCCTGTTGTCCTTGACGGTGTTCTCCATCATCAGGGGCAGGAGCATCTGCTCGTGATAGGTTTCGATCATATCCTGGGCCTTCTTGGCGTCGTCCTCCGTGTAGAAGGCGCCCGTCTCGCGATCGTTCACCTTGAACACATAGGTGCCCATAATGCCGGCCACGGGACCCGTGATCTCCCCTTCCTTGGCGGCGGCCACGGCACCCACGAAAGCGGGCTCGGTGGACGGAGCGGAATTGGTGGAGAAGGATACGTCCGTGAGGTTGGAGACGGTGGTGCCGAGTTTCTCGGCAATCTCCTCCAGGGTGTTCAGGCCTTCGATG
The DNA here is from genome assembly GCA_016281315.1 of Bacteroidales bacterium. Classification (GTDB taxonomy): domain Bacteria; phylum Bacteroidota; class Bacteroidia; order Bacteroidales; family UBA932; genus Cryptobacteroides. The sequence goes on from JAEEIJ010000059.1 coordinate 108,167, forward strand.
TCGGAGGCCACCTGGTCCTTGCGGGCCTGGCTGTACTTCTGGCGGTAGAGCTGGCTGCGGATGCCTTCGGAGACATCGGCCAGCGGAGTATAACCTTCCTTCTTGGCGTCCTTGACGGCGACGATGAAGAAGTAGTTGTTGTCCACGGTGATGATGCCGGAAGCCTTGCCGGGCTTGTTGTCGAAGGCCCAGCGGGTCACTTCCTTGGCGTGGCCGATGGAGCCGTAGGTGTCGGTTCCCTCATTGATGGTGAGCGGGCGGCTGTAGGCGCCGGTGCTGTCGCAGGCGGCCTTGTAGTTGTCGTACTTGCCGGCGGCTTTCACGGCCAGGAGGTTGGCCTTGTTGTACACGGCGGAGTAGGTCTCCTTGCTGGGGATGGCGGCCTTCTCGAAGATGGCAACCTTCTTCTTGGCAATGGGCTTGGTGGCCTTGGTCACCTCCACGATATGGGTGCCATACTGGGTGGTGAGGATGAAAGGCTGGCCGATCTTGGCCGACATCACGGGCTCGAAGCCAGGGATCATCGCACGCTGGCTCATCCAGCCGATGTTGCCCTGCTCGCCGCCGTCGGCGTTGCCCTTATCCACCGAATAGAGGGTGGCGAGGGCCGCGAAGGAATTCCGCTTCAGGGTGGGCAGCAGGCTGTCCGCCAGATGACGGGCGTCGGCTCCCTGCAGGAGGATGTGGCGCACATACACGGAATCCGGCACGTTGGCGCATTCCATAATGCGGGCGGCATAGAAGTTCTCGCCGGAGGTGCAGACCGGGGAAACGCCGCTCTTGTTGGCCGATACCCAGCTTTCGATGTCGCGGTTCACGCTGCGGAGGTCGCCCTCCTTGTACCAGGTATCGCTCCACTGGCGGTCGCTGTTGCGCTGCAGGAAGGCACGCACGTTTTCGGCCGATGCAAACTCTTCGTACAGGGTGGCGAACTCGTCGTTCTGAGCGGAGATGTCCTCCGCGGAAGGAGTGACTTCGTAGACCACGTACTCGATGTCGCGGGCGGCATCCTGCTTGAAGCCTTCCTTGTGCTCCTTATAGTACTTTTTGATTTCCGCAGGCGTCACCACCACGGTGGAATCCTGGGGATAATAGGTGTTGGGAGACATTACGAAGTCCACGCTGGCGGTGGTGTTGTTCTCCGCGATGGCGCGCTGGGACTCCAGGGAGTTCACAAAAGCGCTGGCGTTGAAGAGCGCGTAGTACTTCTCGTTGAAGCGGGTGGAACGGACGGCGTTCTGCAGGTAGTTGCGCAGGAGCGCGCTGCGGCCGCTTTGATCGGCCCCGGTATTCTCCAGGAATTCACGTACGGCGTTGGCGGAGAATTCTCCGTTCTCGTCGTTGAAAATGCCCATGGAAAGGAGCACGGGGGAGATGTTGTCACCCACAAAGAGGTCAATCTGCTCCTGCTGGCCAACGCGTACGCCTGCCTTTTCGATGGTGGGGAGGATGAGGTGTTCGTTCACCAGCTCCTGCCAGGCGCTTTCGCGGGTCTGGCGCTGGGCTTCCTCACCGGAGGCGGAAGAGCCCGTGAGCATTTCCCGCACGTCGGAGAATTCCTTCACCTTCTGCTCGAAGTCCGTATAGGTGATGCGTTTGCCGTTGATTTTACCCACGTCATACTTCGTGGAGGACGCCTGGATGGTGTTGATGATGTCCGAGGGGTCCACAAGGAACAGTAACAGACCGAAGGCAATGATGAGCGATGCACCAATGCCGAATTTAGTTCTGATGGTCTCGAGAGCTGCCATTTCGTATCTTAATTTTTAGTTTTTCGCATAAGGGATGCAAAGATACGGATTTTCTTTGAAAACCGCACTATTTTTTTGGAAGCGGGCCGATAAAGTTCACCGTGTCGATGACAACCCTGGTGGAATCGCTTTCCAGAAGGAATTCGTTGTCGAAGGGATTCAGGAGGATGGCGTTGCGGGCCATCTCGTCCGAGCGCATCCCCACGCCCTGCATATAGCCGGACGGGGCGGAGAGCTTAATGTAACAGTCCGTCCAGATTTCCCGCTTGTCGCTGTCCCAGTACAGGGTGTCGGTTTCCATCGTTTCCCGTTTCAGGATGTTGGTCACCAGCACGTCTCCGTAGGCCGACCAGCGTTCGTCCTTGATGCGGCGGGGGTATTTGTCGTGGCGGGCCTGCCGGGCGACGATGGTGGTCTCCAGGGAGCCGTCCTCTGCGTAGGCATACACATGGATGCCCTTGGGAAACAGGTCATAGGAGAGGGTGTCATGCTCGTAGGATTCCATCCTGGGGGCCTCCACGCGCATTTTCAGCACGCCGTTCTCCGACTGGACGAAGAACATACTGTCCACCGTCTGGAGCGGCGTCTGGGCCAGGTCCAGTTTCTCCGCTTCCGAAAGGTGCCCTTTGCACGCATAGACGACGAAAGCAAGCGCCAGGGCGCTTGCCGTCGTCGAAAATATGCTTCTGAGGGTCACTGCTTACTGAACGCGGACGGTGGTGGTGGCGGTCATACCGCCGCAGGAAACCGTGTAGCTCTGGCCCCGGGTGAGGTCGTACATAAAGGCCTCGGAGGCTTCCGGATAGTAGCGGGACACGTTGCCGATGCTGGAAGAAGCGTCTGCGGCCACGGAAGGATCCGTGTTGCGGGCCTTCTGGTAGTAGTCCGTCGCCACCCAGTAGCGGGCCCACTTCCCGACGATGTCGCCGCAGGGAGCCGAAGCCCAGAGGTTGCCGAGGATAAGGTAGGCCTTGCCGGCGAAACCGTGATCCAGGTCGATGGCCTTGCGGGCGGCATCGGAGGCCTTTCCGCGCATACCGTTCTTGTAGCAGAAGGCGGCCATTTCATAATAGTACTGGGCGTCCTGCGCTTCGTCCGACTCGTCGGAGTCGATGGCCTGCTGCAGGAAGGAGGCTGCATCGGCCGCATTGCCGCGGGCCGCGTTCAGGCGGTACAGAGCGAAGGCGCTGCGGTAGGAAGGATCCAGCTTGTGCATCGAATTCACGGCCTTGAAATAAAGCTCGTTGGAGGCGCAGTCCTCGGCCGCGTTCATCAGGCGGACGATGTTGGAGACCAGCTGCAGGTTCTCCGGATCGGCCTCATAGCGGGGGCCGAAGATGGCGAGCAGGTTCTCGCAGGAAGCCACCTTGCTGTCCGCGAACAGGGATTCGACGGTCTTCTTGGTGCCGGCCTTCTCATCTTCCTCCGCCTCGTTCTTGCACACATAGTTGTCGATGTTCTCCGACACTTTGTCGTAGAGACCAATCACTTCGTCGGCGCTCAGCTGGTTCTCGCGATACAGGGCCACGGCGGCCGAGAAGGCGTTCACCATAATCTTCGGGGAGGTCTGGTTCCCGAGGGCGTCGATGATGGGGATGAGCATATCGTAGAGATACTTCTGGTTGTCCCCGTTCAGCGAGATGTAGTTCATCACGTAGAAGCCCTTGTTGTTGAGGACCTCCACCTTGTTTTCAACGATCACGCCGCCCTTTTTGGCCGTAGGATAATAGGCCAGGCGCTCATCCAGAAGGGTGAGCAGGGTGTCGTACTGGGCGCGGGCAAGGTCGAAGTTCTTGGCCTTTATGTTCTTCTTGATCTCGTCGTTCATCAGCTTGGCCCCGTGCACGTAGATGTTCTGCTTGTAGTTCTTCGCGCACAGCGCATAGGCCTGCCGCCAGTTGGGGAGGGCGGCCTCATAGTTCTTGTTCTTGTAGTGCTCCTGATAGTAGGAGGCATACACGTTGCAGTCGCCGTCCTGGGCGATTGCCTGCCTGGCGCTGACCGTAAGGAGGGCAGCTGCTGCCATAAGGAGAATACCTAACTTTTTCATAACTTCACTATTTTTCTTTTCTCATTTTTTCAATTTCCGTACCACTAATCGTAGGCGCGCTTCTGGAACCAGATGTCGAACACGTTGAATCCCAGGTTGAAACCGAAGTAATTTTCCTTGACGGGAGCCCCTCCAAGGCCTTTCCGTCCCAGTTCCAGCCCTATGCTGATGCCGTTGTACCAGCGGAAAACGGGAAGGGTCATTCCGAGGGTGATGCCCGCCGAATTGATCTGTGAACCGCCCACCGTATAATAGGACTGTTCGTAATAGGCTCCAGCCCTGTAGGTGCACCGGCGCAGGAAGTAACGGATGTCCGAACGGTTGGGGGTGTATTCCGCACCCACGCGGAAACTCTGGCCCACGGCGGGCGCAAACGGCAGTTCTCCGTTGCTGGAAAAACCTTTCACCCGTTCCAGGCCGCTCTTGCTCCAGTCCGTGCGGGTGTAGTCGAATTCGGCAAAAAACTTATCCCCGATGGTGTAGGACAGGCCCACGCCCAACTCACTGCCCAGGTGCAGGTCCTGCTCCCGCAGGTCGAGGGCCTCGCGTTCGCGGTCATAGGAACCCTTTTCCGTATAATGGACGCTCTGGCCGTTCAGTCTGGAAGAGAGCTGGTAAGTGGCGCCCAGGGTGAGGGCGTGCTTCCCGGCGAGTTTCTGTGCATACTGCAGGCCGAACTTGACGCCCGCGCTGCTCACCCGCAGGGAGTCCCCGGACAGGAAGTCGCGGTAGGAGGTTTCCTCATAGGAAGTGGAGGCTGTCTTGACGATGTTGCCGAAGTGGTAGTTGAACTGGGCGCCCAGCGAGAGCCGTTTCCAAAGGGTGACGCCCGCTCCGGCGAAGAGTTGGTAGACGCCGCCGTTGCCGTAGGAGGTGAAAGTCTGTTTTCCGCTGTCCGGATCGATGGTGGAAGAGGTGATCAGATACCCCACGTCACTCACGGGACGAACCCCCGCCATAAAGGCCGTATGACGCCACATCGGGAAGGAAATCACGAAATCGTCGATGTTGAAGAGGGTTTTCACACCCTTTTTGCCACCGTCGGCATAGAGGGACATCCGGCCGGTAAGGCCGAAGTCCGACATAAAGGACAGGGAGTCGCGGGCGGTGACGGCAGCCGGGTTGAGGACGTTCACGAAACGGTTGTTGCGCGCGGCGATGCCCACGCCCCCCATTCCGCGGTTCCAGGCCGTGCCGCTCTGGTGCAGCTGTCCCACTCCGAAAACCGAATAGGGGGAATAGCCGCCGTAGGTGCCGTCCGTCTGCGCAAAGGCGCACGGAACGGAGAGCAGCAGCGCCGCAGCCGCCAGGGTATATATCCTTTTAATCTTTCCGAACATATTCGTCTGCCATTAACGTCAGGCCCATTAAGACCAGATTGCAAATTGCAAAGATGGAACTTTTCATCCGTTTTGCAAAATAATTCGCGTCTCCGCCGGTAAATACCGTAATATTATCCGGGTGGGCGCGCAGGTAGCCTTCGATTTCAAATATAATGCCTGAGACCACCCCGCTTTCGATGGAGGACACTTCCGAAAGGCCGGTTTCGGCCGGATTCTCGGGGATTTCCACCAGGGGAAGCGAACGGGAATAGCGGCTGAGGGCCTTGAAGCGGGTGCGGAAGCCCAGGGAGATGTTGCCGCCCAGATAGGCGCCGTCCGCATCCGTGAAATCCACCGAAAGGGTGGTGCCGAAGTCTACGATGGTGCAGCCCCGGCCCTTGAACAGGTAACGGGCCGCCAGGATGGCCGCCGCACGGTCGTAGGACAGATGGGAGGGCAGGCCGTGGGAGAGCAGCGCCTCCCGGTGGTTCGCATCCAGCACCAGCAGCCGCGTGCATTCGGCGCGCAGCGCTTCCATATCGGCCTCCGAAAGCGGGAAGACGGAAGACACCGCCATCACCACGGGCTTTTCCCGCCGGGTGAGCGAGAGGATGAAGTCCAGATACTTCTCCCCCTGGTAGCGGAAGGTCTTGCCCAGGGTGGTGGACTCCGACCAGGCGGCCTTCAGCGCGGTGTTTCCTATTTCTATCACCAAGTTGGACATAGCTTGCAAAAGTACGGATTATTGCAGATTTTTCAAAATCCGGAGGGCCTTGTCCAGGGTATCCACGCCCCGGGAAACGGTGCGAAGGCGCCCGCCTTCCTGATTGAATTTGTACTGGCCCGGGTTCTCGTTCACGCGGCCCAGCACCTGTTCGAATGTTTTGGACTTATAGTAGGCCGACATCGGATTGCTCACGAAGAACATAATCTGCATCCCGTTCTTGATGATGATTCTCTCAAAGCCCAGGACGGTACCCAAATTTCTGATTTTCACCACATTGAGCAGGTTCTTCACCTCGTCAGGGAGGGGCCCGAAGCGGTCTTCGATCTGCCGGCCGATACGGTCCACTTCCTTCTCGTCGGTCTGGGCGTCCAGCATCTTGTAGATGCGGATCTTTTCGGCCGTAATGTCGATGTATTCGTCCGGGATGAGGGCCGGCCGGTCTGTCTCGATGGTGCAGTCGTCCACGAACTTTTCCCCATTCCTCCGCACCTGGATGCCGGTTTCCACGCCCAGCTCTTCCATCGCTTCGGAGAGGATTTTCTGATAAGTCTCGTAGCCCATATCGGTAATGAAGCCGCTCTGTTCGGCCCCGAGGAGGTTCCCCGCGCCGCGGATGTCCAGGTCCTGCATCGCGATGTTGAAGCCGCTGCCAAGGTCCGAGAACTCCTCGATGGCCCTGAGGCGCCGCCTGGCGTCGTCCGTCAGGGAAATCAGCGGCGGGACGATGAGGTAGCAGAAGGCTTTGCGGTTCGATCGGCCCACCCGGCCCCGCAGCTGATGGAGGTCGCTCAGGCCGATGTTCTGCGCCTGGTTCACGATGATGGTGTTGGCGTTCGGGATGTCCAGCCCGTTCTCGATGATGGTGGTGCAGAGCAGGAGGTCGTAATCCCCGCGCATAAAGGAGAGCATCCGGTCTTCCAGGTCGCGGGAGGACATCTGGCCGTGCGCCACGCAGATTTTCATATCGGGTACGAGCCGATGGAGGATGTCGTGGATGGCCGGGAGTTCCTCCACCTTGTTGTGCAGGAAGAAAATCTGCCCGCCGCGGTTGAGTTCGTAATTGATGATGCTCTTGATTTCGGCCTCGTTGAAGAGGATGATCTCCGTCTGGATGGGGATGCGGTTGGGCGGGGGCGTCTGGATGATGGAAAGGTCGCGGGCACCCAGGAGGGAGAACTGCATCGTACGGGGAATGGGGGTGGCCGTGAGGGTGAGGGTATCCACCGCCAGGCGCACCTGCCGCAGCTTTTCCTTGGCGCTCACGCCGAACTTCTGTTCCTCGTCTATCACCAGCAGGCCCAGGTCCTTGAATTCGAAGCCTTCTCCCAGAATTTTGTGCGTGCCGATGAGGATGTCGATCTGCCCGGACTTCAGGCGTTTCTTGATATCGGTGATTTGTTTTGCGCTCCTGAGGCGGCTCACGTACTCCACCGTGCAGGGAAGGCCTTCCAGTCGGGATTTAAAGGTCTCGTAATGCTGGAGGGAAAGGATGGTGGTGGGCACCAGGACGGCCACCTGTTTGGAGTCCGAAACGGCCTTGAATGCCGCCCGGATGGCGATTTCCGTCTTGCCGAAACCCACGTCGCCGCAGACGAGGCGGTCCATCGGGCAGGTATCCTCCATATCCTCCTTCACGGCCTTGGTGGCGCGCTCCTGATCCGGCGTATCCTCGTACATAAAGGAAGATTCCAGTTCTTCCTGCAGGTAGGTATCCGGGGAGAAGGCGAAGCCCTTCGCCGCCCGGCGTTTCGCATAGAGTTGGATGAGTTCCTTCGCGATATCCTTGACACGAGATTTGGCGCTTCCCTTCAGGTTGCTCCAGGTCTTGGATCCCAGTTTGTTGATGCGCGGGGCCTCCCCTTCCTTGCTGCGGAAACGGGAAATCTTGTGCAGGGAGTGAACGGAAACAAACACCACGTCACCGCCCTGATACTGGAGTTTCACCACTTCGTGCACGCGGCCGTAGTCGTCCTTCAGTTTCACCAGACCGCCGAAGACGCCCACGCCGTGGTCGATATGCACCACATAGTCGCCCAGGTTGAAGGCCTGCAGGTCGTTCAGGGTGAGCTGTTCGCTCTTTTCCACCGTCCGGCGCATCCGCACGCGGTGGAAGCGGTCGAAGATTTCGTGGTCCGTGTACCAGCAAACCTTATCCTCCCCGTCCACGAAGCCCGCGTGGATGTTCTTTTCCTTTACGAACTCCGGCAGTAGGGCGTGTTCTTCCTGCAGCATAATGGAGCGCAGACGTTCCAGCTGGCTTTCCTTCTCGCCAAAAATATACACCTTGTAACCGCTTTCCATCCTGCTCCGGATGTCGGAGATCAGGAGTTCGAAACTCTTGTTGAAAACGGGCTGCGGGCTGATGCTGAACTTAATGGACGGGGCATCGCCTTTCTGCAGGGGAGTATCCAGATAAACGTGTCGGAATTGGACGGCTGAAGGGAAAAAAGCCGCTTCCTTATACATATCGGAGGAATCCAGCCACACGACGGAATCCTCCGGCAGCAGATGGAGAAGGCTCTCCCCTTCCCCGGTTTCCCGGGCGGCGATATCCGGATAGATATCGGCCCGCTCCACTTCCTCCACGGAAAGCTGGGTATTGCAGTCGAAAACGTGGATGCGGTCCACCTCGTTGCCGAAGAAAGTAAGACGATAGGGCCGCTCCAGCGAATAGGAGAAGATGTCAACCACGCCGCCGCGCAGGGCGAACTGGCCGGGGGCCGATACGAAGTCCACCTTCTCGAAACCTTCTTCTATAAGGCGTGTGCGTAGTTTGTCGTGCGGACAGTCGTCCCCTTTATGAATAGAGAAGAGGGCGCCCGTGAGTTTTTGGGCCGATGGAATCTTCTCCTCCAGCGCCTCGGGGTAAGTGACCAGGAAGAGGCGCTTGTCATCGGCCTTTAAAAGGCGGCCGATGGCGGCGGTGCGCTGGACTACCAGGGAAGACTTGTAATTGCTGCGCTCGACGCTTTTTCCCGACTCCGGCAGGTAGAAAACGCAGTCGCCCTCCACCAGGTTGTACAGATCGGCCGCACAGTATTCCGCCGCTTCGCGGGTGGGAAGAATAACCAGATGGGTGCCTTCTGCAGCCACCTGGGACAGCACCGCCCAGCGGGCCGACAAAAAAAGCCCGCTGCAAAAGATTTCTCTACTGTTTTCGAGTTTCTTTTGCAGGAGCGACGAGGAGGATGTACTTATCAACAATTTCCCCATTTTTTCCTGTTGAAAAGCTGTTGATATCCCTGTTGATAACCGGGGCCTGGAAAAGGCGCCCGTTTTATTCAAAATCCATCAACAGGAAAAATCCTTCTTTTCAACACTTATTTTTATCTGTAAAATACTGGTTTTTAAGAGTTTAATAAATACTTTCAACTTATCAACAAAGCTATAAAAACCAATACATTCAAAAATAAAAACTATATTTGTACTTGAATTGAAAGCCGTTACCGACGTATGTCCGAATTCGACCCTCACGCAAGCATCGACCGCAAAGATAGTGAATTTGAAGGAATAATCCGCCCGCAGGAGCTGGAGGATTTTACCGGCCAGAAGGAAATTGTCTCCAACCTGTCCATTTATATTAAAGCCGCCAAGATGCGCGGCGAAGCCCTGGACCACGTCCTCTTCCACGGCCCTCCCGGTCTGGGAAAGACCACCCTCGCCCATATCATCGCCAACGAGATGGGGGTGAATATGAAGGTTACTTCCGGTCCCGTACTTGACAAGCCGGGCGACCTGGCGGGGCTCCTGACTTCCCTGGAAACGGGCGACGTGCTCTTTATCGACGAAATTCATCGGCTATCGGCCGAAGTGGAGGAATACCTTTATTCGGCGATGGAGGACTATGTCATCGACATTATGATCGACAAGGGCCCGGGGGCGCGTTCCGTGAGGATCAACCTCAATCCCTTTACGCTGGTGGGGGCGACCACCCGGAGCGGCCTTCTGACGGCGCCGCTCAGGGACCGCTTCGGCATCAACTGTGCTCTGGAGTATTATGATACGGATGACCTGCGGAAGATCGTCCTGCGCAGCGCCCGCATCCTGAACCTGGAAGTGGACGAAGATGCGGCCTACGAGATTGCTCTCCGGAGCCGCGGAACGGCCCGTATCGCCAACGCTTTACTCAAACGCGTCCGCGACTTCGCACAGGTACTGGGCGACGGCCGTATCAACCTGGAAATCACGCGTTTCGCCCTCAATAAACTCAAAATCGACAAGCGCGGGCTGGATGCCATCGACAACAAGATACTCCGGACACTCATCCTTACTTTCAAGGGCGGGCCCGTGGGAATAGGCACCCTGGCCACCTCCGTGAGCGAGGATGCGGGAACGCTGGAAGAGGTGTACGAACCCTTCCTTATTAAAGAAGGCTTCCTCATCCGCACCCAGCGCGGCCGCGTGGCGACGGAACTCACCTATCACCATCTGGGAATGGACGAGTATCTGCCGCAGCGCAAGTATAACCCGGACGACAACGGTTCGTTATTTTAGGGAAAATTCTTATTTTTGTAGGATAGAAATACCAATAATTAATCTATATGTCAGATCCAAAACTGATTTCCAAGATTCCGGACGGACCGCTCAAGGATAAATGGTCCAAGCGCAAAGCCGAAATCCGTATCGTTTCCCCGAACAACAAAAGGAAACTGGAAGTAATCGTAGTAGGAACCGGCCTGGGCGGTGCGTCTGCAGCTGCCTCCCTGGGCGAGATGGGCTACAACGTAAAAATCTTCTGCATCAGCGATTCCCCGCGCCGGGCGCATTCTATCGCGGCCCAGGGAGGTATCAACGCTGCGAAGAACTACCAGAACGACAACGACTCCGTTTACAGGCTGTTTTACGATACCATCAAGGGCGGTGACTACCGTTCCCGCGAGGCCAACGTATACCGTCTGGCAGAGGTGAGTGCGGCCATCATCGACCAGTGCGTGGCACAGGGCGTTCCTTTCGCCCGGGAATACGGCGGTTACCTGGCGAACCGTTCCTTCGGCGGCGTACAGGTGAGCCGCACCTTCTATGCCCGCGGACAAACCGGCCAGCAGCTGCTCCTGGGGGCTTATGCTTCCCTGAACAAGGAAATCGCCGCCGGTACGGTGAAGAGTTATCCGCGTCACGAGATGCTGGATCTGGTCATTATCAACGGAGAGGCCAAGGGTATCATCGCCAGGAACCTGGTCACCGGTGAAATCGAGCGCTTCGGCGCCCACGCCGTGGTGCTGGCAACCGGCGGTTACGGAAATACCTATTTCCTTTCCACCAACGCGATGAATTCCAACGGCAGCGCGGCGATGCAGGCCTACCGCAAAGGCGCTTTCTTCGCCAATCCCTGCTTCGCCCAGATCCACCCCACCTGTATTCCGGTGCACGGCGACCAGCAGTGCAAACTCACCCTGATGAGCGAGTCCCTGCGCAACGACGGCCGCATCTGGGTACCCAAGAAGAAGGAGGATGTGGAAAAGCTCCGGAAACACGAAATCAAACCTTCCCAGATTCCGGAAGAGGACCGCGACTACTATCTCGAGCGCCGCTATCCCGCCTTCGGCAACCTGGTGCCGCGTGACGTGGCTTCCCGCGCCGCCAAGGAGCGCTGCGACGCAGGCTTCGGCGTGAACGAGACCGGCCTCGCCGTGTTCCTGGACTTTGCCGACGCCATCAAGCGTCTGGGGCACCAGCGCGTGCAGGAGCGTTACGGCAATCTCTTCGATATGTACGAGAAAATCACATCCACTTCTCCCTGGGAGGAGCCGATGATGATTTATCCCGCCATCCACTATACGATGGGCGGTCTCTGGGTGGACTACGACCTCCAGACCACCATCCCCGGCCTCTATGCCATCGGTGAAGCCAACTTCTCCGACCACGGCGGCAACCGGCTGGGTGCATCGGCCCTGATGCAGGGTCTGGCCGACGGCTACTTCATCCTGCCTTATACCATCGGCGACTACCTTTCCCATAAGTTTGCGGAGCCCAAGACGGATACCTCCGCGCCCGAATTTGCAGAGGCCGAAAAAGCCGTCAAGGAGCGCATTGCGAAACTCTTCGCCGTGAACGGTACGGAGACGGTGGACAGCATTCACAAGAAACTCGGCCACATTATGTGGGAGTATGTGGGGATGGCCCGAAACGAGGAAGGCCTTAAAAAGGGTATCGAGGAAATCAAAGCCCTGCGCGAGGACTTCTGGAAGAGTGTGAAGGTGCCCGGTACCAACGCCGAATTCAACCAGGAACTGGAAAAAGCTCTGCGCCTGGTGGATTTCTTCGACATTGGCGAACTGATGGCCCGCGACGCCCTTAACCGCAAGGAATCCTGCGGCGGACACTTCCGCGAAGAAATGCAGACGGAAGAAGGCGAGACCAAACGCGACGACAAGAACTTTATGTACGTGGCCGCTTGGGAGTATAAGGGCGAAGGAAAGGAACCCGAACTCCACAAGGAGGAACTCCAGTACGAAAACATCAAGATTGCAACCCGTAACTACAAAGACTAATGGAATATAATGTGAAAGTATGGCGTCAGAAGAACGCCAAGGCAAAAGGCCATTTCGAAACCTATCACGTTACGGATGTGGAGGAAGACGCTTCCTTCCTGGAAATGCTTGATATCCTGAACGACCAGCTCATCCGGCAGGGGGTGGAACCCATCGCTTTCGACCACGACTGCCGCGAGGGTATCTGCGGTGCGTGTTCGCTGTACATCGACGGCCGCGCCCACGGTCCGGACGACCAGGTGACCACCTGTCAGCTCTTTATGCGTCACTTCAAACCCGGCGCAACCATTACCGTGGAACCCTGGCGCAGCGGCGCTTTCCCGGTGATAAAGGACCTGGTTGTAGACCGCGGTGCCTTTGATAAGATTCTGCAGGCCGGCGGTTTCATTACCGTCCGCACCGGCAGCGCCCAGGACGGCAACAACATCCTCATTCCGCACGACGATGCGGAACTCTCGATGGATGCGGCTGCCTGCGTGGGTTGCGGCGCGTGCGTAGCCACCTGTAAGAATGGATCGGCGATGCTGTTCGTGGCCGCCCGCGTGAGTTCGCTGGCCCTGCTGCCGCAGGGAAAACCCGAAGCCGCCCGCCGTGCCCGCGCCATGGTGGCAAAGATGGACGAACTGGGCTTCGGCAACTGCACGAACACCCGCGCCTGCGAGATGGAATGCCCGAAACACGTAACCATCGACCACATCGCAAGGCTGAACAGGGAATACCTAAAGGCAAGGTTCAGCGAATAAAGTAAAAGCTCCGGAGTCCGGAGCTTTTCTTTTAGAAACTGTATCCCAAACCTGCGCTGATTGTATTTCCCAAATATTGGGAGGCGGTGAGGTAGGATACGTCCAGATGGATTCCCTTCCATTTGAAACCGACACCCAGTGCCAGATGGGAAGGAATCGGACTCTTCCCTGTGCCGATATGATAGCCGGCCCGGGCGAAGACCATGTCCTTAAAGGCATATTGCGCGCCTATGGAAGCCGCAAACCCCAGGTTCAGGTAATAGTCTGCGTCCACGGCCAGTTTGAGGCCGCTTATGGGACTGTAGTCTGCCCCGCCTTTGATTACCATAGGAAGTTTATAGGCCTGGTCGCCGGATTTTACGGGCGTTCCCAGGGCACTGACCCCGGCGCTGGCGTTTATCTTGGCGCTGTGGAAGAGTACGAATACATCGGCGTAGAAGGCTGTGTATTTGGCATCATCGGCCAGTTTCTGGTTGGCCATCACGGCCTTGACGCCCAGGGAAAGGAAATCCGTGAAGGCAAAACCGAGCCCGATTCCGGCCATAAGGTCGGCGGGGGTAAAGTTTCCTTTTTCGTTGCCGGTTTCCGTATAGACGGTGTAAGGCTTTCCTGCTTGATAAGCCCCGATGACAGAAAGGCCGAAACGGCTGCTGAAGGGGATGGAAGCCATCAGGTTGAAGTGATTTTCTTTACCGGGCGCCCAAAGCTGATAGGAGAAAAGGGCGTCTCCGGCCTGGAATGGAATGGCGGCGGGATTGAACAGGGCCGACGTAGCCTGCGTCCCGGCCATGGCGGCCGTGGCGGGGTTGCGGTCGATGCTCACAAAGGGCATGGCGGCGCCCATTTCCTGCGCTGCGGCACTAAGGCTGAGCGCGGTGAAAAGAAGGAAAATGGATACTGTCTTTTTCATGGCCGCTTACTTTTTAATGATGGTTTCCTGGCTGCTCTTGCCGTTATAGGACATGTAAAGCGTATAGCGGCCCGGAGGACAGGCGGAAAGGTCTATCTGACAAGGGTCGAAGGCTCCGGCCTGGACGGTATTTTCATAGACCTTTTGTCCGGTGGAGGAAACAATTTTTACTTCCATAGAAACGGGATTCTGTTCCTCAATGGTGATGTTCAGGTTATTGATCACCGGGTTGGGATAGGCCTTGAAAGGCTGGGTGCCTTCCGAGACCAGTACCTTGAAGGACAGGGTAGTTTTGAGCCCTTTTGCATCGGCCCCGGTGAGGGTGACATCCGAGAGTCCATAGCCCAGGGTGGTGCAGTAAAGGATGTTCTCGGCCTGGTTCAGGTTCACCACGCTCCGGTTTCCGATATTGATGCTGTAGCGGAGGATTTCCCCGTCGGGGTCCTGGATGTATTCCGACATATCCAGGGTAAATCGTCTTCCTATTTCCTTAAACAGCATGTTCTGGATGGGTTTGACAATCTCCGGCGCATGGTTTTCGAGCAGGGTGTACCGGATGGGCAGCGTATAGGAAAGACCATAGGAATCCGTGGCCTGGATGAAGGTGTCATACGTACCTGGATCGGCGTCGCTTCCTACAACGGTGAGGGTGTAATTGTCTGTTACGGCTCCCATGGACCAGGATTCCGCCAGGCTTCCTGCCCCGAAGGTGATGGTTAAATCGTGTCCGTCGGGATCTGAAGCCGAATAGATGACGTTCAGCGTCTCATGGGCCTTTACCTTATAGTCTCCGGTATAGGTGGTGGTGATGATAGGCGGGTTATTCTGCTGCGTAGTGGCGGATTTAATCGCAGAAACCGCGCTGAAGTTGCGCGAATAATCGTAACCGGCCAGTGTTACATTGTAACGGGTTTCGAAATCCAGCCCTTTAATGCGGGCGGTCATCGTTTCTCCCACTTTCTTGTTCTCTACCGGAATAACGGCAATTTGGACATCTTCCCCGGGCTGGGCGGGATCCAGACCGGCCAGGGAATTCTTACTGGCATAGAGCACATAGCCCGTGGCCGGCAGGTTCCTGGAATTACCGGTGACTTTCCAACTTAATTCCAGGCTGTTGGAAACGGGGGTAACCGTGTAGGAGGAAACTACTGCGGGCGGGTCTCCACTGCCGTAAGTCATGGCACCCAGGGCATCTACCAGCGGGCCTATCTCGGCCGATTTGGGAATAATGCTAGGATTGGCTCCGTTGAGCAGCCGGGTTTTCAGCATGTCGGCGGTGAAACCGGGGCCGCCGTAGTAGGAAACCACCAGCGCCGCCACGCCGCTCACGTGCGGACAGGCCATCGAGGTTCCCTGCAGCCGGCCATAGCTATTACCTTCATAGGTGCTCATGATGGAAATGCCAGGGGCGGCAATATCCACCCAGTCTCCGTAATTGGAGAACGAGGCCCTGTAGCCGCTGTTATCCATGGCGCCCACTGCAATACAACCCTCGTAATCGGCCGGACTGCCGAAGGGAAGGGTGTCGTTTCCGGCGGCAAAGATGACCACACCGCCTTTCATCGGGGAAGTGGCAAGCTGGTTTCCGCTGTTGTCGCAACCTGCGTACTTGATAAAGTAATCGATAGCCGCTTTTTCGGCCCCGCTGATTGAAATATTTTCACCTCTGGCCCGTTCTTCGGAATCGATGACTCCATTATTATCCAGGTCATAGACGTATCCCCAGCTGTTCTGGCTGATGACGGCGCCGTGGTCCGCTCCCCATTTGATGGCGGCGGGTGAATTACCTCCCTGGTCGCCGAAAATCTGGCAGGACATGATCTTTACGCCGCCGATATTCTTTTTGGCATTACCACCGGCGATACCGCTCACCCCTTTTCCATTGTTGTTGACGGCGGCAATGGTGCCCGCTACGTGGGTTCCATGCCTGTCCGGGGTGATTACATAGGTATCGTTGGTAAAGTTTTTACTGCCGTTGGCACCTCCCGGAAGGCAGTTGGCGGCCAGGTCTTCGTGCTCCAGGTCCACGCCGCCGTCCACCACGGAGACAATCACGTTGCTGTTTCCCGTAGTATAGTTTTCCCATACCTCATTTACATTAATATCAACCCCGGGATAGGTCCCGTTGATATAATGCCATTGGTCGGCGAGTCTGGGGTCGTTGAAGGGAAGGGCGTCGCTTTTTACGCGCCGGGGACGTTCGAAGATTTCCACGTCTTTGAAACCGTCGAAATGGACAGCCGCCTTGGTGGCTGGAATCTCTTTGTCGTCATACTCCACCACATACCACAGATGCAGGCCTTCCCTGCGCGTGCGTTCTTCGAATTCGCCGGCATCGGGGAATAGTCTTTTGGCCGATTTTACTGGAAAACCGGCCAGCATCTGCTTCAGGGCCTGGATTTCGTGTCCGTCGCAGTCGGAGGAGAGTTTGATGTAGGCTACCCCGGGAACGAAGGACGCAGCGTCCTTTTCCTCTTGGGTGAGCGCCACGGCCTGCTCCGGCTCGGGTTCCTGCACCGGTTCCTGTCTCACACAGGCCGCCAGGCAGGTGATACCTATTAATAATACAAAGGCTTTTTTCATGTTATTGCAGTTCGTCGGCTAAGAAATCTCCTGCCAGAAGGAGACTCTGTACGTTATTCCACTTGATTTTATTCTGTTTCAGGAAGGCTTTTGCCTTGTCGCGGTCCAGCCCGGGGACATCCAGGAAATCCCGTTTGGTGGCATAAATACGCATTCCTTTCACTACGATGTATTTCTTTACGATGAGAGGCAGCTGTTTTCCGTTTTCTTTGGAAAGTTTCAGCTCCATGTGGTTGATATTGTTGCTGGAGTTGGTAGCGCCGATTCCTTCGGCCGAACTGAGGGCCATGGTGCCGATGGTGGTGGAGGAGGAACCGTAGGCACCGCCCGTGTTGTTCAGGGCCACATAATCGATGTCACTGTCTTCCACAATCAGGCATTTTTCCGATTTACCCAGTACTTTCAGCATAAAACCGTTCACGCTTTGGAAAACGTCGTTTCCAATCTGTACGGCGGCAAAATCCGGCAGGAGGGTGGTGCGGACAAACTCTCCCTCAATGAAATGGAGTCTTTTATCCCGGTAGCTGATGTTGTACAGGCCTTCTTTCCCTTCTTCCAAAGCGGAAGTCTTGAGCGTACCCTGTTCAAAGTCCCTGTAATAGTAGGGCCAGGTGGTAGTAGGGGTGTAAGACTGTGCTTTTCCAATAGTTATGGCCGTAAACAGAACGGCTCCCAGAAGCATTGCTTTTTTCATGACATTTCACTTTATCGGTGCAAATATAATAAAAAAGGTGCCATAGAAAAAAAGAATGGAAGATATTAAAAAATTTTTTAAATAATAAATTAAAAGAGAAATATTTACGATTGTGATAAATTATAACTAACTTTGTGGAAAATACTGTTAAAAAACCTGTTTAAAACCCTAAAACCCTTATTATATCGCACAAAACGCTGAATTTTCCGACTTGCAATTTTCATTTTTTATTTGCATTTTTGCCCCGGTAACTGTCCTTTTTGCAGGGCGGAAGTAAGTGTATTTGATGCCGAAACTAACTAAGTATCAATATTTTATGTTTAACTAATTCTGTCAGCTTATGAAGAAAATTAAGCTCATTCTCTCGGCTGCTGCAGTGCTTTTCGGATGTGTTCTGGCCATGGCTCAGAACAACATCAAGATTAGCGGTTCTGTTCTGGACCAGGGTGGAAACCCGCTCCAGGGAGCAGCTGTCTTCGTGCAGGGAACCACTCAAGGTGCCAGCACGGACTTTGAGGGAAACTATTCCCTGTCGGCTCCTTCCAACGGGTCGCTGGTAGTTTCCATCATCGGCTACAAAGAGCAGGTGGTCGCCATTAACGGACGGAAGACCATCAACTTCATCCTGGAAGAGGACTCCGAGATCCTGGATGATGTGGTTGTGGTGGCCTACGGTACCGCCAAGCGCGAAGCGCTCACCGGTTCCGTCTCTGCCGTGAAGGGTGAAACCCTGGCTTCGGCCCCGGTTACATCCGTGGAAGGTATCCTGCAGGGTAAACTGGCCGGTGTGTCCATTTCCACCAACAACGGTGCTCCGGGTGCCAACAACTACATCCGCATCCGTGGTAATGGTTCCATCAATGCCGCCAATGCTCCGCTGTGGGTGATCGACGGTATTCCGGTAATCTCCGGTCCCATGAACATGGAAGGTAACGACAACACCTCCAGCGCCCTCACCTCCCTGAACCCGAACGACATCGAGTCCATCACCGTCCTTAAGGATGCCGCTGCTGCCGCCGCCTACGGTTCCCGTGCTGCGAACGGCGTTATCCTGGTCACCACCAAGAGCGGTAAGGAAGGTCAGGCCGCCTTTACGGCCCGGGCCAAATACGGTGCCAACTGGCTCAAGAACGACAGCGGCTACCGCATGATGAATGCCAAGGAACTCCTCACCTGGCAGCGTGACGCCATCACCAATGCCGGTCTGGATCCGGACGACCCCAGCGGCGATTACTATCGTCCCTGGTCCATCCTGAACGGACCCATCTACAATGCGCTGGAAGACTTCACCCGCATTGGAACTATCCAGGAGTATGAACTCAGCGCCCGCGCCGGTAGTTCCCGCTCCAAATTCTATTCCTCCTTCTCCTATCAGAAGAGCGAGGGTGTGTTCTATGGTGTGGATTTCCAGAAACTCCAGGGTCGTGTGAACACTTCCTATAAACTGTTGGAGAACCTCGAGATGGGTGTACGCCTCAATATGGCCTATACCAAGAGCGCGGACGTTCCCATGCAGGGCCTGCAGTATGCGAACCCCCTGTTCGCCGGCCAGACCTGGATTCCGTGGGAGCCCACCAAGGATGAAAACGGTAATTTTACCTTCAATCCTAACGTGAATTCCGGTGAAAACCCGCGCGCCTCGGCTATCTACGATGATAAATACGATACGAACTGGCACATCAACGGTATCGTGAACCTGCGTTGGTCTCCCATCAAGCATCTGGATATCGAAACCAAGAATTCCATCGAGACCTTCTTTATCAGCGCCCGTATATATTACAGCCCTGATGCCCATGAAGAGGCCTATGCCTATCAGCTGGAAGAGCAGAAGCGGGAAATTATCCAGCTCACTACTTCCAACACCATTACCTACGGAAACATCTTCGGCGGCTATCACAATGTACACGCCATCGTAGGTCAGGAAGCCACTACCTATGATTCTGCACAGCACCTGATGTATTCACCCCGCGTGGATGACAGCATGCCGTTCTTCCTTGATTCGGTGAATCAGGAGACGACGCAAATCCAGTACAAGGAATCCGCAGAGTCCATGCTCTCGTTCTTCGGTATTGCAGATTACAACTACGACAACCGCTACTTCGTTCAGGCGAACATCCGTGCAGATGGTTCTTCCCTGTTCGGCGCAGACAACAGATGGGGTACCTTCGGTTCCGTTTCCGCTTCCTGGAACGCCACCAACGAGCAGTTCATGAAGGGAATCAAATGGCTGGATCTCCTCAAGATCCGTATCAGCTACGGTGTGAACGGTAACAACGGTATCAGCCCCTATCGTGCCTACGGTCTTTACGGTTCCGGCATCTATAACGGCATCAACGGTTATCTGCCGTCCCAGATTGAAAACCGCCGTCTCTCCTGGGAGCGCAACAAGACCTGGAACGGCGGTCTGGATTTCGCCTTCTTCAAGAATCGCCTCAACGGTAGCATCGATGTTTACAACCGTAAGACTGTGGACCTGCTCCTTACCAAGCAGATTCCCCAGACCTCCGGTTTCTCCACCATCTTTACCAATGTAGGTTCCCTGAAGAATACCGGTGTCGAGGTTCAGCTCAACTACGACATCATCTCCAAGCCGGATATGCTCTGGTCCATCGGCGGCAACCTCGCCCACAACAAGACCACCATCCTGGATCTGGGCGGAGACGAGTTCCTGGGAACCACGGTCCGCCAGGTCGTTGGCAAGAGCATGTACACCTATTATCTGTACGACTACTATGGCGTGAATCCCTCCAACGGTGAAGCCCTATGGGTAACGGAGGACGGTTCACTCTCCAACAAGTTCCAGAACGCCCGCCGCTACTATGCCGGTTCCCCGGAACCCAAGCTCACCGGCGGTTTCAACACCTCCTTCCAGTGGAAGGGCCTGGCCCTGAGCGCCTTCTTCGAGTTCAAGGCCGGTCAGCAGATTCAGCTCCTCAACGAGTACTATTATCTCCACAACGACGGTATGGACCTCACGATGAACCAGATGGCCAGCGCGCTTAATTACTGGAAGAAACCCGGCGACACCGGTTGCAACCCCAAACCCGTTGCAGGCAACACCTCCAGCTCCAACGACCGTTACAGCGACCGTTGGCTGCAGGACGCCAGCTTCCTCCGTTTCAAGGATATCACCCTCTCCTACACGCTTCCCGAGAAGTGGACCAAGAAGGCCTATATGAACAGTGTGAAAGTCTATGTGAGCGGCCTCAACCTCTACTGCTTCAACAACGTGAACATCTGGGATCCCGAACATGGCACAACGGGTAACACCGCCGGCGCCTATCCTCTCACCAAGTCCTTCGTGGGCGGTATCGAGATTACTTTCTAAAATGGAAATGAGTATGAAAAAGAATATTCTCATAGCTTTTGCTGCCGCCCTCACCCTGGTGAGCTGCGGAAAAGACTTCCTGGAGAAGTCCCCCAGATTGCAGCAGAGCGATGTCCTCACCCTTTCTACCATTGAGGGTCTGGACGCCGCTACCGCCGGAGCCTATGCTCCTCTGGCCAGCACCAACTGGTATGGCGCAGACTTCATCCTCTCCAACGAAATGCAGACCGGAAACGGCAAGCGCTGGATCAACTTCCCCCAGTACAGCAGCGGCCGTTATACGGAGAACTATCTGGTGCACTATACCCCCAACAGCACCAAGGCTCTGTGGGGTCAGGCCTACTATGTTATCCTCTGCTGCAATTCCGTGATCAACAACTTGGGCAATGTGCCGGGGAACGAGCAGGTAAAGAATAATCTGAAGGCCGAATGCCTGTTCCTGCGCGCCTTCTCTCATTTTGACCTGGTCCGTACGTATGCGATGCCTTATTCCTATGCTCACGCCGCTACCAAGTCGCCGGATAACCTGGGTGTCCCCTACATCACGGTGTCCGACCCCGAGGCCAAACCCATCCGTGAGACCATGGACAAAACCTACGAACTCATCATCAAGGACCTCCTGGAGGCTGAGCAAATCATTGACCCCAACTACGTTCGCGATGGCGGTGAGGATGCCTACTCCAAGGTTACCCTGGAAGTCATCCAGGCCCTCCTGAGCCGCGTCTATCTGTACAGCCAGAACTGGCAGAAGGCCGCCGACTATGCCACCAAGGTCATCGAATCCGGAAAGTTCTCCATGTGGAGCAAGGACCAGGTTGCCTTCGGCGACAAGTGCGTCTGGACGGAGAAGACCCGCGCCAAGGGTGAGGTCATCTTCGAGGTGTTCGCCAATACCACCCAGAGCTATGGTACCGGCAACGAGAACGTCTGGGGTCTCACCTGCTATAAAGGTTACGGAGACTGCGGTGCTTCCGCAGACCTGCTGAACCTTTACGAGGACGGCGACGCCCGCAAGACGCTGGTCGCTCCGGACGATAAAGGCAACGCCCTCTTTACGATGAAATACTTCGGTAAGGGCCTTGCCAAGATCGATGCCTCGAACATTATTGTCCTTCGCTTGAGCGAAATGTACCTGAACCGCGCAGAGGCCATCCTGAACGGCGCGTCCGTGACGGGTGCCAGTGCGGCCGACGACCTCAAGAAGATCGCCGATAACCGCGGTGCAACTCCGCTCAGCGCTACGCTCGCCAACGTGTATCTGGAAAGGGCTAAGGAACTGGCCTGGGAAGGTCACCTGTGGTTCGACCTGGGCCGCACTGGCCGTCCGATGCAGCGCACGGACATTTCCGGCGCCGTTCCCACCGAGATTCCTGCAGGCGACTACCGCTGGGCTATGCCCATTGCCTCCCGCGAATTCACGGTGAACCCGAACCTGGAACAGAATAATGGTTATTCTAAGAAATAAAAAGGAGGAAAGCTTTATGAAACTCAATAGAACTATTATTCTGGCAGGTGCCGTCCTCGTGATGGCGGCCTCCTGCAGGGGCTTGAACCAGCCTCCCCAATGGACCGATGCAGACAATTTTGCCGCTTTTGACAAGGCGCAGATTTCGGTTTCGGAAGATGCCGGTTCCGTCCGCATCCCCGTCACCATTGCCTCCGTCAACCCGGTAAAGACCACCGTGGTCTATTCCGTAGATGCCCAGAACGAGAAGTGCACGGCCGTAGAAGGAACGAACTTCTCCCTGAAGGACCCTAGTGCGGTTCTCTCTTTCGATAACGATGCCCGTACGGCCTATATCGAACTCAATATCACCCCCATCCATGGGGATGCCGGATACACCGGAGACAAGAGCATCATTATCAAGTTGGACAGTGCCAATGGTGTCAAGATTGGCTTTGCCAAGTCCTGCGAGATTGTAATCAATGACGAAGATCATCCGCTCTCTGCCATCCTCGGTTCTTATTCCATCACCGATGTGAGCGGCGGTTCCGGAACCATCACCATTACCAAGGACCCGAAGGATATCACAGTGGTTCATTTCCCGGACTTCTGTTATGGCCTGATGCGGTGGTATGGAGACTTTACCACGCCGGATATCATCGGTCAGGTTTCCGAGGATAAAAAGAGCATTGTGATTCCGCTGCCTGTAGATACCGGAAAGACCTATCAGGGTATTCCGATTATGATTTACGCCTGCGATCCTAATGCTATCTATTACGATGTTTCCAGTATTACCCTCACCGAAACAGAGCCCGGAAAATGGTCCAGTGGTGAATATGGATTGTGGGGCTATATCAGAGGGGTTGGAGCCAACAGTGACTGGGGCTATGATCCGTTCACGCTTGTTAAACAATAAAGGAGACTGAATATGAAAAATGTTTTTAAATATCTGACCCTCCTGGCTGCCGTGGCTTTCTGCGCATTCTCCTGCCAGACAGTCCCCCCGGACAACTCCCACGTGGATCCGGCTGCCGATGTGGCCGCCCATCCCATTCCGGCTCTCTCCATCAATGTCACGGTGACCGCCGACGATGCCGCCACCGTCTCGGTGACGGCCGAAGGCCCTGCCGCCTATATCTCCATCCTCGTGGATGAGAACGATGAAGACCAGACGGCCCTCATCGATCCGGCCAAACTCTATGCCGGAGCCTATGAATCCGTAGCCGGTGTGGTATCCAAGTACGACGCAAACAACCCCGCCAGCCTGGATCTTTCCGACCTGGAGCCCAATACCGTTTACCAGGTGTATGCCGTAACGGCAAGCACCAGCGGTGTTGTCGGTGAAATTATGAATGCTCAGTTCACTACCACCGACAGCGGTATCCCTGTGCCGGTGGACGGTGGGATCCTCGGTCCCGGCCAGTGCGGGATTCAGTTCAGCGAGGGCGTTTCCTATGACGATTCCAAGCCGGCCACTGCCAAGTACTATGCCTATAACAGAATTCGCGTTAACAGCAGTGGTGCCATTACCAATCCTGGTTTGGTGGGTGACGCCCACGTTGCCGTCAGGGTTGCAAACGGCGCAGTGGCGGTATTTACCGTTACTCTGGACGGCGAGAATCCGCTTCCGGACGGAGCCTGCTATACTGTCAGCTACCCTGCCGGTGCTTTCAAAGATGCCATGGGCAATGAGTGCGAGGCGCTGGTCTCTGCTCCGGCCCTTGATGCAGAGGGTGCATGGGAACCCGAAGGCCTTGGCGGCCGTCTGGAAACCGCTCCCTTCGAATTGGTGGATGACGATGCGGAGGCTGAGATTACTTATCTGAGCACTCCCGCCTACACCTTCAGCATTCCCGAAGGAGTATCGCTTTCCACTGTCACCAAGACTGCCGCCGCCTCCATGAAGGTCATCCACATCAACGGTTCCCGCAAGTCCGAGACCGTTTATGATTTGGCTTACGGTACGGAATGGGGTGCAATGTCGGCCACTACTCTCATCCTCCCCGTGCCGGCGGATCTTGTCCTCTCTGGTGGAGATGAGCTTCAGATTGCAATTGCCGCCAATTCCGTCGAGGACATCTACGGCAATCCCAATGCGGCCATTGAACATACCTACGGCGTTTCCTTCGGTTACACCGTGGATGATGTGATTGGCGAGTATCTGGTGTCCGGCGCAAGCTATTTTGGAGCCCGCTATAATGAGGCCGATTGGTCCTTCACAGTTGCGGCAAGTGACGATCCGGAAAAGGGTAATATAATGATTACCAGCTTCTATGGATTCAATCTTCCCAATCCGTCCTATGGTCTTTTCGATGGAGACACTGGTGTTGTCACTTTCGCTCCCTTCTTCTATCTTGGCGGGTTCGTCTATCCTGATTTTGAATATGCCACAGGAAAGACAGCTGACTGCTGGCTGGATTTTGTTGGCCTGACCTACGACTACTTGAAATATTGGTTCTCTGGCGGATCTCAAGGCAGTAATGCTCCTGTTACGCTTAACATGCCCGCTAGCGGTACGCTCGATGGTATCTCGGATGTATGGGGTTATGAGTATGACGCCTATATCCTGCCCGATAGCGGTGATCCGGCAGATATCGCTGAGGATGCTGAGTCTGCTTCTTATGACTACAACTTCTTTGAGATTACTCCTGTCTCCAAGGTCGTTGTGGCTCCGGATCCCGTGAGCATGCGCCCCGGCATCATCAAGGCCTGCAAGGCTGCCCCGGCGAAGAATTTCGTGACCAGGGCTCCCGAAGCCAAGCGCATTCGCAAGTAGTTGACCCTACATACTCTATGAAAGACGGCACTTTCGGGTGCCGTTTTTTTTGTATCTTTGCCTTCGGATATGAGCGAATTCAAGACCAATAAGGCTGTCTTTGTGGGCGTGGTCCTGGAAAAGGGCGGCGAACGCAAGGTGCAGGAATACCTGGAGGAGCTGGCGTTTCTGGCCGAGACTGCCGGCGCCATCCCGGACAAGCGTTTCACCCAGCGGCTGGACCGGCCGGACAAGGCTACTTACATCGGCCCGGGAAAACTGGACGAGATCAAAGAGTACTGCCAGGAGAACGAGATCGAGTACGTCATCTTCGACGATGAACTCACGGGGATGCAGCAGCGCAACATCGAAAAGGTGATTGCCTGCAGCGATGTCATCGACCGAACCAGCCTCATTCTGGAGATTTTCGCCCAGCGGGCCAAGACTTCCTATGCGAAGATGCAGGTGGAACTGGCTCACTACAATTATATTTTGCCGCGTCTTGCGGGGATGTGGACCCACCTGGAGCGCCAGCGGGGCGGTATGGGTACCCGCGGCGGTATGGGTGAGACCCAGATCGAGATCGACCGCCGTATCGTCAAGCAGCGGATTTCCAAGCTGAAGGAAGATCTGAAGAAGGTCGACAGGCAGATGGCCACGCAAAGGGGCAATAGAGGCTCTCTGGTGCGTTTAGCCCTCGTAGGGTATACCAACGTAGGGAAAAGCACTTTGATGAATTTATTGGCCAAATCTGACGTCTTTGCGGAGAATAAACTCTTCGCTACGCTGGATACGACCGTTCGGAAGGTGGTCATCGAGAATGTGCCCTTCCTCCTTAGTGACACCGTAGGCTTCATCCGGAAGCTGCCCACCCAGCTCGTGGAGGCCTTCAAGAGCACGCTGGACGAGGTCCGTGAGGCCGATATCCTCGTGCACGTGGTGGATATTTCCCACCCGGATTTCGAAGAGCAGATGCAGGTGGTGGAGCAGACGCTGCGGGACATCGGTGCGGCGAACAAGCCCGTCTTCGTAGTTTTCAACAAGGTGGATGCCTATACCTACGAGCCCTACGACGAGTTCTCCCTTACGCCCAAACAGCCCATTAACCGGACGCTGGAGGAACTCAAGAGCAGCTGGATCGCCCAGGAGAAGACGCCCTGCATCTTTATATCGGCCCTGCAGAAGATCGGCATCGAGAAACTGCGGAACGACATCTATAAGATGGTGGCCGAGATTCACGCCGGGCGCTATCCCTTCAATAACTTTTTGTGGTAGCCTATGGTTTCCTATTACTGTGAAGACATCTCCTTCCCGTTCAACGAAAAGCGGCTTACTTCGCGCTGGCTGAAGCACGTAGCTTTATCCGAAGGGAAATTTTTAGGCGATATCGCTGTTATATTTTGTTCCGATAATTATATTTTGGATGTCAATATAAAATATCTGCAACACGATTATTATACCGACATCATCACCTTTGATTATTGCGAGGGCTCCCGCCTCTCCGGGGATCTTTTCATTTCCGTGGATTCCGTCCGGGAGAACGCCGCTTTTTATGGAGTTCCCTTTGCCGATGAACTGAACCGCGTCATCGTGCACGGGCTGCTTCACCTGATTGGTTATGACGATCATTCGGAGGCCGATATTGCCGTGATGCGCGCCAAGGAGAACGAATATCTTTCCCAGCGTTCCCAGGTATGAATAACCGTTTCGACGTGATTGTGGTTGGCGGCGGACACGCCGGCTGCGAAGCGGCGCTTGCCGCGGCGCGGATGGGTTCGTCCGTTCTCCTTCTCACGCCGGATTTGAACGGTCTTGCCAAGATGAGCTGCAACCCGGCGGTGGGCGGAATTGCCAAGGGACAGATCGTCCGGGAGATCGATGCGCTAGGTGGAGAGATGGGACTGGTGACCGACGCCGCCACCCTCCAATTTCGTATGCTCAACCGGTCGAAAGGGCCGGCGATGTGGAGTCCGCGCGCCCAGTGCGACAAACAGAAGTTTTCTGCTACCTGGCTCTCAACTCTCCTAAGTTGTTCTAAATTAAGTATTTACGCGGATTTTGCAGCCGATTTTCTGCTTGAGAATCGCGTAATCACCGGCGTTCGTACGGTTACGGGGGCAATTTTCTACGCTCGGGCTGTTGTTTTGACCGCCGGCACCTTCCTGAACGGTTGTATGTACATCGGCCAGCATCGCTTCGAGGGAGGCCGCATCGGAGAGAAGGCGTCTTACGGAATTTCCGATCAACTCGCTTCGCTCGGCATTCCCACCGAACGGATGAAGACGGGGACTCCCCCTCGGCTCGATATCCGCTCTATCGACCTCCGCCGATTGGTCCGTCAGGAAGGTGACGCCGCTCCCGCGCGCTTTTCCTTCCTGGATGTTCCGTCCGCCGTGCAGGCTTCCGGCTCCCAGATGGACTGCTACCTCTTGCACACCAACGAGAAGGTGCACGAGATTCTCCGTACCGGCTTTGACCGTTCTCCGCTCTTTACCGGGATGATCCAAGGGAAAGGGCCGCGCTATTGCCCCAGCATTGAGGATAAGCTCCGTACCTTCTCCGACAAGGATTCTCACCAGCTTTTCCTGGAACCGGAAGGGGCTAATTCTCCTGAATATTACCTGCAAGGGTTCTCTTCTTCGCTTCCCCTGGAAGTGCAATTGGAGGCCGTACACGCCATTGAGGGCCTGGAAAATGCCGTATTCTTCAAGCCGGCTTATGCCGTAGAATACGACTATTTCGACCCGCAATACTTGCACTACTCTCTGCGCTCCAAAGTGGTGGAAAACCTGTTCCTGGCTGGCCAGGTGAACGGTACCACCGGTTACGAAGAAGCCGCTGCCCAGGGCATTATTGCCGGGATTAACGCCCATTTATTCCTGGCCGAACGCGAACCGCTGGTGCTGCGCCGGGATCAGGCCTACATCGGCGTTCTGATCGATGACTTGATCAATAAGGGGGTCGACGAGCCTTATCGAATGTTCACCTCACGGGCCGAATTCCGCATCCTGCTGCGCCAGGATAATGCCGATTTCCGTTTGACGGAACTGTCTCATTCGCTGGGCTTGGCCTCCGAGGAGCGCTATGCCGCAGTGATGCGAAAACAGGAATCTGTAGAGCGCCTGGCCGTTTTTTGTGACAGTTATAAGATGCGGGCTGATGCTGTAAATCCGCTGCTGGATGCTGCCGGATCCACGCCATTGTCGGAGTCTAAGCATCTTTCGGAGTTGGTTTCTCGTCCGGAATTATCCCTCGCCTCCTTACTGCAGATTGTTCCACGTGGAACAGAATGGCCGGAAGATGTTGTAACTTCTGTGGAGGTAGCGATTAAATACTCGGGTTATATTGAGCGGGAGAAGCAGCAGGCGGAGAAGAACAATCGCCTGGAATACATCCGGATTCCGGCCGATTTCGACTTCGATTCCCTGAACGGATTGAGCATCGAATGCCGTCAGAAGCTGAAAAAATATAAGCCTGAGACCATTGCTCAGGCTTCCAGAATTTCCGGAGTTTCCCCCTCCGATATTTCCGTTTTACTGGTTTACTTCGGCCGGTAATTGTTCCACGTGGAACTATAATTTTTTCAGGGCGGCCTTGATGATGTCTTCCACCCGGGCGGCGGGATTCTCTTTGAGGATGCCCGGCAGGACTTTCCCGATATTCGCCTTGGTAAATCCCAGCATCACGAGTGCTGTGGTGGCTTCGTCCAGAAGGGCCTGATTCCCGCTGGGGAACAGGGCGCTTTCCGCGCTTCCTTCGCCCTTCACAATCTTGTCTTTCAGCTCCAAAACCAGCCTTTGAGCGCTCTTGAGGCCGATTCCTTTCACGCTCTTGATACGGTTTACGTTCTCTTCCAGGATGGCCTGGCGAATCTCATCCGAGGTGAGGGTAGAGAGCAACATCCGGGCCGATGCGACCCCGATGCCGGACACGCTGATCAGCAGCCTGAACAGCTCCCGTTCGTCCTTTGTGGCGAAGCCGAAGTAGAGTTCTTCGTCTTCCCGGATATAGTGATGGATGTAGGCCGTGGCCTGTGATTTCCCCTGAAAGGCCTCATAGGTTTGCAGGGAAATGAGGATGCTGTAGCCTATGCCGGCGTTTTCCAGAATGAGTTCCGTGGGCGTGAGCTCCACGATTTGTCCTTTGATGTAGTCTATCATATCGCAAATTTATGTAAATTTGCACACTTATCCAACGCATTTTTTATGTCGGTTCAGGCCCTTCGTGCACAGTTCCCCATCCTTTCCCGCAACGTATACGGGAAGCCGCTGGTGTATTTGGACAATGCCGCATCGGCCCAGCGGCCGCTTTCCGTGGTGGATTTGCAGCGCTCGCTGGCACTTGAGGCCAACGGGAACATCCACCGGGCCGTGCACGCGTTGGCTACTGAGGCCACCTCTGCTTTTGAAGATACGCGTCGTTCCGTGCAGCAGTTCCTGCACGCATCGGCCCCGGAAGAGATCGTCTTCACTTCCGGCGCTACGGCGGCCGTTAACCTGCTTGCCTTCTCCTTCGGCGAAGCGTTCATCCACGAAGGCGACGAGATCCTCGTGAGCGTGGCCGAACATCACAGCAACCTCGTTCCCTGGCAGCTGCTCTGCGAGCGCAAAAAGGCCGTCCTCAAAGTCCTTGACATTCACGAAAATGGTGCACTGCGCATCGAAACGCTGCAAAAATCGCTTTCTCAGCACACCAAAATCGTGGCTATCTCGCACATTTCCAACGTGTTAGGACTTATAAATCCAGTACGGGAAATCGTTCGGATTTGTCACGAAAAAGGCATTCCGGTGCTCGTTGACGGTGCGCAGGGCGTCGTTCACGAAGCGGTGGACGTTCAGGAGATGGACTGTGACTTCTATGTCTTTTCCGGACACAAACTGTACGCGGCCACCGGTACTGGCGTCCTGTACGGCAAGCGGAAGTGGCTGGACGCGATGCCTCCTTTTATGGGCGGCGGCGAAATGATCCAGAGTGTCAAGCTCTCGGGCTCCACCTTCGCTCCCCTTCCGGGCAAGTTCGAGGCCGGGACGCAAAACTTCAACGGGATTCCTTCGTTGAAGCCGGCCATCGAACTGGTTCAGGCGATGCGGCAGGATCCTGAGATCCAGGCCGAGCAACAGGCAATCTTCGATCTGGTTTACAGAAAACTAACTGAGGATGCGCGAATTACCCTCTATGGAAC
The DNA here is from genome assembly GCA_016281315.1 of Bacteroidales bacterium. Lineage (GTDB taxonomy): Bacteria > Bacteroidota > Bacteroidia > Bacteroidales > UBA932 > Cryptobacteroides. The sequence goes on from JAEEIJ010000059.1 coordinate 138,147, forward strand.
GGATCGTGCACACAAGATCCCGCTCTTTTCCTTTGCCGTAAAGGGTGCCCACCACGAGGACCTGGCGCTCATTCTGGACAAAATGGGAATCGCGCTTCGCAGCGGCCAGATGTGTGCGGAACCCCTGATGGACCGTCTGGGCGTCACGGGCCTTCTGAGGGCCTCTTTCGCCCCCTACAATACCCTGGAAGAGGCGAAATACTTTGCGGAATGCCTTGATAAGGCTATAGAGATGTTGGTATGAGCTTAGAAGAAAGGAAACAACAGGTAATCGACGACTTCTCCCTCTACGACGAGTGGCTGGACAAGTATGCCTATCTTATCGATTTAGGCAAGAACTTGGCCCCCTTCCCGGAGGAGCAGAAGACGGAAGATAATCAGATAAAAGGCTGTCAATCACGCGTTTGGCTCATCAGCGAGCTGCGGGACGGCTGCCTTTATTTCCAGGCCGACAGCGACGCCGTCATCACGCGGGGCATCATCTCGCTTCTCGTGGGTGTCTATTCCGGCTGCACGCGGGAGGAGATTTCAGCCGATGACTTCGGCTTCCTGGAGGAGATCGGCCTGAAGGAGAATCTCTCGCCCACCCGGGCGAACGGCCTGGTCTCGATGGTGGAACGGATTAAGGAAATGGCGAAAAATGGCTGATAAAGAAGTACTTACGGCAGACGATGTACAGGAGTTACAGCCGCTTTACGCCGCTGTGATATCGGCCCTCAAGGAGGTGTACGATCCGGAGATTCCGGTGAACATTTACGACCTGGGCCTTGTCTATGAACTCACCATCTCCAAGGAGCGCGAGGTGCACCTTCTGATGACCTTCACTGCGCCCAACTGCCCGATGGCCGACGAAGTGATGGGAGAGGTTCAGCGAAGCGTCGAAGCCGTCCCCGGCGTCACCAAATGCACGATTGAACTCACGTTCGAGCCCGAATGGGACCGCAGTATGCTCTCGGAAGAGGCGCGCGTGGAACTGGGGCTGGATTACGAGGAAGACGATTACGGGAAACTGAATGACTAGGGTGGAAGTATATCTGGGGCTGGGCTCCAATCTGGGCAGCCGCGAAGTGAACCTGCTGCAGGCCGTGAACCGGCTGGACGAAGCCCTTGGAATGCATCCGGAGCGCATTTCCCGCATCATCGAAACACCCGCCCAGGGCTTCGAAGGGCCCGCTTTCCTGAATATGTGTCTGCTCTACCGGCTCCCCGTGGACGGTACGCCCGTAGAACAGGCGACGGCCCTGCTTCGCACCGTGAAGGGAATCGAGGCCGCCATGGGCCGGAAGGCCGATGAACCCCTCTTCGGCCCGGACGGAGAAAGGCTTTACCACAACCGGATCATCGACATCGACATCCTTTATTTTGGAAACGAACATATTGAAACAGAGGAGCTTACGATACCGCATCCCCGCATCGGTGAACGGGATTTCGTGAAAAAGCCCCTCAAGGAGATCTCAAAACCGGCCCTCCGCTCGGCGTTTCCCGAGATTTTTGCTTAAATTTGTAATTATTATATAAAAGGTGAGGCCCGCCGGGCCTCACAAAAAAACAGAATTATGACACAGGACGAACTTTTTAAGGTGCTTGTAGCCCATTGCAAGGAGTACGGATTCATTTTCCCCAGCAGCGAAATCTATGACGGTCTGGCCGCGGTGTACGACTATGGCCAGATGGGCGTGCAGCTCAAGAATAACATCAAGAATTACTGGTGGGAGGCGATGACCCGCCTGAACGAGAACATCGTGGGCATCGACAGCGCCATCTTCATGCATCCGCGCATCTGGGAGGCCTCCGGCCACGTGGGTGCGTTCAACGACCCTCTTATCGACAACAAGGATTCCAAGAAAAGATATCGCGCCGATGTCCTCATCGAGGACTATCTGGGCAAGATCGAGGAGAAGATCGAGAAGGAGGTCGCCAAGGGTCGCAAGAAGTTCGGCGACGCCTTCGACGAGGCCCAGTTCCGCGCCACCAACCCCAACGTCCTGCGCGAAAAGGCCAAATGGGACGAGGTTCACAACCGCTATGTGGCCGCCGAAAAAGCTAATGATTTTACTGAATATCGGCAAATAATTATCGATTGTGGGATAGTTTGCCCCATTTCCGGCACCTGCAACTGGACCGAGGTCCGTCAGTTCAACCTGATGTTCTCCACCTCGATGGGTTCCACCGCCGACGGCGCCAATCTTATCTACCTCCGCCCGGAAACCGCTCAGGGTATCTTCGTGAACTACCTGAACGTCCAGAAGACAGGCCGGATGAAGATTCCTTTCGGCATCGCCCAGATCGGCAAGGCTTTTCGCAACGAGATCGTCGCGCGTCAGTTCATCTTCCGTATGCGCGAGTTCGAACAGATGGAAATGCAGTTCTTCATCAAGCCCGGCACGGAGTTGGACTGGTTCGCCAAATGGAAGGAAACCCGTATGAAATGGCACGTGAACCTGGGAATGGGGGCCGAGAATTACCGTTTCCACGACCACGAGAAGCTGGCCCACTACGCCAACGCCGCCACGGACATCGAGTTCAACTTCCCCTTCGGCTTCAAGGAGCTGGAAGGCATCCACAGCCGCACGAACTTCGACCTGGGCAACCACCAGAAGTTCTCCGGCAAGAAGATCGAGTACTTCGACCCGGAGGAAAATGCTTCCTACACCCCTTACGTCATCGAAACTTCCATCGGCGTGGACCGGATGTGCCTGGCCGTCCTGGCCCATTCCTATACGGTTGAGAAGCTCGAAAACGGCGAGGAGCGCGTCGTAATGCGTATTCCCGCCCCGCTGGCTCCCATCAAGGTGGCTGTGATGCCGCTGGTGAAAAAGGACGGCCTGCCGGAGCTGGCTCAGAAGGTGGTGGACGAACTCAAATACGATTTCTCCTACCAGTACGACGAAAAGGATTCCATCGGCAAGCGCTATCGCCGGCAGGATGCCATCGGCACTCCGTTCTGCGTCACCGTGGACCACGATTCCATCACCGACGGAACCGTCACCCTGCGCGACCGCGATTCGATGACACAGGAGCGCGTGAAGATTGAAGACCTTCGCGGCATCATCGAGAAGAAGGTCTCCCTGACCAATCTCCTCCGTAACCTGTAATCCGTGGGGACGCTGTTTCTGCTCATTACCGCCATCCTGGCTACGCTGGTGCTTTACCTGTGGGCCAGGAAGGTGCAGTTGCAGAAACAACTTCTGGAACAGCAGGAAGAGAACGACCGCATCCTCTCCACGGCCGAAGATCTGCGGGGTCGGTTAAGCGCCTTGCAAGGTCGCCAGAAAAGCGGGGCCGACGGGATCGGCCTCGACGTTCTGGACCGCCTGTTCGAGCAGTATTATGTTTACGAGGGGACGGAGAATCTCCAACCCCGCGTGCTCAAGGAAGTCCGCTCCCTGGTGGAGGGACTCCGCGGAAACGGTAAGCTCCGCCAGAGCCTGGAGCGCTCGCTCAACGAGCGTCATGACCAGGTGATGAAGCGTCTTCGCTTCGCTTTCCCCACCCTCAAGGAAGAGGACTATCTACTCTACCTTTTCACCGCCGCTGGCTTCTCTTCCACCACCATTTCCACCCTTTTGGAGAAGGACAAACCCTATGTTTACAACCGTCTTTACCGGCTCAAAGAGCGCATCAAAGGCACCGAAATCGCCGACAGAGACTTCCTGCTGGCCCAATTGGAGCGGTAAAGCAGGATTGGTGGTAAAACGCAAATTTTTGAGGGTTTTTGACCTAAAACAACGCTTCTGCGAGTTTTTTATATTTACGTGTTTTCACAATACATTAATAATCAACGCGTTACGAATGTGTAAATGCGAGTTTTTTCGCGCACATATATTTGGAGGCCTGGAACAGGCTTTGTAACTTTGCATCAGAAAGATTGTAACAACTAAATATCACTGCTATGGAAATCAAAAAATCGGAAAAAGCCAGCTTGGAGAACAAACGGCTGCTCTTCACGGAGATCGGCCTGGTGGCGGCGCTCCTGATTGTCTACATCGGCTTCAACTGGTCGTCCCGCGACGCCCAGGTCGCTGCCCTGGAAGACACCACCAAGGTTCTCGTGGAGGAAGAGATGATCGCCATCCCGGACCAGCTCCCTCCGCCCCCGCCCGAGGCTCCGAACATCCCCGTTCTCTCGGACCAGATCGACATCGTGGAAGATGACATCAAGGTGGACGATGACCTGTTCATGAACCTGGAAGACGACAACTCCGCCATCGAGATTCAGGACTACAAGGAAGCTGTGGTGGAAGAGGAGGAAGTGGAAGAGGAAGCCATTCCTTTCCAGCTCGTGGAACAGAAGCCCTCTTTCAACGGCGGCGATGCCAACGAATTCTCAAAGTGGGTGAACTCCCGTCTGGTCTATCCCGAGATCGCCAAGGAAAATGGCGTGCAGGGCCGCGTTACCCTCTCCTTCACCGTGGAGGCGGACGGCCGCGTGACCAACGTGCGTGTGCTGAAAGGCGTGGATGACTCCCTGGACAAGGAAGCGGTCCGCGTGGTTTCCAGCTCTCCCAAATGGACCCCCGGCAAGCAGCGCGACCGCAAGGTGAAGGTTACCTACACCTTCCCCGTGTACTTCATGCTCCGCTAAGGATGGCAGATTCATTTGCAGACATCGGCAGAATCGAGGCGATAGACCAGCTCTATCGCCTTTCTGCTTATAAACCGGCAGACGGGCTTTCCTATGTCTCGTCCGCGGGCGGGCGCATCAGCACGGCTTCGCGCCTGTATGCGGAGGGGATCGACTTCAACCTCGTGTATTTTCCGCTCAAGCACCTGGGCTACAAATGCGTGGTGGGCGTTGCCGGTGAGCTTTATGCCGCCCTGGCCCATCCCAAACTGCTGAGCGTGGTGATGGGCATATCGGCCAAACTGGACTTCCCTCAGGTGAAGGAGCTCTGGATGGGCGTGACGGTGGCCGCCAAGGAGCACGGCTTCGAGGCGGTGAACCTGGACCTCCAGCCTTCGCAGAACGGGCTCTATATTTCCGTATCGGCCACAGGGGAGACCTCCAAACTCACGGACAAGCGCCGTCTTGCGGCCAAGAGCATGGACCTTCTCTGCGTGAGCGGCCCGCTGGGTGCGGCCTACCTGGGTATGCGTTACATGGAACATGGAGCCGAAGTGTTCCACAAGAGCGGGGAACAGCCGGACATCGCACAGTACAAAATGCTCGTAGCCGCCCACCTGCGGCCGGAGCTGGACGCCTCCGTAGTGGCAAAGCTGGAGGACGCTGAAATCTACCCTTCCTATGCCTATTTCGTAAACCGGGGCCTATCGGACGCCCTTTTGCGCCTGAAACGCGACAGCGGCCTGGGGGCCAAGGTCTATGCCGACAAAATCCCCTTCGAGGGCAACAGCTTCCAGCTGGGCAAGGAACTGGACATCGACCCGGTATCGGCCGCGATGAACGGCGGCGACGACAACCGCCTCCTCCTGGTGATCCCCATCCTGCAGGCCGAAAAATTCCGCCGCGAATTCCAGGGCTTCGACATCATCGGCCACCTGGCCCAGCCCGAGGCCGGCGCCGTCCTGGTGACCCCGGAAGGCGTGGAATTTCCCGTGAAAGCGCAAGGTTGGCCCGAAGATGAGGAATAATTCCACACTTTTTATTATCTTTACCACTTAGAAACAACTTAAATCAAATAACACCATGAAGAAACTCGTTTCCATCCTGGCCCTGGCGGCAGCCCTCAGCTTCAACGCCCCGGCTCAGTCCATCCTCGGCAGCCTCGGCGGTCTCCTCGGCGGCAACGGTGACACCGGTTCCACCCTCACCAACGTCCTGGGCAGCCTGGCCGGCGTCGTTTATTCCGCTCCCGTGAGCCTGAACGGCACCTACACCTACAACGGCATCGCCATCTCGGCCACCAGCTCGGAAGGCGGCGTCCTCTCCAACCTCGCCGGTACCGCCGTCACCGCCGGTATCGAGTCCAAGGCCGATGAATACCTCGCCAAAGTGGGGATCGTCCCCGGCGCCATGAGCTTCACCTTCAACGCAGAGGACAACAGCTTCACGCTGAATGCCCTGGGCATCAATCTGCCCGGCACCTACAAGGTGGGCGACGGTGAAAAGACCGTGACCCTCACCTTCGGCAAGACCATGCAATATTTCTGCATGACCGGTGTGCTGGAAAGCGACCTCAAGGGTGCCAAGATGCTCTTCCCCGCCAACAAAGCGATGGCCTTCATCAAGAAGATCGTGGGCAAGATCGGCGAAAAGAGCAGCGAAGTGGCCTCCATCGCCAAGCTCGCCGACGGCTACGACAATTACAAGATCGGCTTCAAGCTGGCCAAGTAATAATTGTTGAAAAATTAAGGACCGCGACCCTTGACGGGGCCGCGGTTTTTTGTTACCTTTGCTCATATGAGTTTCGTACATCTCCACGTCCACACCCAGTACTCCATCCTGGACGGACAATCCTCCATAGAGAACCTCTTCAACCGGGCCGATGAGCTGGGGATGCCGGCGCTGGCCATCACGGACCACGGCAATATGTTCGGCGTGAAAGAGTTCTTCAAATATGCCAAGAAACACCCTAACGTGAAGCCCATCATCGGCTGCGAGGTCTATGTGGCCAAAGGGGACCACCGCATCAAGGAAAAGGGCTATTATCACCTCATTCTGCTGGCGAAGAACTACAAGGGCTACCTGAACCTGGTGAAGATCGTCTCGGAGGCCCACATCAACGGGATGTATTCACGCCCGCGCATCAGCCACGAGTTCATCGAGCGGCACGCGGAGGGGCTCATCTGTTCATCGGCCTGCATCGCCGGGGAGGTGCCGCGCGCCATCCTCGCCCACGACGAAGCCGCCGTCGAAAAGGCCATCCTCTGGCACAAGAAAGTCTTCGGCGAGGACTACTACCTGGAGGTGATGAAGCACAATACGGAAGTTCCCGGCCTGGACAACGAAATCTATAAGCAGCAGTGTATCTATTGCGACGAAATCTTTAAGCTGGGAGAGAAATACGGCGTGAAGGTCATCGCCACCAACGACGCCCATTTCGTGCGCAAGGAAGACGGCCCCGTGCACGACCGTCTCATCTGCGTCTCCACGAATGCCGATATTGACGATCCCAAGCGCCTGCGCTATACCCAGCAGGAGTACATCAAGACGGAGGAGGAGATGCTTTCGCTCTTCCCGGACCATCCGGAGGCCCTGGCGAATACGCTGGAGGTGGCCGGCAAGGTGGAGAGCTACACCATTGACCGGGATCCCGTGCTGCCGGTGTTTGAGATCGACCCCGCCTTTATGGCCGATATCGACAAACACCTGGAGCAGTACAGGGAAATCATCGATGCGGGCCGATGCGACAAGCACGGGGACTACCGCGGCGACGGCTTCTGTCACTCGGTGGCCTACCTCTGCCACCTTACTTATAAAGGCGCGCACGAGCGCTACGGGGAAACCCTTACGCAGGAGCAGGAAGACCGTATCGACTTCGAGCTCAAGACCATCTCCCGCATGGGCTTCCCGGACTATTTCCTCATCGTGGCGGACTACATCGCCGCTTCCCGCGCGATGGGCTCGATGGTGGGCCCGGGCCGTGGCAGCGCGGCCGGTTCGGTGGTGGCCTATTGCCTCAGGATCACCAATCTGGACCCCATCAAATACCAGCTCCTGTTCGAGCGTTTCCTGAACCCGGACCGCATCTCCATGCCGGATATCGACGTAGACTTCGAGGACCTGGCCAAGGCCCACGAATACGTGGAGAAGAAGTACGGGACGGACCACGTGGCGCGCGTGATTACCTACGGCACGATGGCCGCCAAGAGCGCCATCAAGGACGTCGCGCGCATCAGTCACGTGTCCATCGACGAGAGCAACCGCCTCTCCAAGATGGTGCCGGACCGCCTGAGCGAAAAGAAGCAGCGGGAATATCCCTTCAATCCCAAGCTGGATGAGCTGAAGCCCGGATTCAAGAAGGTGGAACGGGAAGTGGACGGCGTGATGAAGACCTTCCAGGTGGGTATGGAAGACGTAGATGTGAAGGTGACCCTGGAGAACTGTTTCCGCCTGGTCCCGGAATTCAAGGAAGAACTGGACCACGGCCCGGAAATCAACCAGGAGGTGCTCCGCTACGCCCAGGCGCTGGAAGGCAGCGTCCGGCAGGTGGGGGTGCACGCCTGCGCCACCATCATCGGCAGGGGAGACCTTACGGACTACCTTCCCATCTGCCTTTCCAAGGACAAGGAAACCGGTGAATACGTGCGCACCTCGCAGTACGACGGCCATTATATCGAGGACGTGGGGATGCTCAAGATGGACTTCCTGGGCCTCATTACCCTCTCCATCATCCACAAGACGCTGGACCTGGTGAAGGAGCATTACGGGCTGGATATCGACATCGAGGCCATTCCCATCGACGACAAACCCACGCTGGACCTTTACGGCCGCGGAGACACCACCTCCGTGTTCCAGTTCGAATCGGAGGGAATGAAGACCTGGCTGCAGAAGCTGCGCCCGTCCCGCTTCGAGGACCTCATCGCAATGAACGCCCTTTATCGGCCCGGGCCGATGGACTACATTCCGGACTTCGTAGCCCGGAAACAGGGCGAGCAGGCCATCGAGTACGATCTCCCGGAGATGAAGGAGTTCCTGGAGGACACCTACGGCATCACGGTCTATCAGGAGCAGGTGATGCTGCTGTCGCAGACGCTGGCCGGCTTTACCAAGGGTGAGGCCGACAAACTGCGCAAGGCGATGGGCAAGAAGCAGATCGACATCCTGAACTCCCTCAAAGACAAGTTTATGCAGGGCGGCATGGCTAACGGCCATCCGGAGAAGATCCTGGACAAGATCTGGAAAGACTGGGAGAAGTTCGCCCAGTATGCCTTCAACAAGTCCCACGCCACCTGCTACGCCTGGGTGAGCTACCAGACGGGCTGGCTCAAGTGCCATTATCCGTCGGAGTTCTTCGCCAGCTGCCTGGACTGCGCCAAGAGCATGGAGGAAATCGTGAAGATTATGGACGACTGCAAGGGCCACGGCATCAAGGTGCTGCCCCCGGACGTCAACGAGAGCGCAGACCACTTCACGGTGAACAAGGACGGGAACGTCCGCTTTGCCCTGGGCTCCATCAAGGGCTTCGGCGGCAACGTGGTGGACGCCATCATCAAGGAGCGCGAGGAAAACGGCCTGTTCACGGATATCTACGACTTCGTGGAAAGGATGTCCGGCGCGGTGAACCGCAAGAGCTTCGAGAACCTTCTCAATGCCGGCGCCCTGGACGGGTTCAAGCACAAGCGCAGTATGTATTATCAGCCCTGCAAGGGTTCCACGGAGCCGTTCATCGACGCCATCACCCGCTACGGGGAGTTGGTTAAGAACGATACGCTGGACGGCGCCGCCTCGCTGTTCGGCGATATGGAGGAGATGAAACCGGAGCGTCCGGCCCTTCCGGAAGACGAAGGCTATATGGACGTGATGGAAATGCTCCAGCGGGAGAAAGAGCTGGTGGGAATGTACCTGAGCTCCCATCCGCTGGACCGCTACAGCTTCGAAATGAAGCATTTCGTAAACTGCAAGCTGGCGGAACTGTCCAACTACATTTCCGAATGCGAGTCCCGCAAACAGACGCCCAAGGTCTATGTGGCGGGCATCGTGACGGATTTCAAGCAGCTTTCCACTAAGGCCGGGAAACCTTATTCCCGCACCACGCTGGAAGACTACAGCGGATCCTATGAACTGGCCCTCTTCGGCAAGGACCACGAGACCTTCATGCAGTATATGACGCCCAAGGCGGCCCTGTACATAGAGGGGGAAATCGGGGAGAAATTCTTCCTTAAGCCGGAGGAAAAGGCCCAGGGAAAATCGGCCCCCTATACCTTCAAAATCAAGAAAATTACGCTCTTGGGCAACGTCTCCGACGCAATGCTTGCCGGCTTCGACATGGACATCACCACCCCCATGCTCACGGAAAAGTTCCGCAAGGACCTGGTGAAGGTGGTGAAGGCCCACCCCGGCAGCATTCCCCTCACCATCCACCTCTTCGACCCCGGCACCAAGTACCGCATCCAGTTCATCTCCAAGAAGTTCCAGGTAGCGGTCACCTCCGAATTCCTCCTGGACCTCCAGAAGATCGGGATTGACAAATACGAAGTGATACGGAAATAAAAAACCGCGGCTCGAAAAAGAGTCGCGGTTCTTTTTACCGGAGAAGCACTTACTTCTGCTTCCTCATAGTAGCATCGTACATAATGGGCGTGCCGATCATAATGGAAGCGTAGGTGCCGATGATCACACCCAGGCACAGGGCCACGGCCAGACCGCGGATGCTTTCGCCGCCGAAGATGGCGATGGCGAGCATCGGGAGGAGCGTGGAGACCGAAGTGTTGAGCGTACGGGTGAGGGTGGCGTTCAGGGCCGTGTTCACCGTGTCGCGGAAGTCTTCCTTCGGGTGCAGGCCGCGCTGCTCGCGGATGCGGTCGAAGATCACCACGTTATCGTTGATGGCGTAACCGATGATGGTCAGGATGGCCGCGATGAAGGTCTGGTCCACGTCCAGGTTGAACGGCAGGATGCCGTTGAACAGGGAGAAGAAGCCAATCACGATGAGGGCCGTGTGAGCCAGGGAGACCACGCCGCCCAGACCCCAGGTCCAGCCCTTGAAGCGCAGGGCGATGTAGCCGAAGATGGCCAGCAGGGCCAGGAACACGGCGATGAACGCGCTGCGGGTGATGTCGCGGGCGATGGTGGGACCTACCTTATCGGAGGAGATGATACCGTTCGGGTTCTCCAGGGTGGAGGTGAAATCGGCCGGCTGGATATCCTCTGCGTAGAAGCCGTGGAGGGCGTTGTAGAGCAGACCCTCGATTTCGGCGTCCACATCCGTGCTCTCGCTGTCGTTCTTGTACTGGGTGGTGATCTTCATCTGGGAGTCGCCGCCGAACTGCTTCACCTCGACGGAATACTGGTCGATGCCGGCTGCTTTGGCAGCTTCCTCGAAGGTGGCCTCCACGGAGGCGCGCACTTCTTCCGCGGTGACGCTCTTGTCGAAGCGCACGATGTAGGTGCGGCCGCCGGTGAAGTCTACGCCGTAGCTGAAGCCCTTGAAGGCGATGGAGGCGATGGAGATGATGATCAGGGCGCCGGAGATGGCATAGGACCATTTCTTCAGGCCGATGAAATCCACCTTCGTGTTCTTCAGGATGTTCCGGGTGAGCTTGTTGGACATCGCAACGCTCTTGCCCTTCTTGATGCGGTCGTCGAAGATGATGCGGGTGATGAAGATGGAGGTGAGCACCGAGGTGACGATACCGATGATGAGCGTGGTGGCAAAGCCCTGCACGGGACCGGAACCGAAGATGTAGAGGATGATACCGGTGATGAGGGTGGTGAGCTGACCGTCGATGATGGCGCTGTAGGCGTTCTTGTAGCCGTCGTGTACGGCCAGCGAGAAGCCCTTGCCGGCGGCAAGCTCTTCCTTGATGCGCTCATAGATGATCACGTTGGCGTCCACGGCCATACCCAGCGTCAACACCAGACCGGCGATACCGGGCAGGGTGAGGACGGCGCCGAAGCTTACCAGCACGCCGAAGAGCAGCAGGACGTTGCACAGCAGCGCTACGTCGGCGATGAGGCCTGCTCCCTGGTAGAAGAACACCATGTAGATGAGCACCAGGCAGAAGGCGATGAGGAAGGAGATGAGACC
>JAEEIJ010000060.1 GCA_016281315.1 Bacteroidales bacterium
CCGTGTCTATGAGATTAAAAAGCGGGCCGATTCCAAGTCCCTGGTCCTCCTGGCCAGCGACCTGGATATGGTGGCGAAGTTCGTGAAGGAAATCCCTTCCATCGCCGTGGACCTGGTGGAAGTGAACGACGCCCCGATGACCCTCATCTACCCCGGCGCCGTGGCGAATGAGACCGGCGACCGCTGGCACCTGGCGGCCAATGTGGTTGCCGCCGACGGCTCCGTGGGCATCCGCATTCCGCTGTCTGAGTGGTGCCGGCAGCTGGTTTTCAAGCTGGGACGGCCGATCGTGAGCACATCGGCCAACCTCTCCGGCGAGCCCACCCCGCAGCGCTTCTCCGAGATTCCGCAGGAGATCAAGGACGCCGTGGACTTCGTGGTTCCGCCGTCCGTGGACACCGCCTCCACCGGCCGCGCCTCCCAGATTCTGAAGGTGGGGCTCAAGGGCGAGATCGAGATTATCCGGAAATAGCTTTACGCTTTCAGCGCACGCATCGCGTTCACGACGGCGAGGACGGTGACGCCTACGTCGGCGAAGACGGCCATCCACATCGTGGCAAGGCCCAGGGTGGCGAGGACCAGCACCAGCACCTTGATGCCGATGGCAAAGACGATGTTCTCCCTGGCGATTCTGAGGGTCCGGCGGGCGATTTTCACCGCCTGCGCGATCTTCGACGGTTTATCGTCCATCAGCACTACGTCGGCGGCCTCGATGGCAGCGTCGGAGCCCAGCGCGCCCATCGCGATGCCTACATCGGCCCGTGTGAGGACCGGCGCGTCGTTGATGCCGTCGCCCACGAAGGCGAGAGGCCCTTCCTTTAAGAGCGTCTCCACCCGGGCCACTTTGTCGGCCGGGAGCAATCCGGCGTAATACGCATCCACTTTCAGGGTATCTGCAACGGCTTTTGCGACACTTTCCTGGTCGCCGGTGAGCATGACGGTTTTGCCGATGCCGGCTTGCTTCAGCGCTGTTATGGCTTCTGAGGCATCGGCCTTTATACGGTCGCTGATGACGATGTGACCGGCGTACTCCCCCTCGATGGCCACGTGCACGATGGTGCCGCTGTGGTGGCAGGGATGCCAGGCAGCGCCTTCCGCCTCCATCAGTTTGCTGTTCCCCACAGCCACTTTCCGGCCGTTGACGACGGCGATGACGCCATGGCCTGCGGTTTCCTCCACGCCTTCCACCCTGCAGTCGTCGGCCTCATCCGGATAGGCGTTCCTCAAGGCCATCGCGATGGGATGCGTGGAGTGGCGCTCCACGTGGGCGGCGAGGTGCAGGAGTTCCTTTTCGCCGATGACCTCCGGATGCACGGCCGTCACCTCGAAGACCCCTTCCGTGAGGGTTCCGGTCTTGTCGAAGACCACGGTCTTCAGCTTCGAGAGCGTGTCCATCAGGTTGGATCCCTTGATGAGGATGCCCTTTTTGGAGGCGCCGCCCAGACCGCCGAAGAAGGTGAGGGGAACGGAAATCACCAGGGCACAGGGGCAGGAAACCACCAGGAAAAGCAGGCCCCGATAGATCCAGGTAACCCACTGCCCGGTGATGATGCCGGGGATGACGGCCACGAGGACCGCCAGCGCCACCACGATGGGGGTATAGATTTTTGCGAATTTTGTGATGAAACTTTCGCTCCGGGATTTGCGCCCGGCGGCGTGTTCCACCAGTTCCAGAATCTTGGCAGCGGTAGATTCACCGAAAGGTTTGGTTACTTTGACGCGGAGGACGCCGCTCAGGTTCACGCAGCCCGAGAGGATTTCCTCGCCGGCCGCCACGCTCCGGGGAACGCTCTCGCCAGTGAGGGCGACGGTGTCAAGGCTGGATCGGCCTTCCAGGACGATGCCGTCCATCGGCACTTTTTCGCCGGGCTGGACAAGGAGGATTTCGCCGATTTTCACCTCTTCCGGCTTGACGTCTTTGATTTTGCCATCCCGTTCCACGTGGGCGATGTCCGGCCGCAGGTCCATCAGATGGGCGATACTCTTGCGGCTGCGGCCTTCCGCCAGTTCCTCGAAGAGTTCTCCCACCTGGAAGAACAGCATCACGAAGACCGCTTCCGGGAACTGCGTTTCCGCTCCCGGCAGGAAGCCGATGCCCAGCGCACCCAGCGTGGCGACGCTCATCAGGAAGTCCTCGCTCAGCGCCTCGCCGTGGATGAGGCCTTCCGCCGCTTCCTTCAGCGTATCCCAGCCTACTATTAAATAAGGAATAAGGTAAATGAGCAGGTACTGCCAGGCGGTCCACTCCGTGCGGTGTTCTATAACAACGGCCGCCGCCAGCAGCACGGCTGCAAGGATGATTTTGACGAGTCTGCCGTGGCCTTCTTCCTCTTCGTGGTGGTGATGATGCTCGTGACCGTGCTGATGCTCAGCGCATTCGCAGTGCTCGTGATGGTGGTGATGATTTTCGTGTATCATAGTTTGCGTCTTTTTCTGCATGCAAAGTTAAAGCACACTTTCTGCAACCGGGTTGCGTTTTTGTGCTTTAACTATGTCATTTCGCGCCTCTAAAGCACGAAATACAGAATAGAGACGCGTTATTGTGCTTTAACCGAAGCCAGCCTTACGGTACCCCAGGCCAGGAGGCTCTGGGCGATGAGGTAGGTAAACATCACCACGAATTCCCGCAGGGCGAAATCGATCACCCCGAAGGTACCGGCGGCGATGAGGGCGTCGGAGCAGGTGAAGATGACGGCTCCGGCGAAAAGGATGCCCCAGGTGCATTTGTCCTTGAAACGGACCAGGCCGCAGAAGGTGCTGAACATCAGCAGGGTGAGCACGAAGCCGTAAACGGCCATCGGCGCCAGGAGCGCGCCTTCGATGCGAAGGAGTTTCACCAGGCCGAAGACCAGGCCCAGCATCACCACCAGCCCGGCAACCCAGGCTTTCCAGCTGAGGCCTTTCCAGGATTCTCCCCCGAAAATGGAGATGTAGAAGATGTGGCCGATGAGAAACGCCCCGATCCCCCCGGCGAACAGCGGGAAGGCGCTGCTCAGCAGGCACACGTCGCCCGCGCAGCCGAAGAGTTCGGCCGTGATGAGGAGGGTGAGTTTGCGGCTGTCCAGTTTATGATTCACGGCATAGGCCAGCACGGCCAGGGCCAGCAGCGGCAGCAGGGCCGGCTTGACGGCCGCTGCGAGCGCGGGTTCCCAGATTCGCCCGGCCCAGTTCAGCAGGCAGGCGACGGCAAAGAAGATGGCGGGAATGTTCTTTTTCATATTATGTGGTTTAAATAAACAGCTTCTACGGCCGTGACGGCGGCGGTCTCGGTCCTCAGGCG
>JAEEIJ010000011.1 GCA_016281315.1 Bacteroidales bacterium
CATCTCCGACCACTGGCCCATTACGGCCACGCTGGTGTTCGACTTCCAATAATGAATCTGCGTCCAGCCTTCATATTGCTTCTTGCCGGTGCCGTTTTGCCGGGCTGCAGGAGGGACAAGCCGCCTGTTGAGGCGAAAGTATCCCTCCAGCCCATGCACCCCTACGCTCCGGAGGAGAATCCCGAAGGTCTGGAGGAAATGCCCGACGACGACCAAGGCGTCATATACTTTTAAGCCAACCGAATCCATGAAACTATTCCGCTACCTGTTTATTCCGGCCTTGCTTCTGCTGGTCTTCGCTTCCCCGGCGCTGGCCCAACGGATGATATCTGGAACGGTGACCGACAGTTCCGGGGAGGGAATCCCCGGCGCCGGCATCCTGGTGAAAGGCACCAGCAAGGGCGCCGTCAGCGACTTTGACGGTAAATGGTCGCTTCAGGCACCCTCCGGCGAAGTGACGCTGGAGGTTTCCTGTCTGGGCTATTCCCCCGTAACCGTGCAAGTGCCCGCCTCCAAAGCCAGGGTGGACGTTGTGCTGGAGGATGACTCCCAGGTTTTGGAAGAGACCGTGGTAGTGGGCTATGGCACGCAGAAAAAAGTGAACCTGACGGGCGCCGTCACGGCCGTGAAGGGGGAGGAACTGATGAACCGTACGGCCCACAACGTCACCAGCATGCTGCAGGGAGCCGTTCCCGGTCTTAATATCACTACCTCTTCTGGTGTCATGAACGACACTCCGGACATTAATATCCGCGGCTATACCTCCATTACCGGTGCCGGTCCCATGGTCCTGATCGACGGGGCCGAGGGTGACCTGGGCCGGGTGAACGCTAACGATATTGAGAGTATCTCTGTCATCAAGGACGGTGCGGCGGCGGCCGTTTACGGCGCGCGGGCGGCTTTCGGCGTCATCCTGGTCACCACCAAGTCCGGCGGGTCTTCCGGCAAGGCCACCGTCCGTTATAGCGGCCGATGGGGATGGCAGGCGCCCACCACCAGCACGAATTATGAGACGCGCGGCTACTGGAGCGTGTACACCATCAACAAGTTCTGGGACGCCCGTTATCCCGGCGAACAGTATCTCCGTTACAACGACAACGACATGAACGAGCTGCTGGCCCGCGTGCACGACGTAACGGAGAACCCCGCCCGCCCCTGGGTGGTGGAGGAAACCGTGGGCGGCGTAAGGCAGTGGAAATATTACGGCAACAACGACTGGTACCACCTCCTGTTCCAGGATCAGAACCCGGTGCAGCAGCAGAGTGTCTCGGTTACCGGCGGCGGAAAAGACTTCAAGTATTACGTCTCGGGGCTGTGGGACCGCCAGCAGGGCATCATCAAAATCAACCCCGATGTCCTGAACAAGTACCAGCTCCGCGCCCGCTTCGAGGGAAGGATCAACAAATGGGCTACCATTTCCAACAACACTTCGTACTTCGACCAGAAGTATACCTTCCTTGGGACCAACATGTCCAATGTTGACCGGACTTTCTCCCATCTGGCGGCGCATGGTCTTCCCGTCTTCCCCTTCAAGAACCCGGACGGCTCCTGGGTGTATTATTCCCAGTATTTCATCAGCAGCTATGCCGTGGCCAACGCCGCTCACATCAAATTCATCGAAGGGAAGGACTGGCACGTGGAGCGCAAGAATGACTTCTCCAATTCCACGGAACTGAACGTCACTCCATTCGACTGGCTGAAGCTCACCGGTAATTTCACCATCCGCAAACGGCGCGACCACACCACCGTCCGCATGACCAACTTCCAGTACAAGCAGTATCCGGACGAGGAACCCATCACCAAACGCGACGGCGTGGGTACCAACCAGCTGGATGAAAAGGCGCGCACCTACACCTACAAATCGGCCAACCTTTTCGCCACCTTCGAGAAAACCTTCGGCGGGCATCACCTGACGGCCGTGGCGGGCGGAAACTACGAGTCCCAGTATACGCAGTACCTGGAAGCCATCGCCTACAACCTGATCTCCGACACGTTGAACGACCTTTCCCTGGAAGGAACGGACCTGGACGGTTCCACCAAGCGCTACATAGACGGCGAACAGAGCGAATATGCCCTCCTGGGCTTCTTCGGAAGGGTGAACTACGACTATAAAGGCCGATACCTGCTGGAGGTTTCCGGCCGGTATGACGGTTCGTCCCGTTTTGCCAGCGGCCACCGCTGGGGATTCTTCCCTTCCGTATCGGCCGGCTGGCGCATCAGCGAAGAACCTTTCTTCGCCCCGGCGAAGAGTGTGGTGAACAACCTCAAACTCCGGGCTTCCCTGAGCTCCCTGGGCAACCAGGTGGTGAGCAACTATGCCTACATCCGCAAGATTTCGGTGGACGATATCGACTGGATGTTCGGCGAGGGTGCGCTGGCCCGCAGCGCCTCCATTTCCGCCCCGAATGCGGGTGACCTGAGCTGGGAGACCGTCCAGCAGTACAACCTGGGCCTGGATGCGGGCCTGTTCAACGACCGCCTCCAGTTCACGGCCGAAGGCTATATCCGCAACACCCTGGGCATGCTGGTGACGGGAAACGCCCTCCCCGCCGTTTACGGAGCCTCGGCCCCCAAGGAGAATTCCGCGAACCTGCGGACCATGGGCTGGGAGTTCTCCATCGGCTGGAAGGACCAGATCCAGGTGCTGGGCCGTCCCCTGGGCTATGGCATATCGGCTAACATCAGCCACTACGATTCCTACATCACCAAGTACGACAACAACCCGAACAAACTCATCAGCGACTACTACGTGGGTGAGCATCTGGGAGACATCTGGGGCTTCGAGGCCGACGAACTCTTCGCTACGGACGAAGAGGCCCGTCAGTATGCGGCCGACGTGGACTTGAGCTATGTCACTTCCGGCATGGGCTTCGGGTGGATGGCCGGCGACCTGAAATACGTGGACCGCGACGGCGACGGAACCATCGGCATCGGCGCCAATACGGTGGACGATCCCGGGGACCGCAGGATACTGGGGAACAAGTATCCCAACATCTCCTACGGCACCACCCTCTCACTGGACTGGATGGGCTTCGACGTCAGCGTTTTCTTCCAGGGAACCGGTGACCATTACTGGTATCCTCCGCGCTGGTCCTTCTCCTTCTGGGGCCCGTTCTCCAACCCTATGCAGACATTCCTGAGAAGAGATTTCCTGAAGGATGTCTGGGATTACGGCAACACGGACGCCTACTTCCCCCGGGCCCGCGGCTATGTCGCGGAAATCTCCGGCGGCTACCTGAACCGGGTGAACACCCGCTACCTGCAGAACGTCCGTTATCTGCGTCTGAAGAACCTCACGGTGGGTTATACCATCCCTGCCAAACTCACCAAGAAAGTGGGTCTGGAAAAAGTGAGGGTCTATTTCTCCGGAGAGAACCTGGCCTGCTGGTCACCTCTCTATGCGCACTGCCAGTACCTGGACCCGGAGGCCTTCGCCCACGACGACAGCGAAAACTACGGCCGGTCCTTCTACCCCTGGCAGAAGACCTTGATGTTTGGTGTGGACATTCAATTCTAATTCGCGAGGGACTATGAAAAAGATATTCAGCACAGTCATTATCCTGTCGGCCGTCTTCCTGGCATCGTCCTGCGAAGAAGCATTGAACAAGAAACCCCTGGACGACCTTACGGAAGAGGCGTACTATGAGAATGCGACCCAGTTGCAGTTCTTCACCAATTCGTTCTACTCTTCCATCCTGCCGGATACCCCTTACGATGAGCAGAGCGACCTGATGGTGGCCACCAACGTAAGCAACACCCTTCTCAACGGCAGTTTCCGCACCGTCCCCGCTTCCGGCGGCGGCTGGTCCTGGACCACGCTCCGCAAGATCAACACCTGCCTGGGGAACCTTTACCGCTGCCCGGATGAAGCCACCCGGAAAGAGTATGAGGCGCTCTGCAAATTCTTCCGGGCCTGGTTCTATTTCGACAAGGTGCGGCGTTTCGGCGACGTTCCGTGGATAGACCACGAACTGGCATCCAACGAAAACGATGTCCTTTACAAACCCCGCGACAACCGGGATTACGTGATGGCGCGCATGATCGAGGACATTGACAAAGCCATTGCCGGGCTTCCGGAATCCTATCCCAAGGGCAAGACATACCGGGCCACCAAATGGGCGGCACTGGCTTTGAAATCCCGTTTCTGCCTGTTCGAGGGAACCTACCGCAAGTACCATGAGGGAGACATCACCCTTTGGACCCTGCCGGCCGATGCCAAACCGGCGGAGTATTATCTCCAGCTGGCCGCCGACGCCGCCGAAGAACTGATGGTCCTGGGGCCTCACCATCTCTACACCACAGGCCATCCGGATTACGACTATCAGAACCTGTTCGCGCAGTATGAGGCCGATGCCGGGGAGTTCATCCTCTCCATCGACTACGATTACGCCAACAAGGTTTTCCACAATGCCAGCGGGACGGCCCTTCTGTCGGTCTGCGGCAGGAACAGTCCCACAAAGGGATTCATCGACCACTACCTGATGGCCAACGGTACCCGTTTCTCCTCCGTCGCCGGCTGGAGCACAAAATCTTTCGCGGATCAGGTGAGGGGACGCGACCCGCGTCTGCACCAGACCATTCGCATCCCCGGGTACAATTACACCACCCTTTCCACCACCCGGGCGAAATTCTGCGACATGGACGTTTCCCTCACGGGTTACTCCATTAACAAGTTCGTCATGCCGTCGGACAACGTGGTGTTGAACAATATCCGCAGCAATTCCTACAACGACATGCCGGTGATACGGCTGGCCGAAGTCTATCTGAACTTCGCGGAAGCCAAGGCGGAACTGGGCACCCTTTCCCAGCAGGATTTGGATAAGAGCGTGAATCTCCTGCGCCGGCGGGCCGGTATGCCGGACCTTTCCATGACGGATGCCAACGATCACCCGGATTCGTACCTGACGTCGGAAGATACCGGCTATCCCAACGTGAGCGGGGACAACAAGGGCGTCATCCTGGAAATCCGCCGCGAAAGGGTGGTGGAACTCGCCTTCGAGGGTCTCCGTTATGCGGACCTTCTCCGCTGGGCCGCGGGGTACAGGATTACCAAGGGGCTGTACGGGATGTATTTCCCGGGCGCCGGCGAATACGACTGGGACAACGACGGAAAGGTGGACATCGTCCTTTATACCGGATCAAAACCTTCCACGGAAGCCACCTTTGTCTATAAGATTGGCAGCGACATTACGCTGAGCGAAGGGAGCAAGGGCTGCGTAAAGCCCAATCCCACCTATACCTTCTCCTTCGACCCGGAACGCGATTACCTGTATCCCATCCCTACGGAGGAGCGGGTACTCAACCACCGGATTCTTCAAAACCCCAACTGGCCCGACGGATTGAATTTTTAAACAGATACAACCATGAGAAAGCTTATTATTGCAGTATTGGCTGCGGCAGTGCTTTTTGCCTGCACAGGCGGTAAGGAACAGAACGGCGGCGGCGGTGGCGGCACCGGCGCCAAGGCCACCGTGGTACGCGTGAGCACGTCCTCCATGACCTTTGAAGCCCTTGGAGCCGAGCCCCAGACCGTCAAGGTGTTTGCCGACGGTTCCTGGACTTCGGAAGCTCCCGAGTGGGTAACGCTGAATCCCGCATCCGGAGACGGCACCGTGACGGTGACCGTGAGTGTGACGGACAATGAGGGCAAGGAGGGACGCACCGGAACCATCGTTTTCGGACCCGAACTGACCGGTTCCACCACCAACAAGGTGACCGTCCAGCAGAAATTCGACAGCAAGGTGACCATCAAGACCCCCGCCGACTTCGCCGAATGGTTGGCAGGCCTTACTGCGGAATCCCTGGACGAGGCAGTCATCGCCGCGGACCTGGACATGAGCGGCATCACCCTTGAACCGGCCAAGGGATTCTCCGGCAGCCTGAACGGTGGCAACCACCTCATCAAGAACCTGGTTTCCACCCAGCCCCTGTTCAAGAAAAACAGTGGAACGCTCTCCAACATCGTCATTGACGAAAGCTGCAGCTTCACGCCGGATTCCCTGGTGTTCGGCGCCCTGGTCACCCGCAACGAAGGAGTTGTCAAGGACTGCGTCAACAAGGCCTCCGTCACGCGTAGCATCGGTTCCACGGACAAGGAAAGCAATATCGTGGCCGGCCTCATCGCCGTTTCTACGCCCAAGGATGATGGGGCTGCGCCCATCTCCGGCTGCAAGAACTACGGAAAGATTTCCCTGATCGTGGACGATTCGGACGCCGCTAACGGTGAATTCACCACCCAGGGCGTCGCCGGCGTGGTGGGTTACTCGCTAACGCCGCTGTCTGGCTGCGAAAACTACGGGGAAGTGAGTCTGTCCGGCGGTTGGCACGGCCGGCGGGCCTGCCCGGTGAGAGACCCTCAAGACGTTGCCAACATTGAAAAGGGTGAGTTCTACAACCAGAAAGTGGCTTCTTCCCTGGGCGGTGTTGTCGCCTGGGCCATCGGTACGCTGGAGAATTGTAAGAATGAGGGGAAGGTGTCCTGGACCGAAAGCAAAGTGGAGAATATGAATACCTCCCCGGCCCGCATGTTTACGGGCGGTGTGGCCGGCACCTACTATGGCGCGGTCAAAGACTGCTCCAATGCGGGCGCCGTCGTAGTCCGGGTAGTTACCAGTACCGGAGCCGATTTCAACGGTCAAAACCACCAGCATTGCATTGGCGGCGTACTTGGTGCCGTGAACAATCCGTCGGCCGACAGTCCCAGTAAAAACCGCGGTGTCAGCGTGAGCGGCTGCACCAACAGCGGCCCCGTCACCGTGGAAGCCAATACCAGCAAATCACCCGCCCACGTAGGCGGCGTGGCCGGCTGGCCAGCATCCGACAACGACAATACCACCCCGTCCAACTGGGGAGTGATGTCGGGCTGCTCCAACAGCGGCGTTATCACCATCGGCGGCACGGCCAATCTCCGCGTGGGTGGAGTCGTCGGCGCCGCACCATACATGGAAAACTGCTCCAACACCGGTAAAATCATCATTAACGGTACCAAGGACCATTCGGAAGTGGGTGGCGTGGCCGGCCGTCACTGGGGGTATGCCCAGACCATGAAGGACTGCTCCTCCAAGGCCGACATTGAGTCCAAGGCCGTCATTGACGTAGGCGGTCTCATCGGGTGGATTTGGAACAAGTCTTCCATCAGCGTGGAGGGCGGAAGTTTCTCTGGTGCCATTACCTGCGCCGCGGGCTCAAACGCCGGCATGCTGGTTGGCGGCAGCGGAAACGCCCTTGAGGCCGTAATTGGAACCGTGGCCAAACCTGTGGAGGTGTCGGGTTCGCTGAACGGCACGGCACTTGCTGCGGAAAACGCCGCCACCCTGCTGTGGGGAGATGGTTTCGATGAAACCAAGCACACGATCAACTATGTCATCAAGTAAGATTCTCCTCTTCCTGCTTGCCCTGACAGGCCTTGTCGCCTGCCAGGGCAACAAGGGGGGCGGTACGTCACCCACGGAACAGGAAACCGCGGACCTGTTGGTCTGCACCTTCAACATCCGGTACATCGAACCGGCCGACGGAGACAACGACTGGGATCACCGGAAAGATGCCGTGTGCAACTTCATCCTTACCCGCAAGCCGGATGTAATAGGCCTGCAGGAGGTGGAAAAGGAAAGTGCCCAGTATATCTACTCCAAGGTGAAGGATGAATACGGTTTCTACGGGGTGGGACCGGAAAAAGGGAAGGACCTGCTCACGGATGCGGACCCTTCGTCGGCCAATGCCATCCTTTACCGGAAAAGCCGCTTCAACCTCTCGTCCAAAGGCGCCTTCTGGCACAGCGACACGCCGGACCAGGTGGTGGTCAAGAACAAGTCCAGCGACTATGGTTCCTGGCATACCACCCATCCGCTGAATACCGTCTGGGTGAAGTTGATAGACAACGACGCCATGGGAAGGGTGGTCTGGCTGTTCAATACGCATTATCAGAACAACAAGAACATCTCCGACCGTGCTCCGGCCATCCGCCTGAGCGAGTCCAATCTGCATTTGACCAAGATTCCTTCACTGATAGGCGGTGCGATTGGTCCCGGGTGTCAGGACAACGTTTTCCTGCTGGGAGACTTCAACTGCACGTCGGATACGGAAGCCCTGCAGCAATTCATTACCTACCCGCTGGGTTATGCGCGGCTTGATGCCCTGAAGTCCAGTTTCCGAACAGCCAATACGGACAACGGCTTCGGCAAGGGAGGCGCACTCATCGACCACATCTTTTTCTGCGGTCCGCTCAAGGCACTTACCTATTCACTGGACCGCAGGGACTATGGCACCACCTTCATCTCCGACCATTATCCGGTCCTGACCGAATTCTCTTACACAGACTGACTATGCTGGCTCTCATCCTTGCAACCCTGTTTTCCCTCCCGTTCAACGACGGCCCCGTGCCCGGCGTGGACGGGAAGGCCGCTTTCTTCGACGGCTATGACAGCCGGATCGTAATTCCTGCGGCCGATGTCCCCATCCCGGAAAAACACTTTACGGTGGACGTATGGGTCTGTCCCATCGCCTTCCCAAAGAGTCCCTGTCCGGTGGCTTGCCGCCAGCGCAGTGACGCTCCTGGCGGATGGTCGCTCTGGCTGGACGCGCAGGGGAAAGTGCATTTCCAGGTGGCGATGGCAGGGAAATGGGAAGAAGTGGTGAGCCCAGAAGGACTGCCCCTGCGGCAGTGGTCCCGCCTTACCGCCCAGTTCCGTTCGGGGAGCTGCCTGAACCTGGCCGTGGACGGTAAACAGGTTTCGCGCCTGCCGCTGGAACTGCCCCAGGTGGAGCAGGACTATGACCTCTGGATAGGGCGCACGCCGGTAAAGATGCCGTCCTTCTATGAGAACAAGAGCATACCCATCTACAGTTCCTTCGACGGAGCCATGGATGAA
>JAEEIJ010000061.1 GCA_016281315.1 Bacteroidales bacterium
CGACATCCGCAAGCACCTGGAAGAGCATTTCCAGGACATGCAGGACATCGAGTTCACCATCCAGGAAGGCAAGCTGTGGATGCTGCAGTGCCGTATTGGCAAGCGCACCGGCCTGGCCGCCCTGCAGATGGCCGTGGATATGGTTGGCGAAGGCCTCATCGACGAGAAGACGGCCGTGATGCGCGTGGCTCCCGCCCAGCTGGACGAGGTGCTGCACCCCATCCTGGATCCGGCCTCCGAGAAGAAGGCTCCCGTGCTGGCACAGGGTCTGCCCGCTTCCCCGGGCGGCGCCGTGGGCCAGATCGTCTTCACCTCCGAAGACGCCATCGCCTATGCCAATGCCGGCAAGAAGTGCATCCTCGTCCGTGAGGAGACTTCCCCCGAAGACATCGACGGTATGCACGCCTCCGTGGGTATCCTCACCGAGCGCGGCGGTATGACCTCCCACGCCGCCCTCGTGGCCCGTGGCTGGGGCAAGTGCTGCATCGTGGGCTGCGACGCCCTCAAGATCAACTTCAAGGACAAGACCGTTTCCTTCGCCGGCATCGACAAGAAGTTCAAGGAAGGCGAGTGGCTGTCCCTGAACGGCGCCAAGGGTCTCGTCTATGAAGGCGCCATCGAAACGATGGATGCCTCCGAGAACCCGCTCTTCGCGCAGTTTATGGCAATGTGCGACAAATTCCGCAAGCTGGGCGTCCGCACCAATGCCGATACCCCCGAAGATGCCACCCGCGCCCTCAAGTTCGGCGCCCAGGGCATCGGCCTGTTCCGTATCGAGCATATGTTCTACGGCAAGAACTCCGAGACTCCGCTCTCGAAGCTCCGCAAGATGATCCTCTGCGACACCGACGAAGAACGCAAGGCCGCGCTGGCCGAACTGGAGCCCTACATGAAGGCCGCCGTGAAGGAAACCCTTCGCGTGATGGACGGCAAACCGGTGGTGTTCCGTCTCCTGGATCCGCCGCTGCACGAGTTCGTGCCGCAGGGCGAGGACAAGAAGAAGGAACTGGCCAGGGATCTGGGTATTTCCGTGAAGGAAGTGGAGAAGCGCGGCGAAAGCCTGCACGAGGTGAATCCGATGATGGGTCACCGCGGCGTCCGTCTGCACGTGAGCTATCCGCTCATCGCCGAAACCCAGTACCGTGCCATCTTCACCGCCACCGCCGAACTCCAGAAGGAAGGCCTGCACCCGCATCCGGAAATTATGATTCCCGTCACCATTTCCGCCCGTGAGCTCAACTTCCAGAAGGTGATCTGCGACCGCATCAAGGCGGAAGTGGAGGTGAAGTTCGCCCAGCAGATCGACTACCAGTTCGGTACGATGATCGAGATCCCGCGCGCGGCCCTTACCGCAGACCGGATGGCCCGCACCGCGGAGTTCTTCAGCTTCGGCACCAACGACCTCACCCAGATGACCTTCGGCTTCAGCCGCGACGACATCGGCACCTTTATGGGTGACTACCTGGGCAACAAGATCCTGGACAGCGATCCGTTCCAGACCATCGACGTGAAGGCCGTGGGCCAGCTTGTCGCTATGGGTGTGGAGCGCGGCCGCAGCAAGCGCCCGGAACTGCAGTGCGGCATCTGCGGCGAACACGGCGGCGACCCGAAGTCCATCGCGTTCTTCAACACCATCGGCATCGACTACGTTTCCTGCTCGCCGTTCCGCGTGCCCATCGCCCGCCTCGCCGCGGCCCAGGCACAGATCAGCCAGAGCAAGTAAGCGTCGTCTTACATCTTTTTGAAAACCGCAGCTCCATATGGGGCTGCGGTTTGCCTTTCTGCGGAATATTTCCTAAATTTGAAGCATGGACCTGCTGAACAGCAACTACATCATCGACGGGGTGCAGATGAACCTCACGCCGGCGCAGATGCTGCGGGAGTGTATGAGCGAACCGCCGCTGGAGCCGGAGGGCGATAAAGAGACCCTGGCCGATGAAAGCAAGGACCCCGCTCCGGACAAACACGGCTACGACGAGCGGAAGGCCCTGCAGTATGCCCAGAAAGTGGAAGCGCTGCAAAAGCGCTCGCTTCCCGTCGCCTTCGCCGCGCCCTATACGGCCGGGAAGGTGGCGCAGGCCCTCATCGACGCCATCTGGCAGGGCGGCCATTTCCGTCTGGGGGATCTCTCCCTGAAGGCCGATTGGAAATGGAACGGCAAGGAAATCGGCCTTCCGGCAGCGTTCTACGCATCCGTGGAATCGGCCTGCGACTACATCGATGCGCTGGGCGTCAAAATCCGGAAATACAGCCTCACCGGCGGAGATCCCGCCGTGGGTTTCAAGGCCGTGACGGCGGCCGGGGAGGAGGCCGATGAAGACCTCCCCGAAGAGGAAACGCTCCTGCGCGACCTCCCGTCCCGCAAGGCGCGCCTTTCCCGGCGGCGCAAAGTCGCCCCCACCCTGCAGCCCGAAGAGAGCGACTGGCTCCTCTTCATCCCCTTCGACCCCTGCGACTTCCGGCTGGGCGGATCGGCCCTGGCCCAGGCGCTCGGGACCAGTCCCTCCACCGCTCCGGACATCCAGGACGCGGATTACTTTATGGACTGTTTCGAGGTGGTGCGCGAACTGGTGGAGGACGGCGTGGTGAAAGCCGGCGCCACGGTGGGCGAAGGCGGCCTGCTGTGCGCCCTGCGCGCGATGGCCGTCGGCTGCGGGGCCGATATCTGCATCCGCGACATCTCCAAGGCCTACGGTGATGAAAAGCCCGTCCGCGTGCTCTTCGGCGAAGTGCCCGGCGTAATCATCCAGATCGCCGACATAGACTACGACTACGTAGATGCCGAACTCATTCTGGAGGATGTGGTGTACTATCCCATCGGCCATCCGCTTCCCGGCAAATCCGGCGTCCGCATCACCGAAAAAGTGGACCTCCCGCAAATCCTTGAATCCCTTTTAAATACACTGGAAGGTGAAGACTAAAAAACAGCCCAAAATCTTCGTGCTGGACACCAATATCATCCTGCACGACTACCAGAGCGTAAAGAATTTCCAGGACAACGACGTCGTCATTCCCTGCGCGGTAATCGAAGAACTGGACAAGTTCAAGAAAGGCGACGAAACCGTCAATTTCAATGCGCGCGCCTTCATGCGCGAGATCAACCAGCTCACGGAGGGCAAAAAGTTCGGCCCCCGGGGCGTTCCGCTGGGCGGGAAGCAGGGCTATATCAAGATCGAGCCCAACCATCCCTTCGCGCCGGAGTTCCGGGACCTCTTCCGGGACGACATCCAGGACCACCGGATCCTGGCCACCGCGATGTGGGTGCGGGACAACAATCCGGGCCGATTCGTGGCGCTGGTCACCAAGGATATCAACCTGCGCCTGAAGGCCAAGGCCGCCGGGATGGAAGTGCAGGACTACCTCCGCGACCGTATGGACGACGAAGTGATGGAGAGCCTGGAGAAGGAAGTCATCGAGATGGAAGCCTCCTCGGAGGCCCTGCAGCGGCTCTGCTACGGACAGGACAATTCCATTCCCTGGCTGGAGGTGGGCGGCAAGGAACCCAAACCCAACCAATTATATAAGTTCAATTTCGGCGGCACCACCGTCTGCGCCCGTTACGACGCCCAGAAGGAGATGATCGTACTGGTGCGTTCGTTATCGGCCAGCGGCATCCGTCCGCGCAACGACGAACAGCGTTTCGCAATGGACGCCTGCCTGAACCCGGACATCCCGCTGGTGTCCCTCACCGGCGGCGCGGGTACCGGCAAGACGCTCATCGCGCTGGCATCGGCCCTGGAGCAGGAGGATATGTACGACGAGATCATCCTCACCCGGCCCACCGTGGTGCTGGGCGGGCAGGACATCGGCTTCCTCCCCGGGGACCAGAAGTCCAAGATGAGCCCCTACGTACAGCCCCTGATGGACAATCTGGAGGTCATTCGCCACTGCTTCCGCCCCGGCAGCAAGCAGGCCCAGCGGCTGGACGCCCTCATCAAGGAGGAAAAGCTCCTGATTTCCCCGCTGGCCTACATCCGCGGCCGCTCCCTTGGGAAGGTCTATTTCATCGTGGACGAGGCCCAGAACCTCACCCCGCACGAGATGAAGACCATCATCACCCGTGCCGGCGAAGGCACCAAGATGGTCTTTACGGGCGACGTCTTCCAGATTGACCAGCCCTACCTGGACCAGTGGTCAAACGGCCTCACCCACCTGGGCGAAAAGATGAAGGGCCAGTTCCTCTTCCAGCACGTGTTCCTGCGCAAGGGCGAACGCTCGATGCTCTCGGAAATCGCAGCGAAGTTGCTGTAAGCGTCCCATAATCACATAGCGTTGCAATCTTACCTTGGTTTTACGGCTCTTATCAAGGTAAGATTGTCGCACGCCAGCGGTTAAAGCACACTTTCGGCCTTCTGACCCCGGTCACCGTGCTTTAGCACCCTATTTTACCCCGTTTAAAGCACGGTCACCCTATCTGAAACGGCAAAAGTGTGCTTTAACGGATTGAAAACCTGTATGAGATTACACCATTGACACGCAAACCTCGGTTTTTTGTGTCGCACGTGCGTTTTGATCGCACCATTGACACGTTTACCCCGGGTTTTCGTGCTAATGGTGCATCCCATTACGACAAAACGCTATAAAACCCGTAATGCCAGGTCCCGGAGGACTTGGCATTACGATAAAAGTGGCGAAAACTCGTAACGGGAGGTTCCCGCGCGAAACGCTACCGCGGAATCTGGGCGCCGTGGCCGGAAACTTTGCCGAACAGGTCTTTGGCCTTCTCCCACGGGTACTTGTTGCAGTACATAGTGGGACGGACAATCTCCGTACCCTGCTGCCGCTGGCCGAAGATGCGGTTGATCTGGTTGGCCGTGGAGTTGGGGTCGTAGCTCTGGGAGGAGATGATGGTGATGTTCATGTAGCCCTGCAGATAAGCCTGGTCGATGGCATTGATGAGGGCGTCGTTGCCCTTGGGCAGTTCCATGTTCCCCTCATACTTGGGGCCGATCTGGCTTTCGTCCACTTCCTCGATGCGGGCGGCCGGGACGGAGATGGTGGCGGCACCGGGAGCGGCCAGTTCAAGGTCGCGCTTGTTCGCGAAGAAGTAGTTGTCGTAGAGGTTGCTTTTCTTGAGGGCTTCCACTTGCTTGTTGGACTCATAGTACACGCGTTCTACGCCGCAGTTGCTGTTGCAGCCGAAGATATTGTGGTGTACGTCGATTGTGCGGATGCCGTTCATGAAACGGAAACCCTGGCCCATATCCTCGAAGGCCTTGGTGCGGGTCCAGGTGAAGAGCACGGTGTTGTGATGGAAGTCCAGGGAAACCTTGTCGATGTCTGCATCGCGGGTGCTGCCGCGCACCTGGCAGGCTGCGTAGCGGCAGGCCACGAAGACGTTGTTGCAGATTTCCATGTGGCCCATGCCCATCATGGCGGAGATGCCGTAGTCGCGGCAGTTCACGAAGACGCAGTTGGAGATGCGCACATTTCCTTCCACATCCATATGCAGGGCATATTCGTCACCGCTGGAGTAGCCTTCGATGGGGCACTGGGGATTGGCGTCCGGCTCCAGGAAACGGCCGGTGAGCACGCCCTTGTTGGGGGTGCCGGTAATATCCAGGTCCACGTTGGCCACGCAATAGCGGTTGTTCTCTCCGAGGTCGAAGGTGAAGCCGTCGATGACCACGTTGCCCACGGGGCCGTTGTAGCCATAGGGCCTGCGGGCGTTCCAGTTGAACAGGGGAGCGATGAAGCTCTGGCCGCCGGGCTGGATCTTGGTGATGTACTTGAGGACGTCGCGCCCGCTGAAATCAGGCGCGAAGCCGCCGTACACGCTGAAGAACTTGCCGCGGTCGTTCTGGGCGTTGCCGAACTGGCCCACCTGCAAATAGCCGCGGTCCATATTGCCCAGGTAATTGCCTTCGGCTACATAGACGACGTCATTCTCTTCCGCCAGGTCCAGGCCCCTCTGGAGGTCTTTCACTGCGGTTTCGGGGGAGAGTCCGTCCCCGCGGCCCTTGCCGGTGGAGGCGCTCACGTAGATGATTTTGCCCTTGGAGGCCGATGCAGGCTTGTTCGCAGGGGCGGTGGCGAATGAAGAGCCGCTGGAACTGGCGGGTTTGGCGGCCGACGTGGCCGAATTCACGGCGCTGTTGGCGGCTTTGTTCACGGCTTGTCCGGCCTTCTGCTTAAGGTTGTTCAGGAAGCCCTGGGCCTGCACCTGGGTGCTGAAAGCCAGGAGGGCGACTAGAGTGAGAGCGAGAACTTTCTTCATAGTGTGGTTATGGTTTAAAAAACGTTCTTTCGCGATAAACAGGTGCAAGTTATCGAAAAAATAGAACAATCGCAATAAAGACGGCCGTTTTTTGTACCTTTGTAAATATGAAGGCGGCATTTACGGAAGCTGGTTACCAGGCGCTGGTGGAAGATATCTTCCGCCGTTTCCCTTCCGTGCAGAAGGAGGGTTTCGCCGCCGGTGCCTACAAGCCGGGTCTGGAGCGCCAGATGGCCTTTGAGGAGGCCCTGGGGCATCCTTCGAGGCAGTTTCGCTCCATCCACATCGCCGGCACCAACGGCAAAGGTTCCGTGGCGAATATGCTGGCCTCGGCCCTCTCTTCCTGCGGTCTCAAAACAGGACTTTTTACCTCCCCGCACCTGATTGATTTCCGGGAAAGGATGGTCATCGCGGAGGCCGAAGGGGATGCCCCTTCGGTCACTGAAAAGAAGGCCGATGTTCCCTCAGGGGCATCGCCCTCCGTCCTTCCGCATCTCATCCCCAAAGAATACGTCTTCGATTTCCTCACCGAATGGCTGCCCTGGTGCACGGAGCACGGGCTCTCCTTCTTCGAAATCACAACGGGCCTGGCTTTCCGCTGGTTCGCCGACGAAAAGGTGGACGTCGCGGTCGTCGAAACGGGCCTGGGCGGGCGTCTGGACAGCACCAACATCCTGGAGCGGCCGGACCTTACCATTATCACCAGCATCGGCCTGGACCATATGGCGCAGCTGGGCGATACCCTCCCGAAGATTGCGGAGGAAAAGGCCGGCATCTTCAAAAAAGGCTCGCCGGCGCTGATAGGGGAGGGGAGCCGGACGCTCTACCCCGTCTTCGAGGAGCGTGCCCGGAAACTGCGCTGCCGCATCGGGACGGCTTTCTGGCCGATGCACCGGTTCCCGTACGACCACGAGGAAATCCTCTCCGCGATGGACCTGCAGGCCGATGTCCAGGAAAATAACCTTCGGACGGTGCTCTCGGCGCTCATTTATCTCCGGGAACAGCCGGGCTACGAAGCCCTGTCCAACGCGGAGGCCATCGTGGACGGCATCGTCCACACCGCCCGCAATATGGGTTTCCACGGCAGGTGGGAACGTCTGCAGGAGCGCCCGCTGGTGATTGCCGACATCGGCCACAACGCCCACGCGCTTAAGCACAACTTCGCGCAGCTGGAGGCCCTGAACCGCCCGCTCATCTTCGTCTACGGCATTATGGCCGACAAAGACCTGGACGCCATCCTCCCGCTGTTCCCTGAAAAAGCGCAGTACATTTTCACCACTCCCAATACTCCGAGAGCCTTGCCTGCAGAGGATCTGCTTCGTCGCTTTTTGTCTGCCGAGGGGGATGCCCCTTCGGTCACTGAAAAGAAGGCCGATGTTCCCTCAGGGGCATCGCCCCTCGTCATCCAAAACGTACGCGAAGCGGTGAAAAAAGCCCTGGCCCTGGCCACGCCGGAGACGGTGATTTACATCGGCGGCAGCACTTACGTGGTGTCGGAGGCCCTGCCGCTGTTTCAGGGGCACAATAATTGAAATAGAGGAAGAAAACGTGACATTTCACAGATATGAAACGCATACTCACAACCCTGGCGGCGGTGCTCATCGGCACCGCGCTGCCCGCATTTGCACAGACTGACGGCCATATGCTCACGGACCTTTGGAAGAAATACGAGAAAGCCAGCAAGGCCGACCTCCCTCAGCAGGAAGCCACCATCCTGAAGCAGATCAAGGAAGAGGCGGCCTCGAAGCGGCTGCCCGTGGACTTCTACGACGCCGCCACGAAGTACGTGGACGTGGTCCTGCGGCGGGACTGGAAACAGCGCAGCGCCCTGTACACGGCCTTGGAGAAAGAGGTCAAGGCCTTCGACGAGCCCGTGGTCACCTTCCTGTGGATGGCCAATTGCGACAATGCGTCGGTTACCCAGCTGTGGGACTACTATGAGGAGAACGAGGATCGTTTCACCGGCTGCCACCGCCCCCTGCACCGCGGGGTGGACGGCATCCTGAACGGAAGCCTGAAGCCGTTCATCCGCAACGACAGGGAGTGGGCGCTGTGGCTGATGGCCACGAAGCGCTATTCTACGGAGAACGAGGTATTTGAATCCCTGGAAGAGGAAGTGGAGGGCCGCTATCCCAACGAGGCCGTTTTCGAGTATTATTGCCTGACACAGAAATCCTGGATAGAGGCCGAGAGAGCCAAGGAAATCGCCGCCTATGAAGAGCTGGCGGAAAAGTACAAGGGCAAGGCCGTGAGCGTGTATCCCCGCGCCCAGCTGCTGAGAATCCGTTTCAATCAGCTGGGAAAGGAAAAGGCCGGAAGCGATGCCTACAAGGTTTTGTATGAGGATGCAAAAAGTCTGGAAAAGGAGCGGAAGGGCTACACGGGCGACGACAGGACGCTGGTGGCGGGCTGCACCTATCCGGAAAGCCTCATCGGCACCCTTACGGACAAGGATGTCTCCATCCGCTTCGAAGGGAAGAAGGCTGTGGTGCTCCTGAAGAACCTGGACCAGGCCTCCGTGACCCTGCGCAGCGAGAAGAAGACGCTGAAGACCTGGAAGGTGAAGAATCCTGTGAACAGCTTCTACGTGCAGGATACGGTGAAGCTGGACCTCCCCACGCTCGCAGACGGCGACTACACGCTGGAAGCGAAAAACGGCAAGCTGAGCGCCCTGGACCACTATCAGCAGTACACGCTTTCCATCGGCCTCAGGAAAGACAGCCGCGGCCGCTGCGTCTATGTGGCCGATTATGAGACGGGCGTTCCCCTCAGGACCGTCACCCTGCACCTGAAAAAGAGCGGGAAGGAAGTGGCCGCGTCTACGCTCAAGCTGGACGGTTTCACGCCCCTTCCCAAAGCCCTCGCCAAGCACCTGGACGATGCGAAATCCACCTTCGAGCTGTCGGCCGAAAACGGGACCCGGCTGTCGCGGGGGCTGTATGTGGGCCGATATTACGACTATGACACCTACGACGATCACGAGCGCTGCAACATCTACAAGGACCGCGGGGCCTATAACCCCGGCGACACGCTGCAGTTCAAGGCCGTGGTCTACAAGGGCGATCCCCGGCTGGGCCTGGAGGTCATAAAAGGCCGCAAGGTGGAAATCCGGCTCCACGACAGTGAGGACAACATCCTGGAAACCCTCCACCTCACCACCAACGACTGGGGCTCCGTGGCCGGACAGTTCGTCCTGCCGAAGGGCCTCCGCAACGGCCGGTTCGAGCTGGAGGCGGTGGGCCTTGGCTACGACTGGTTCCGCGTGGACGAGTTCGTTCTCCCCACCTTCGACGTGCATTTCGACAAACTGGACAAGCTCTGCCTGGCGGGCAGCGAGGTGCCGGTGAGCGGCCGCATCGAGAGTTATTCGGGCCATCCGCTCAGCGGGGCGAAACTCCTGCTGAAGGTGACCTGCTACGGGAATGAGGTCTACAAGGAGGAGATCCCCATTGCCGAAGACAACAGCTTCAGCGCCACGTTCAAGGCCCTCAGCTCCGGTTATTACAACGCCGAGGTCACCATCGTGGAGGCCACCGGAGAGACGCACAGCTTCTCCAACGGTTTTTACATCGGCGATGAAATCGGCCTGAAGGCCTCCGTGGAAGGGGCGGCCGATGCGGAACTCGTGGCAGCGAGCGAGCCGGACTACTGGTACTGGCGCAACGCCAGCCCGAAGTTCACCGTCACCGACACCAAGGTCCGCGTGACGATGAACCTGTATGTCTCCAACGACTGCGAGGTGAGCGCCCCCGTGAAATACAGCTACCGGCTGCTGGATGCGGCCGACAAGGAGCTCTCCTCCGGCGAAGCCCTCACCGGCGGGGCCCTGGCGCTGAATCTCCCCGGCGACGGATTCTTCCGTCTGGTCACGAAGGTGGAGGTGCCCTGGGCCGATGACAAGAAGGTCAAGGCCGACTGCACCGTGCGTCTCTTCTGCATCCGCCCGTCCGCCAGGACCCTGTACAAGGACGCCAAACGCGTGTTTATGCCCGGGCCGCAGACCGTGGCTGCGGGCGGGGCCATAACGGCCCGCCTGGGTACGGCCGAAGGCGACGCCTGGACGGTGGTGACGCTCTATGGGGAAGACAATAACATTCTGCTGCACAAGACCCTGCGTGTTTCCGACGGAACGATGGAAAACCTGTCGTTCTCCTATAAGGCGGATTATCCGGACGTGGTCCGGTTGCAGGTCTACTACTTCATCCACGGACAAAGCGTGACCTGGGACCGGGAGTACAGGCGGGAGAAAGACAAGTACACCCTTCCGCTGGAATTCACCCGTTTTACGGACAAGGCCTATCCCGGTGCCGAATACAGCTTCTCCGTGAAGACGGCTGCCGGCGCCGAGCTGCTGGCAGCGGCCTGGGACAAGAGCCTGGACGCGATCGCCTCCAACTGGTGGCCGCTCGTCTCCACGCGCGAGACCTCCGTGAGCCGGATGGATATTTCCGCCGTCTGCGGCCGCGTTGGGGCGCCGCTGTACCGGGCGTACGGCGAAGGCCGTATGCTTGCGAAAGCGGCCGGCAGCGTCAATATGGCCGTGATGGAGGACAGGGTGGCCGTGGAAGAGTCGGCCGAGGCTGTTCCTTTCCAGCTGGTGGAGGAGAAACCGCAGTTCGGCAGCTGGGAGGATGTGAAGATCCGCGAAGTGTTTGCATCGGCCCTCACGTTCCAGCCGCAGTTGTATCCGAAGGCCGACGGCACCCTCACGGTGAAGTTCCGCACCTCCGACAAACTCTCCACCTATTATGTCCGCGTATATGCGCACGACAAGGCGATGCACAACGCCATCGTGGAGAAGGAACTGGTGGTGTCGCTGCCGGTGAAGGTGGCCCTGCTGGAGCCGCGTTACCTCTATGCGGGGGACCGCTATGAGGCCGTGGTGACGGTTTCGTCCATCTCCGATGAGGCTGTTTCCGGCGTGCTGGCCCTCAAGGTGGGGGACAAGGTGCAGGAAGTCCCTGTAACCGTTCCCGCCCGCCAGACAATCAGTCAGAGCTTTGTGGTGGATGTTCCCATTTCATCGTCGGAAGGGAGCACTCCCTCAGTCGCTGAAAAGAAGGCCGATGCTCCTTCGGGAGGCTCGCCTTCCTCCGATGAAACAACGCTGACCTTCACGGCTGCCTTCAAGGGCGACGGTTTCTCCGATGCCGTGCGGGTGAAGGTGCCGGTGTATGCGGCGGCGCAGCAGCTTACCGAAGCGCATTCGGCCGTTCTCCGCGCCGGGATGGACCGCGAGGCGCTGCTCGCCGAACTCCGCTCCCGCTTTGTGAACGTGCCGGCATCGGCCGCCGCGCTCCGCGAGATCACGGTCCTGGATATGGTCAAAGACGCCATCCCTTCGCACGTAGTGCCTTCCGGCAACGACGTCCTGTCCCTCTCCGAGGCTTGGTACGTCCAGCTGATGGCTTCCCGCTTGCTGGCCGATGCTCCCTCAGGGGGCTCGCCTTCCTCCGCGGAACTGCTTGAGAAGATCCTGGCGTGCCGCAACGCCGACGGCGGCTTCGGCTGGTTCGAGGGAATGTCTTCCTCGCCGGTCATTACGGCCGTGCTGCTGGAGCGCTTTGCGCTGCTGCGCGACCGCGGGTTCTCCGGCATTCCGGACGTGACGGAATCCGTCAAATACCTTGATAAGCGTATGTTCGACGACGTGCGTCCGATCTACTGCGGCTATCTCTCCGACGAACAGTATATGCACGTGCGGGCGCTGTATGCCGGCGTGCCGTTCGAGGTGAAGCCTGTATCGGCCAATGAGAAAAAACGGCTGAAGGAGTTCACCAAGGACGCGAAGGCCTACCTCGTTCCTTCCAAGAAGGACGGCCGCGGGCTGCAGGGGCAGATCCTCCGCAAGGCCCGGCGGCTCCTGACGCTTCGCGACCTGCTTGAGCGCGACGGCGGTCTCGCCCTCGCCAAGGCCTGGGGCATCTCCCTGGGTACCAAGAGCAAGCTCCTCCAGTCTTCCATCAAGGCCGATGTGGCCTCCCTGCTGGAATATGCCGTGGAGCACCGTGACGGCGGGTGGTATTACCCGAACGCCGTGATGCCCTGGAGGGGCCTGCTGGAAAGCGAAGCCTATGCGCACGCGCTGCTCTGTCAGCTCCTTTCTTCCTCTTCGGCAGAAATCGCCGACGGCATCCGTCTGTGGCTGATGCTGCAGAAGGAGACGCAGAAGTGGGATGCGGAGCCGGCGTTCATCGACGCGATAACCGCCATCCTGGACGGCTCGGAGGATGTCTTGAATACCAAGGTCGTTGTTCTGTCGGCCACCTATGAGGCGCCTTTCAAGAACATCAAGGCCACCGGGAACGGCTTCAAGCTGAGCCGGAAGTTCTTCCGGGACGGGAAGGAAATCCACGCCGGCGATACCGTGAAGGTGGGCGAGAAGATTGTGGCGCGTTATGAGATCTGGAACGCCGAGAACCGCTCGTTCGTCAAGCTCACCGCGCCGCGCGAAGCGGCCCTCACGCCTGCGCAGCAGCTTTCCGGCTATATGGGCTACGGGATCATCGCCCCGCGCGGAGGTGTCGTCTACTGGAGATTCCGGCCGCAGGGCTACCGCAACGTGAAAGCATCGGCCACGGAGTACTTCTTCGATACCTATCCTGAAGAGAGTACAACCGTGACCGAGGAATTTTTCGTCGAGCGCGCCGGCGTGTTCCAGGCGCCCGTGGTGGAGATTGAGTCGCTGTATGCGCCGCACTACCGTGCCAACGAGGGCTGGCAGGGGACGCTGCAGTCGGCCCGATAAACCTACATCCTGGCTTTTTCGTCGCTGCCGGCGCCCGTACCGCGGTACTTGCTCTTGGCGGCGTTGAAGTTGTAGCGCAGCGAGAACTTGATGCGCTGCGTGTCGAAGTTGTTGGTCTGCATCATCGTATGGCTGCCGAAGTCGGTGTCCATATCGTAGTGGGCCGTCCCCAGCAGGTCGCTGCCTTCCAGACGGAGCACCAGCGAACCGTCCTTCAGGAGGGTTTTCTGGACGGCCAGGTCGAGGTCTATATAGGTATTCGTTATATACATATTCTGCATATAGCCCTTTGTGGCCACTTGTCCGCCCAACTCGAACTGCCAGCCGCCCTTCACGGTGAAGGTATTGTTCAGCTGGACGAAGAAGACGGGCTTGCCGTTGTAGGAAATCTCCCGGTATCCTGAAGGCTCGCGCGGGTCTTCGGGCCGGATGGTGAGCCACTGAGGCATCGCGCCCACGGTGTAGTTGAGGTTCCACGGGCCGATGGTGGGTGTGAAGTTCAGATAGACGGAGAGGTTGCGGTAGGGGGTGGGGACGTTTTCCGGCCGCACCATCACCACGCCTTCGTCGTTGTAGGGGGTAGACCACATCATAATGGCGTTGTCGGTGCGGATGTAGTTCAGGATGAAGGACATCCATTTCCAGACGGCGGTGACGCCCACGTTGTGCATTTTTACAGGCTCCAGCTTGGGATTGCCGCTCTGCCAGATGTAGCGGGTATTGTAGCGCACGGCGCCCGAGAGGGAGGAATAACCGGGCCGCTGCGTCTTGGCGCTGTAATTGGCCAGCAGCTGGACGGGACCCAGCGCCGTGGCGAAGGAGACGGTGGGGAACCAGTTGTTGTAGGTGCGGTCCACGTTCAGCGCCGGTGAAAGGGCGTCGTCGAAGACATAGTGCACGTGTTCGAAGCGGAGGCCGGCGCTGAGCTGACCCACCTGCGGAATGTAGCAGCCGTAGGAGGCGAAACCGGCGATGTTGTCTTCCTTCACTTTGGCGTCCGAAGGATCCAGCTGCACGCCCTCGATGGAATAGCTGTCGGTGCGGCGGGAGAAGGTCTCCTCGGTACCCACCTGAAGCTGCCCCATCCAGATGGGGTAGGAGAGGACGGCCTTGCCGGCCCACATCCTGCCGCTGCTCTCCCCGATGCTCACCACATCGGCATCCTGGATGTCACTGGTCTCGTGCGAGACGGAGCGGGAAGAGGAGTTGGTGCCGTAGTAGTCCAGGTTCACGTCCACGCCCAGCTTTTCGCCCACCACGCCGTTGTAGTAGAGGTTGGCGCCCAGGTTGAAGGGCTTTATCGGGCCGATTCCATCCGTCGTCACGGTACAGAGGCGGTCGATGAGGGCCCCGTTCTCATAAACGTTGCCGTTGACCTGGGTGGCGCCGTCTTCTTTCAGGGTGTTGCTCCATTCCACCTTTCCTCCCAGGAAATGATTGTCGGCTATCTGCCAGTTCACGCCGGCGTTTCCGGAGAGGTCGCGGTCGAAGCCCTCGCCCTCGATGGACCCCTTGTTCTCGAAGGTGAAGGGCTGCCCTCCCTGGTCGATGCCGTAGCTGGCGGTTTCGTTATAACTGACCTGCCGATAGGCGCTGTTGGAGAAATTGATTCCGCCGAAGATGTCCACGCCGCCGGTGCGGTAATTGGCGTTGAGGGCGGCGTAGGCGGTATTTCCGGGCTTCCACTGCAGGGACTGCTGGTCGAAGGCGTTCACCCCGAAGCCGAAGCCGTCGCCCTGGCGCTTGACGGTCTTGATGCGTACGACGGCCTGAACGGTGGCGTCGTACTGCGCGCCGGGATTGTTAATCACCTCGATGCTCTGGATTTCGTTGCTCTGCAGGCGGTCCAGTTCGGCCGCGTCCGTCACCTTGTGCCCGTTGATGTACACCAGGGGAGCGCCTTTGCCGATAACCTCAAGCCCGTTCTGTCCCTTGATCATACCGGGCGTTTTGCCCAGCACGTCCTTGGCGCTGCCGGCGTTCTCCAGCACGGAGCCTTTCACGTTGGTCTGGAGCCCTTCGCCGGTGAGCGTGGTTTTGGGCATAATGGCCGTTACCGTGGCTTCGGAAATCATAGAGGCATCGTTCTTCAGGACGATGACCATCCCGTCCTTGGGGGTGAAGTAGACGGTCTGGTAACCCAGCATCGCCACCATCATAATCCCGTCCGTCTCGCGCGTGACGATATTAAAGGTACCG
This sequence comes from Bacteroidales bacterium, assembly GCA_016281315.1. GTDB lineage: Bacteria > Bacteroidota > Bacteroidia > Bacteroidales > UBA932 > Cryptobacteroides. The sequence continues at coordinate 15,165 of JAEEIJ010000061.1, forward strand.
TCCTCGCCGGTGACGGCGCCGCACACTACGGTGGAATCGGCCCGGGAGAGGACCGCCACGTTGGCGTAGGCCACGGGATCCCCGTTTTCATCCACCACTTTCCCTTTCCAGTCGTTCTTCGCGAAGGCCGTCAAAACGGTCATACACAACATTGCAGCAACGATTATCCTTTTCATTTCTCGCGTGTATTAGTTTAATAGTACACTGCAAAGGTACGACATATTTTGGATTTTGCAAATAATTTTTGAAATATTTTTAGAAATGTGGCGTGGGGGTTCAAATTGTGCGGGTGAAGACATTGTGGACCTGGTCCAAAAACTCCTTGGACCTGGTCCAACCTATTTGTGGACGAGGTCTTGCCAACATTTGGACGTGGTTCGATTCCATCCCTTGGACCTGGTCCAGCACATCGGCCTCTCAGGCGCTTTTGGGGCATAACTGTTGGACCTGGTCCAGCCCCTTAAATTGAACCTGGTCCAAAAACTCCTTGGACCTGGTCCAACACCCTAGTCTGGACCCTAGTCTGGGTGATTTCGTAATTCATTGGACCACTGGTTTAATGTTGAAGGATAAAGATCGTCTTCTGTACGGCATATGTCCTCAGCGAACAATCTAACTCTGGAAATGAGCTCGAAATCAAGGTAAGATTGTCATACGGAACCATCTTACCGCGGGAATGGGCCTAAAATCAAGGTAAGATTGTCATTGGAAGGAAATACGGAAAGGCGAAAAGGCCGCGGGGGTGTGTGAGGGGGCAGAGCCCCCTGTATTAACGGTGGGCGGTACTGGATTCGAACCAGTGACCCCCTGCTTGTAAGGCAGGTGCTCTGAACCAACTGAGCTAACCGCCCGAAAGGGATTGCAAAGGTAATGAGATTTTTCAAAAATGCAAAAAGAATCTGTTTACCCTTGCGTTTTACCCGAAAATGTTATATATTTGCAGAAAGTGTTATATGTTATGATGGCAGTACCCAGAACCCAAACAGCCTTCAGGCTCAAGGACAGCCTGTTGGAGCGAATGAAATGGCGTGCGAAACGCGAGAACAAATCCCTGAATGCTTTGGTGGAAGAAATCCTGGATGAACAATTCGGAAGAGAAATTGTATTCCCCAAACTGCCGCCGGAATTCTTTGAACAGGCAAAAGAATTGGAAAGGTTCGTAATAAAGGATGCAAAGCTATCCGATAGGTATAAGGGTTTGGACGCCTCGGAACAAGCGGCGCTTGACAAGGTAATCAAATATGAATATCTCGCAGAAAAGTATGGAGTATAAAATAAAAGTTTGTATTGATACCAATATCCTGTTGGATTTCGTTTTTGCTGACAGGGAAAGACACGCAATTGCTCAGCAACTATTTCACCTGATATACACTCACAAGGTGGAGGCTACTGTTTCTACACAAAGCGTATTGGATGCGGCCTACTTGGCAGGGAAAAAACCTTTGTCTGGCATATCTGATTATAGAACTGCGATGCTGTATATGCTAATGCGGACTGACGTTGGATATGTGGACTCGTTCGACCTTCGCGATGCATTGGAGAATACGCATCCGGACATTGAGGACAGCGCTTTAATCAGTTTTGCCTATGACAATTGTTGCGATTTTTTCCTGACAAACGATAAAGAGCTACTTTCCCGCGAAGTCCCGAGGCCGATGAAGGTGATGACGCCGGAGGAGTTCGTAGACAAATGCCGCGCGTAAATCTAGGAGGCTATTTCAAAGGAAACAAATGCACTGTTACCCTCGCCGTCCACCACGGTGAGGGTGTGTTTTCCCGCCGGAGGGGTCAGCCGCATTTCGTGGCGGAGGGTGGTTTCGCCGATGTAGGAGCCGTCCAGGTGCCACCAGAGGGTTTCCGCACTGTCGTGATGGGCGGCGCGGAAAACAACGCCCTGGATGCTGCCATCCAACTGGCGGGGCATCCTAAGCAGGGCGCCGTTCTGGGGATAGATGAACTGGACAGGGGATCCGGTTTTTCGTTTGGCGCCCGTGTATTCGGGATGGTAAGGCTTGTAGAACCATTCCATGGCGGGCGGCAGCACAAACTCTCCGCTCGCGTGATAGGGGCAGGGTTCGCTGTCCAGGCCGGCCGGGGGAAGGAGCATCTCCTCCGCCGGGCAGTCGGGTGTAGCGAGCATTCCGGAGTCCTTGCACACCTGGGCGCTCTGCCCGCCCTCATAGGGCTCCTCGAACCAGCGGTCGTCCCGGGGCAGCAGGTTCAGGATGTCGAACATCACCGGTCCGGCGGCGCGGGCGCCCGTGAGCCCCGGCACGCCCTGGCCCTGGGCGTTTCCGGCCCAGACGCCTATCGTGTAGGCTGGCGTCATCCCCACGGCCCAGGCGTCGCGGAAGCCGTAGCTGGTGCCGGTCTTCCAGGCGGCCTTCCGCACCGAGTGGATGAGCCGCCAGTCCAATTGGTCGGGCCGATTGACCTCTTTCAATGCCTCAAACGTGTACCACGCGGGGAAAGAAGGATTGTTGGCGAGGGCGGAATAGGCCGATGTAACCTCGTCCAGGCGCCCTTCGGCCCCGCCCAGGATGAGCGACAAGCCATAGTGGTCCGGGCTCTGGGTGAGGGTGCTGAGCCCGGCTTCCCTGAGGCGGGCGTGGAACTTGGGGACGCCGTATTCGCGCAGCAGGAAAACGGCCGGGATGTTGAGCGAACGCGCCAGGGCCTCGGCCGCCGGCACGGCGCCATAATACTGTCTGTCGAAGTTTTCCGGCGTGAACCCGTTCAGATTGAGCGGGACGTCGGGCAGGAGCGTCCTGGGCAGGATGACGCCCTCTTCCAGCGCGGCCTCATAGAGGAAGGGCTTCAGGATGCTGCCCGTGGAACGGGGCGCGGCGGCGATGTCCACCTGCCGGCCCGGACGCTCGCGGTAGGGCGAACTGTTGCCCACATAGGCCACCACGGCGCCGCTCGTATTGTCAATCACTACCGCCGCCATATCGGCAATGCCTTCCAGGGCAAGGTCGTCCGAACGGCGGTCCACCGTGGCTTCCACGGCTTTCTGCAACGAATAACGGATGCTGCTGCGCGTGCGCTCCCCGGCCGGGCAGCGTTCCACAAAGTGCGAAGCCAGGGACGGAAGCGGCAGGGGTTTGTCCGGGAGCGGTTCCTCCAGGGCGGCCTCATAGGTTTCGGCCGATAGATCCCCGTGCTCCAGGAGCCGTTTCAGCAGGCGGTTGCGTTTTTCCAGCAGTTGCTCCCGCTGCCTGCCGGGATGGATGTTGGCCGGGGCATTGGGCAGCACGGCCAGCGTGGCTGCCTCGGCCCAGGTGAGTTCCGCGGCCGGATGGCCGAAATAACGCCAGGCGGCGGCCTCCAGGCCCACCACGTTCCCGCCAAAAGGCGCGTGGGCGGCATAGAGGGCGAGGATGCTGCGTTTTCTGTAGCGCAGCTCCAGCCGCGTGGCCAGGACGGCTTCGATGAATTTCTGCCAGAGCGTGCGCTCCTTCCCGCGGGAGAGGCGGATCACCTGCATCGTGATGGTGCTGCCGCCGCTCACGGTGTGGCCGGCCCTCACATTGTCCACGGCCGCCCGCACCAGCGCTCCCGGATCCACGCCGGGATGCCAGCGGAAATGCCGGTCTTCAAACTGGATGAGGGCGGTGGCGAAGCGCTGCGGCACGGTATCGGCCGGCGGGAAGCGCCACTGTCCGTCGGAAGCGATTCGCGCGCCCAGCAGTTCCCCCTCCGCGCTTTCCACCACCGTGGAATAGGGCGTGTCGGGAAAGAGGTTCCGTGGCAGGCAGAACAGCCATGCCAGGAGCAGAACCCCCGCTGCCAGCGCCCACCACTTCGGTGAGCGCAGGGAAGACCTGGCACTCACGCGGCCCCGGGTTTAGCGGGTTACCACGGCGGTTCCGGAGGCGCTGCAGGCGTTCACGGCCGGCTCGTACATAGCCTGGCACACGGTGGCGGGCAGGGAGTAGCTGCCTTCGTAGGCGGCTCTCAGCTGCACGCTGAAGCTCTTGCTGCGTCCGGCGGGCAGGCCGAAGTACCACAGCACGCGGTCGTCGCGGATGTCCTTATAGTCGTAGGAATCCTCGGACGCTGCGCCCGTGAGGCGTTCGTTCACGATTTCCCAGCCGGCGGGGATGCCCATATCCAGGGCCAGGTTTTCCAGCGAACGCACGGCGTGGCCGGTGACCTTGATGCTGGCGCGGATGCGCGTGCCCTGTTTCAGGGAAGCGGGATTCACGGCGGCGCCGTGTTCATCGGTATAGCGCACCTGTAGGGAAATGCCGTTGGAAGCGGCCTTCTTCACGGCTTCGCGGGAGACGCTTAGGAGCGTCGCGTAAACGCGTCCGTCGGAGGTGTTCTGTACGGAAGTGGCACCGGAAAGCGGCACGCTCACGATGGAGTGGGCCGATCCTACCTCGCGTCCGCCCACCTTGGCACGGATGGCGGCGTCACCCGTCTTCTCGTAGAGGTGGTGCAGGGCGATGGCCGCGAAGGCGCTCTCCTGAGAGGAGTAGTCGCGCTCCGGCAGATCCTCCGCCAGCGCGAGGGCATCGGCCACCCTTCCGTTGAGGGCCAGGGCGTCGATGGCTACCAGGAGGTCGCGCAGGGCCGTCCCGTAGGTGATGTTATAGGGCTCGTATTCCGGGAATTCCCGTTTGCTGTTGTCCAGCAGGGCTGCCGCCAGGCTCGCCTTTCCGTTCACGGCATAGGCGGCCGAGAGCATCCATCTGGCCTGGTCGCCGATGTCTTCCGCCTCCCGCAGCCGGTTCATCCCGGAGAGGTACGGTGCGCCGGCGATGGCCAGCGTGTACAGGCGGTAGGCTTCGTCGGTGTGGGAGAAGAAACTGCTCCCCGCGATGCGGTACACCTGCGACATCTTCTGCTGGTAGTTCTTCCAGGCTTTCACCACGCCGTCGTTCACGTCGAAGCCGGCTTTGTCGGCCTCGCTGAGCAGCTGCCCGGCCATCGAGGAAACCCAGGTGGAGGAAGAGCCGCCGGTCCAGTAGGCGAAGCCGCCGTCGGCGTTCTGGCGCGCATACAGGGAACTGATGATGACGGGGAGGATGGCCTTCGCCTCGGCGGCATCGGCCTCATCGAGCAGCGGCAGCAGATGCAGGAGGGTGAGACCCCGGGAACTGAGCTGTTCGCTGCAGTTGTAGGGGTAGTTCTTCATATTGAGGAAGAGCCCCCTCACATCCACGGCCGGGAAGGTGGCCAGCTGGAGGGTGTTGCCGGAAATGTTGCGGGATGCGCCCTTCTCCAGGACAAAGCGCTCCACGGAAGTGATTTCGGGATTGGCGTTGCGCACTTCCAGCGCCACGGTCTCGGAGGCCTTGTGGCCACCGCCGGTAGCCGTGACGGTGACGTGGGAAATCCCTTCACCGGTGGCCTGCAGCGGGAAGCTCACCAGGCGGTCGCCCTTGCCGTCGAACTGGACGGTCTGGCTGCCGCCGCCGGAAAGGGGACCATCGGCCTTCACGGTGACGGTGGCTTCCTTCACGCCGTCCTCCATTGCGAAGACGTTCACGGCGGCCGATGTTTTGTCGGCGCTGCCCATCACGCGCGGCAGGGTGGTCACCACCATCAGCGGGTTCTGCACGGGAACGGTCTTTTCGGCCTGGCCGAAGGCGCCGTCGTGACCGGCCACCAGCATCACGCGCACGCTGCCCACGTACATCGGAAGCTGCAGTTTGATGGAGTCGGTGCCTTTTTTGAGGGTTTTCGGTGCACAGTAGAGCACTACCGGATTGAATCGATTGTCTTTGCGGGCGTTGCGCACGGCCTCCTGGTCACCGCCGATGGCGGCCAGCGGCGAGAACTTCCCGCCGAAGGCGCCGATCACCTGGTCGTAGAGGTCCCAGGTGTGTACGCCCAGGGCTTCCCACTGGTACATCCGGCTCCAGGGATCCGGGGTCTTGAAGGCCGTCAGATCCAGCAGACCTTCGTCCACGATGGCCAGGGTATAGGTCATCGCTTTCCCGTTCTTTTCCGAGACTTTCACCGTGAAGGGTTCTTCCGGATGGATGACATCCGGCATCTGGATGACGGGATTCAGGTGCGAGGCTGGATTCTCCACTTTCACGCGCTGCACGCCGTACAGACGCAGCGGGAGGTCGCCTTCCGATGCGATGTAGGGCAGCAGGAGCGTTACGTGCACATAGATATTGGGGGCCATTTCATCCGTGACGGTGAAGCTCCAGGTGGTATCCTGTTTTCCAGCGGAAACCCATTCCCGTTTGAGGACGCCGGCGGCGTTCTCCAGGCTCACCAGGGCGCGTCCGCCCGGGGCGGCGGGGATGTAGACGGTGGCCTTTTCGCCCACCTGATAGGACGGCTTATCCGTCGAGAGGGTGATCTGCGTGAGGGCTTCGGGATCTCCCCGGTTCGCACGGCCACGGTATTCGGGCCAGTCCACCGTGAAGGTGGCTCCGGCGATGTGGCCGGAGACTTTGTCGCGGGCTACGACCAGGTATCGGCCCCAGTCCGGATAGTCCACGCGGAAGCTGAAGGAAGCGTCCTGCGCGCCTACGACGAGGGTGCCGCCCAGAATACGCTGCACGCTGCTTCCGTTCACATAGGCGTCCAGATCCGAGCCGCTGCCGTCCCACCACCAGGACCAGCCGGTCTTATAGACGGCATATTCTACCTGATGGCCCTTGATGCGCTGGCCGGAGGCGTTCACCACGGCCAGGTGGAAGACCTGGTCCTTGTCCGTTTCCAGATAATCGCCATCCGGGACGCGGATGCCCACATAGGTGGAGTAAGGGGAGTAGAGGAGGGTTTCGGTGGTGAAGCTCTCGTCTCCGCCCGGTTCCTGGACGGAGGTGACCACGAAGGCCTGCAGCATGCCGGGAGCGCCGTTCACGCCGGGAACGGGCACCTGCGCGGCGAAGCGGCCGCCGGCATCCAGCCGGCCCTCGAAGAGCGTGCCTTCCAGGGAGCCCACGTTGTTGTCCGGGGCATAGAAGCTGTATTTCTCAAAGCCCTTGAAGGGGGCGCCCGATGCCTTCCGCAGCGTAATCTGCGCGTTCACGGGGAGGTTGCCCGCCACGCCGCCCGTGAGCCAGGCGGCTTCCACCGGCAGACTCACACTCCGGCCGCCTTCCAGCACGGCGGGATACTGCGTGTTGATCTTGAGCCGGTTGGGCTTGATGGTTTCAATATGCAGCACTTTGTGGAAGCTGCTGCCGCCCACTTTGAGGTAGGCGTTCCAGTAGCCGGTGGGATCATCGGCCTTGGTGGGGACGTCGAAGCTGTAGAAGCCGTCTACGCCCTTGCGGGTGTATTTCGCATAGAAACTGCCGGCGGGGGTGTACACCTCCAGGGTGGCCGGATGGCCTTCCGGCAGGGATTTTCCCTTGTCCATAATGATGGCGCTCACGTGGAGGGTGTCGCCGGGACGCCAGACGCCGCGCTCGCCGTAGATGAAGGACTTGAGGCCCCGCTGCAGCACTTCGCCGCCTACGTCGAAGCGGCTCAGGGAACGCTCGTTCCGTTCGCTCAGCTTAAGGTAGGCGGTGCTGCCGCCGGCCTTTGCCACCAGGGCGAAAGGCTTGTGGCTGAGGTTGATGGTGGCCAGGCCGTTTCCATCGGTCTTGCCGCTGCCCACGCTCTGCAGCTGGAAGTCATACGCCTCGATCTTCGCGCCGGAGACGGGCTTCGCGCTGATGAGGTCCGTGGCGGCCACCCAAATCTTGTCGGTTCCGGCCCATTCGGCCACCAGGCCCAGGTCGCTGCCCAGCAGCTGTACCACGGGGAAGCGGTCGGAATCCATATAATAAGAGGGCGTGGTGGGATCGTCGGACTCATCCCAGTTGTATTCGTCCCAGTCGTAATAATTCTCCCAGTAATAGGGTTCGGTCTGGTCCCAGACGGATTCGTCGGCCTTGCTGGGCTTCCCGCTCACGGGATTCAGGCCCTGCAGGACCTCCTTGCCGCCATAGAGGCTCTGGTCCAGGCGGAAGCTGATGCGCACGCGGTAGATGGCGCCGGGCTCTTTCTTCACCAGGCCGCTCAGATCCAGGCTGTGCGTGTTCCAGGTGTGCAGGTCCTTGCTGGCGTCCAGGGGGATATCGGCCTTATAGACCAGACGGCCGCTGCGCCGGAGGGCGGAATCCCCGCCCAGGTCGTTGTCCTGCAGATACATCAGGATGTTTTTCTCATAGATCTTGACGATGCGCACCTCCACGGCGGCCAGGTTCACGGCGCGGAAGGGGAGGATGAACTGCTGCTGGGCGGGAAGGATGCTGCCCGTGAAGGGGAATTCCACCGCGGGTTTTTCCTCCTGGATGCTGAAGCTGCGCACAAAGTCCTCTCCCAGCATATCGCCGTCCACGCTCTTGAGGCTCCTGTCCAGACGGAGCTCCACGTTCTCGCGCCGGCCTTCGATGTGGATGAGGATGGAGTTGTCCTGCACCTGGACGTAGCTGCGGGAGACGCCTTCCACTTCCACCAGTCCCTTGACGGCGGCGTTGGCGGGGGCCCCGTTCAACTGTACTTCCAGCAGGGAGCCTTTGTCGGAGACCTTCACCACGCGGAAGGCCCGGCCGTTGTCCGGCTCTTCCCCGAAATCGGCCTCCTGAGCGGACGAGCCTCTGGTTGTGATGCCGAAGACGAATTTCTCCGGCGCGCCTTCCAGCACTTTTCCAAGGCCGAAGGTGACGCGGTACACCAGCCCTTCCTTGAGGGCGCCCTCCTCCGGGATGAAGGAAACGCTCTGCGGGCCGTCCCATTTCACCGTTCCCTTTATGGCGGGCTTCAGGGTGAAGATGCCTTCTGCGGGCTGGGCGGTGGCATCTTCCGCCAGTTCCACGCGGATGGGCGTTCCCGGGCTCACGATACCGCCGGTGAAGGCTTTGATGTAAGGGGCAAATTCTTCGGCCGAAGGTTCCTCGACCTTACTGGTGCAGGCAAAAGCGGCGAAGGCCGCTGCCAGCAGGAACAAATACTTGCGCATAGTTTTAAGTGTTTGTACAAATATACGAAAAAACCCGCTCAATTGTTCCCGCCTGCAAAAATATCGCAGGAATAAAAAATTTCTTAATTTTGTAAAGGAATTCAAATGAAGAGACCTTTATTATATATAGTGGCCCTGGTGCTTGCCGTTTCCTGCAACCGCGGGGAATACAAGATGCCGCATACCGCCAGGACCAGGGGGCTGGTGAAAGAACTCCTGAGCACGCTGGACAGTACGGATGTGTATGCCGCCAGGAAGGAGGGAAAGCTGGAGGAAATGAAGTCCGCTCTGCCGGGGCAGACGGATCAGGAGCGCTTCCTGCTGAATTACAATATAGCCAGGGAGTACTCCAGTTATGTGGTGGACTCCACTTTGATTTATTTGCAGCGGGCTTCGCAGGTGGCCGCCGGGGCTGGTCTGGATTCCCTGAAAATCAGGGCGGACCTGATGCTCTCTGCGCTGATGTCGGAAGCGGGATTCTACACCGAAGCGCGCGACGTCCTCGTTTCCGTGCCCCGGAAAGACGTGACGGGAAGACTCCTTGAGAGTTATTTCAACGCCTGGGCCCTGCTCTACCACAATCTCTACTCGGATTTCAATGCCCCCGACGATTTCGCGGACAAGTATCGCGAGAACTACGCCGTTTACAGGGATTCCCTGCTGCTGGTGGGAGATACCACGAGCGTGCTCTATCTCCACAATATCGAACGGAAAGCGGCCAGGGCGGGGGATTACGCTACGGCGATGCGGTACAACGACATCCGCCTTTCCCTCATCAAGGATCATTGTTCCGCACCCTACGCCACCTGTCTGTATGACCGTTTTATGATTGCGTACTATTATGAACGCGAGCTCACGGGGGAGGCCGTTGACGACCTTCTGGAGTCGGCGATCATCGAGGTCCGCAACAGCAAGCAGGACATTGCGTCCCTGCTGCGGGTGGAGGCGCTGCTCATCAGCAACAACGACCTCAATGCCGCCAAGAAGGTCTCGGACTACTATTTCTCCTCCCTGCAGCGGCTGGGCTCCAGAAGGCGCCTGATTGACGGGGCCGATCTTACCATCAAGATCATCGACCGCAACGCACAGTTTATCCGGAAGAGGAACCGCGAGCTATCCGTCACCCTTGTCCTCCTCTCGCTTCTGGCCGTCGCGCTGGTTTTCGCCCTGGTGAGCATCAACCGGTCCAGGCTCAACATCGCCAGGCTCAAAGACAACCTGGAACAGTCGGACAACATCTCCAAAAACTATATAGGCGTCGTTTTCCAGCTCTATTCTTCCTACATCAAACGTCTTGACGTCTTCCGGATGCGGGTGCATACCCGGCTCAAAAAGGGCCAGATCGAGCAGGCCCTGGAGCTCACCAGCCCGCTGGAGGACGTCGCGTCGGAGGAGCGGAAGGAACTCTTCCACAACTTCGACACGGCCTTCGTGGATATCTTCCCGGATTTCATCAAGACGGTGAACGCCTGTCTCAAGCCGGACGCACAGATCGTCCCCAAGAAAACGGAGATCCTCTCTACGGAACTCCGTATCCTCGCGCTCATCAAACTGGGCATTGAAGACAGTACGAAAATAGCGGAAATGCTGCAGTGCTCCGTGAAGACCATATACAACCTCCGGTCCGGGCTCAAGGCCCGGCTGGCCATCTCCGAGGAAGCGTTCAAAAAGGTCATTTTGGAGTTGTAAGGCCCCAAAATGAAAAATTTTAATTTCCCGAAATTGGATACTAAAATTATTTAATTAGCTGATAACTAACAGATAACGCTTTCCCAAAAACCGAACTGATTTCCCGATTTTTCCTGCACCCTCCCGTGCGGGATTTTTTTTTATAGCTTTGTGTCAAAAGATATGCGCGATATGCGAGGAAAAATCAAAATTTTGAAGCAGTTTGCTTTAGCTTTCATTCTCACCGTCCCGGTTCTCTGCTGTGCGGCCATCAAGGGAGGCTCTGCGGCACCCGCTTCCGGCAAACCGGAGCACAACAGTGAGAAGACATTGAGGGTTCTTTACTGGAACATCCAGAACGGGATGTGGGCCGGGCAGCCGGACCACTACGACGCTTTCGTGGAATGGATCAACTCCTGGAAGCCGGACATCTGCATTTTCGACGAAGGGGCCACCATCTACTACGACGGCACCCACGAGCATATGCCCAACGAGGAGCGTTACCTCCCGGAACACTGGGGCGAACTCTGCGCCCGCTGGGGCCACGAGCACCACGTCGTGACGCCCCGCCGTCCCTCCACTTCCACGCCGTACGGCCTCACCAACTATCCGGAGGTGATTACGTCCCGCTATCCCATCGACAGTATCAAGATCGTCAAGGGGCACAAGCCGGACTCCGTGATCGTGAATTACAGCGGCTGGTTCCAGGTGCGCGTGGAAGGCGTGGAGAAACCGCTCAACATCGTCACCCTGCACCTCAAGCACGGTAAATACGGCTACGGTGTACCGCAGGACCAGCGGGACGCCAGCGCGGCCAGGTATGAAGGCGAGCAGCACCGCGTGAAGGAACTCACCTGCATCCTGGATCACACCGTCCGCAAGACCAAGAACCCGGACAAGGAACTCTGGATCATGGCGGGGGACTACAACTCCTACAGCCGGAAAGACAACTTCAATTACAAGTGGAACAACGCCTCCCTGGGCTTCCAGACCCAGGACTATATGATTTTCCATTCGCCGTTCTTCGACCTGGTGAGCGAATGCTATCCGGATATGTTCTGCCCGTCCTGCGGCAACCTCAGAATCGACTATATGTACGTTTCCAAGCCGATGCTTAAAGCCTGCACCGAGGTATATACCAAGACAGACGACTACACAAAGCGTGTGAAATCGGAAACGACCTCCTTCTATATCCCCTCCGACCACTATCCCATCGTGGCCGATTTCAAGATTTCAAAAATGAAATAAGCCCCATATGAACAAGAAAATCCTTCTCTGTGCAGCCTTGGCGTTTCTCCTGGCCGCCTGTGGGCAGGACCAGCCCGACAGGCCTCTCAGGAGCGACTACATCAAGGTTTACGAAGCCTCGCCGGACAAACTCCTGAACGACATTCAGGTTCCCTTCGAAGGCGTTACGGACGGGCAGATTCACGTGCTTTCCAACGTGGATCTCCAGTGGAAGTACCTCATCGATCCGGATGAACCGGACCAGGAATGGTTCACCATCAAGTCGGTGGAAGAAACGGAGCCCGGCCATATTGTGGTGACCTACGACGCCAAGTCGCTCCTGCCGCTCAATTCGCTGGGCCGCCGCGCCGGAAAGCTCAGTTTCTCCTGTCCGGAGGCCAGCTTCGGTAAGTTTATGACCGTCCGCCAGGGCTATTCCCGGCGTTTTATGGAGGACTTTACCGACGAGCCCGGCAGCGTGCTGACGATTACCGGCAAGCAGACCTACACCACCCAGGAATACCCGGTGCTGAACGCCGATTATTACGACTACATTTCCTTCAACGTGTGGGCGGAGTCGTACAACGAGTTCCCGAGCAGGAACATCACACTGGACGTCACCGTTTCCGGCGGCAAGTTCCACGCCACGGGCCTCACCACCTACAGGATCAACGTGCCCCTCGGCACGGGTCCGGACAAGGACAACCTCAAATACCTGCTTGTGATGGGCAACGGTGAACGGATGAGCGCCAAAACCACGTTCACCTTCAGCACCGAGAACGACAACCAGGTCTACGTACACATCGACAACTTTGCCGCATATCTGGTGACCGAAGCCGAAATGCTGGAGCTGTACGAGGACGAAGATTTCATTGAAGACGAAGAACCGGATTGGGAATGATGAAAAAGATTATAGTTACAATGCTGGCGCTGCTTGTGCTGCTTCCAGCCTTCGCCCAGACCCGCAAGGTGAGCGGCGTGGTGCGCGACGAGAACGGGGACGTGCTCGCCGGCGCCATCGTGGTGGTGAAGAGCGGTTCGGAAAACGGACCGGTCTCCTCCACCGTCACCACCGACACAAAGGGCCGTTACACCACCGAATGCAAGGATAAGGACTACATCTCCTTCCACTATCTGGGCTACACGGATGCCGTTTATCCCGTGAAAAGCTCGAAAGTCATCGACGTGACGCTGATGCCGGATGCCAACACCGTCCTGGAGGACGTGGTGGTGATCGGCTACGGCGCCGTGAAGAAGGAAGACCTCACCGGTTCCGTCACCAACGTGAAAATGGGAGATATCCGGGATAACCCTGTCCTTTCCATCGACCAGGCCCTTCAGGGCCGTGTGGCCGGTATGGTCATCACGTCCACGGACGGCGAACCCGGTTCGGATGCCGTCATCCGTATCCGCGGCACGCGTTCCATCACCGCCTCCAATGACCCGCTCATCGTAGTGGACGGGGTGATGGACGCCGTGGGTTCGCTGAACGACGTGAATCCGGCCGATATCGAGGCCATCTCGGTGCTCAAGGACGCATCGGCCACCGCTATCTACGGAGCGCGGGGCGCGAACGGCGTCATCATCATCACCACCAAGGGCAGTACGGATTCCAACCAGGGCTCGCAGAACATCGCCATCACCCTCCATTCCAGCGTCGGTATCTCGATGCTTCCCCGTAACCTGGACCTGATGAATTCGGAGCAGTTCGGCATCTACCGCAACGAGTATTTCCAGCACGCCGGCCTGAACACCGCCAAGTACAACGCCAACACCCCGCTCAGCGGACTGTCCGTGAAGACGCCCTTTACCAACGGACCGGGCACGGACTGGATTGCCGACGTAAGCCGGGTGGCGCCCTACCAGCACCACTGGATTTCGATGAACGGTTTCGCCGGCAAGCAGAAGTTCTACGCTTCTCTCGGTTACGGCGATGAGCAGGGTATCCTCCAGCAGAGCGGCCGGCAGAACTATACCGGCACGCTCAATGTGACGAACAACGTGTTCAAGTGGCTCACCCTCTACACCAACCTCCGTTACCAGTACAGGACGCAGGACAACAACCTCACATCCATCGGCTCGGGCGGCATCTATTACGGGGCGCAGTATCTTTCTCCCCTGATCAACCCCAGCGATTCCTACAACCCGATGAACAACACCTCCACCAACATCGACAACGCGGTGGTGCGTTTGAAAGAGCTCACGGACCATACGGACCGCAGTATGCTCACCATTACGGCCGGCGCGAATGTGAGGCTCGCTGCTCCTCTGAAGTACAAGACCAAGGTCAGTTACTATTTCTTCGATCGTCAGCGCTACAAATACAGCCCGTCCACCCTTCCCAGCCGCACGGACGCTATGGGCGGCTATGCCAGAAGGGAAAACTACGGCGAGCAGAGCCTCTATTTCGAGCAGACGGCTGAGTACTCCCGCGAATGGGGGCGCCATCATATGGACGTTACGGCTGGCCAGACTTTCAAGCATTTCACCAGTCACTCCTTCAACCTCGAGGGCGAAGGTTACGTGGTAGACGCGATGAAGTGGAACAATATGTCCGCCGTGCAGGACAAGTCCAGCTATGGAGCCGGTACCGACGAGACCGTCAAGGACAAGATGGCCTTCTTCGCCCGTGCCAATTACAATTACAGGAAACGTTACTATCTCACCCTCACCGGGCGTCTGGACGGCGCTTCCAACTTTGCGGCCAATCACAAATGGGGCTTCTTCCCTTCGGGCGCCTTCAAATGGAAGATTTCCAGTGAGCCCTGGCTCCGCGCCGAGTGGCTGGACGACCTTTCCCTCAAGGTGAGCCTGGGACAGTCGGGTAACGACATCAACAAGGCCTACCGTTCCCTGGCCCGTATGGATGGCGGCTCCGGCGGCTATCCTTTCAACGGAAGCTATTCCCAGGAGTACTGGCAGGCCCGCATCGCCGCCCCGAACCTCACCTGGGAAACCACCACGGAGGGGAACATCGCCCTGGACGCCGCGTTCTTCAACAACCGTCTCAGTGCCAGCCTGGAAGCCTACCGGGCCGTTACCACGGACCTCCTGCTCACGGTGAAGATTCCCCAGCACACCGGCTACGACAACAAATACCAGAATATCGGCCGCACCACTTCCCAGGGTATCGATTTCTCGATAGATTCGCGCAATGTGGTGAAGCGCAACTTCTCCTGGAGCACCGCCTTTACGATTTCGCACAACAGTTCCGTGGTGAACGATATCGGTGCGGAAACCGAGGTGTCGTCCAGGACGGCGCCCACCCGCGGTTATATGATTGTCGGTTACAAGGTGGGTTATCCCGTAAACGCCTTCTGGGGCTTCCAGTATGCCGGTGTGTGGCACAACCAGGAAGAGATCGAGCGCAACAATATCACGCACTCCTATGTCAATGAGGCGTCCTCCAAAAAACTGGGCTATCCCATCTACATCGACCAGAACCACGACGGTACCCTGAACGCCAGCGACATCGTGTTCCTGGGTTCCCCGGACCCCATCGTTTCCGGCGGCCTTCAGAATACGTTCCGCATCAAGGGCCTGTCCATCGGCATTTACCTGTCCTATCAGATTGGCGGAAAGGTTCTGAACTATCCGGAGTTGTATATGGCCGGCTCCCGCCGCACCAACCAGTTCGCCTATATGGTGAACGCCTGGCATCCGGAGAAGAATCCCAATTCGAACCTTCCCCGTGCCGGCATCTTCGACAGCGATGCCGTGCCCAGTTCCTTCATTATCCACGATGCCTCTTATCTCCGGCTGAAGAACGTAAGCATCGGCTACCGTTTCAACCTCAAGAGCAAATTGTTCCGCGAACTGGAACTCTCCCTCTCCGGAGAAAACCTGTATCTGTGGACGAACTATAATGGCTTCGACCCGGATGTCTCGTCCGGAGGTGTAAACGGATACGACGTTTCGGCCTATCCGAAACCGCTCCGCATTGTGTTCACCGCCCAAGTCAAATACTGATGCGCCGTATGAAAAACTATATAACTATCCTTGCAGGCCTGCTTCTGATGGCATCCTGCTCGCTTCAGGAAGATCCCTCGGCCATTGTGAGCCCGTACCAGTTCTTCAACACGGAAGTCCAGGTGCGCGCCGCGGTGAACGGGTGCTACGATCCCCTGAACAATTTTCACGATTTTCGCTATTACATCGCCATTGAAGGTACGACGGATCTGGCCTCTACGGACGGTAACTCCCAGAAAGACGGCAGGATGGACATCAATCCCGCCAGCCCGGGTGCCGGTACCGTCGTGTGGCAGCAGTGCTGGTTCGGAATCCGCTATTGCCTGAGCACCCTGGCCGGCATCGACCGCTCCACGCTGGAAGATAACGTGAAGGCGCCTTACGCGGTGGAGACGCGCATCCTGCTTTCCTATTATTATTACGTCCTCACAAGTTTCTTCGGCGACGTCCCCTTCTACGAGGATTATGTGGAGGACGACGACATTATGAACCGCATCGCGCGGCTGGGAAGGATGAGCGCGGTGGAAACCCGCCGGACGCTCATCGAAGAGCTCAAGCTATACGTCCCTACTCTTCCGCAGGTGCGCACCCACGACCAGAAGATGAACAACTGCGGGGCCGCGATGGGCTGGATGCTCATTGCCAAGATGGCTGCCTGGAACAAGGACTGGGACGACGTTATCTATGCCTGCGAGCATCTCCAGGCCATTTACGGAGACCTGAGCCAGTATCCTTATTCGGATGTATGCTTCCGCTTCAAGAACACGCCCGAATCCATTTTCGAAATCAACCACGAATGGGAAGAGGGTGGCATCGATTATACGCCGTCCAACAGCCTGGGTCTTTCGGCGGTGGTGCTGCCCAGTCCAAAGACCACGGGAACGGACATCTATGACGGGGTAAGCATTCCCGAAGTGGGGGACCAGGCCACCTGCTATACCCCGCTGAGACCTTCAAATTATATGAAGAGAAACGTGGCCCCCACCGGTCAGGGTGATATCCGCCGCGCGTTCAATATCGCCACCGAATGGAACGGCGTGAAATTCAAAACCCGCGAGTGGATGGGCCCGAAGTTCTGGTGCTTCGGCGTGTATAAAAACCACGACAGCAACAACTACAAGATTTTCCGCTATGCCGACGCCCTGCTGCTGCTGGCGGAGGCCTGGTGCGAGAAAGGCGACTACAACAAGTCCATCGAGTACCTGAATATGGTCCGCAGCCGGGCCGAGATAGAGCCTTATAACTTCTACGGTGCGGTGAAGCTCCGCGGTGAAATCCGCGACGAGCGCGGCCGCGAGCTCTTCGGCGAATGGGGCCGCAAGTTCGACCTCGTGCGCTGGGGCATCTGGTACGACCAGGTGATGGCCTACAATCTCTACGGCCTGGTTCAGGAGAACATCCGTCCCTGCCACGAATACTATCCCATTCCGGATATCCAGTGCGTCCGTTCCGGCGGCATCCTCTCGAATCCGGAGTATGACAAATACAACCTCACAGGAAAATAGGGATTATGAAGAAGATTCTATTATATGTAATGGTACTCCTTGCCGCGCTGTCCTGCGCCAAGAAGGCCGAATACGACCAGACGCTGGGGCTTCTGTCCAAGTACAACGTCCTTTCCAAGGACGGCGGCAGCACCCAGGTGGCGGTGTTCTCCAACACCTCCTGGACCGTGGAGATGGACCGTCAGGTGGACTGGGCTTCCATCGACCGCTTCGGCGGATACAAGTCCGGTTATCTGGTGTTTGATTTCGAGACCAACTATGCCCGGGCTCGCCGCGTGATCCTGGTGTTCAAGGCAGGGGACCAGACCCGTACCCTGAATATGTACCAGAGCGCTGCGATGTCCGATGCCGATTGCCGGCTGGATCTTGACGTGAACGAGATCAACGCCCCGGCCGCCGGAGTTGTTCAGGTGATTCCGTTCCAGACCAATCTCGGGCTCCTCCTGGACGAGATGTATCTCACCCTTACCTATCCCGAAGGCGAGGAGCCGGAAACTCCCTGGATCGTTCTTAAGAGCGTGGAGGCCGACAATATCGTGGTGGAGATTCTGCCCAACAACACGGGCGCACCCCGGACGGCCAATATGAGGCTTACCCACACCGACGCCGGTTCCTATGATTCCACCGAAGGCGATTCCGTTTATTCCGATACCATTCCCGTGAACCAAGCCCAATAGCGTATGAAAAAGACAACGATACTTGCAACAGTAGCTTTGGCACTGGGACTGTGCCTCACGGGCTGCGACAAGAACTACCACGAGGTTATCGCCCCCGACGAACTGGGGATGGCGGAACACGACTACCATGTGGGTAAGGAAGGCGGCGATATAAGCATTCCCTACCTCTCGAACAAAGCCGGCTCCGTGTCCCTGATTGACGAGGCCGATGGGGAGTGGCTCCAGATGGAATCCGGCGCCTTCGCCGACAAAGACGGAGAGCTGCCGGTCCACGTCCTTCCCAACGGCGGATTTAAGCGCCGTGCGGACATCCTGTTCAAAAGCGACACCCGGAAAGACACCGTTTCGGTGTTCCAGAATGGCGAAGTGGAGGAGAAATTCTTCGTCGCCGCCGGGTCGATGGTGGTGTACAACGGTACCGGCGCCTCGAATTCCGTTGCCGCGGACATCAACGTTCCGCTGGACAAAATTAAGGTCGAGGTCCGTCTCTCCGGAGACGATGAGTGGATTTCGGACTGCCTGCTCACTTCCACCGCTTTCACGTTCAAGACCACCGATAATCCCGACAGGAACTATATGCGCCGCGCCAACATCGTCCTCAGCTACGTGGACGGATGGGATATGAAGCAGGAGGTGACGATCGGCGTGGTCCAGGCCCGCCAGGACAATTACATCGGCACGGTGCTCACCCCGGAAGACCTTCATAACGTGGCCACCGTGAGCGGTTACACCCTCCCGGAAGACGCTATTATCGAGGGCTACATCGTCAGTACCACCGAAGGCCGCAATGCCGGCGACGCGCAGGTGGACGATTACCAGCAGGGCACCGGTGTCATCGACTATACCCTTACAGACCGCACCGCCTATCTGGAGAGCGCCGACGGTCTCAACGGTTTCCGGCTCATCACCACGGATGAATCGAAGAACGAATTCACCCGTTACAGCCGCATCAGCCTGAACGTGGGCGGAGCCGTCATCAGCAAAACCGCCGGCGAACCGGTGTGCTACACCATCGAGGGCGTGAGCTCCGACAACATCCTCGCCAGCGCCGACGGTACGCTTACGATGCCCTGGAAGGAGAAGAGCATTAACGAACTAACGGACGACGACATCAACACCCTCGTCACCATCAAGGACTGCGAGATTGCGATGCGCAAGGGCCCGTTCACGCCCGTGAACGAAGGCTATACCTCGCTGTGCAATTACCACCGCCTGGCGAAGTATCCCATCCTCATCCGCGACATCCAGGGCGGCAGTATGTATATGTTCACCAATATGACCTGCCCCTACCGCCGCGACGGTGAAACCCTGCCTTACGGCAGCGGCGACATCACCGGCATCGTGGTGCACGAGGTCTACAAGAGCTTCGAGAAAGACGGCAACATCGGCCGCTATCAGCTGCGCCACCTCACCCGTAAGGAGATTGACCTGAGGCAGGATTTCGCCGACAATTTCTCCGAAATCATCACCGAATTCCGTTATGCCAAATTCCCGGGCGAATTCGAGCATCCTCTGCTCCCCGACGCCATCCTGGCCACCAAGGGGAACGGCGAACTCTGCCATACTTACGGCTCGGTGAGCAATTTCTCCCCCTCTTACTTCTACATCGGCAAATGCGGAAGCAGCAGGAAGGGTAAATATGCCGAAGGCGCCGGCATCGAGCTGGACGGCGGCGGCATCTATGAACCCTGGGTGACTAACGGCACCGAATCCGCGCAGAACACGGACGGAAAGGGCTGGTTCAAGGACAGCATCAAGCTCAGCTGGTCCAACAAGTACTGGTGGGATTCCTCCAACGGCCGCGGTTACTGCTGGCTGGTGGTGTTCAGTACCGCCGGGATTGTCTCCGACAGGGTTTCCGTGCAGTTTGCGATGTACAACAATTCCCAGCAGGCCCGTTCGCCGCGCTACTGGAAAGCCCAGTACTCGCTCACTACGTACGACTGCTCGCCGGATACCGATTCCGAATGGTTCGACATTGGCGAATTCGTCGTGCCGGACGTGGCTATCTGGGCCACCCAGAACGACTGGCAGACGCTGGGTACCCGCGTCTATGACTTCCCGCTTCCCACGGAGATTCTGGGGAGGGAACGCGTGAGCATCCGCCTGATGCCCACCAGAAACAAGGCGGCCGCCAAGGCGGTGGATTCCTACGACGACAGCACCATCGCCAACAACAGCGGCTACAACACTATGGATTATTTCGCGGTTCGCTACAACAAGTAGACTATGAAAAGAATCATCACTATAGCAATTCTCATCCTGCCGGTGCTCTTTGTCGCCTGCGACCCCAATGCCAACCAGGGAAACGGGATCTCGACAAGCGTGGTGCTGAGTATGGATAAAGTGGACATTGAGGTCGGTCAGAGCGCCACGATTACCGCCAAGGTTCTCCCCGAATCGCTGGGGATGGGCGTGACGTGGAGCGTGATCGACGAGGAATATGCCTCTGTGGAAAATGGCACCATCACCGGCAAGGCCCTGGGCGTCACCTATGTGGTGGCGACATCCTCCGACGGATACCAGAAAGCCGCCTGCCTGGTGAGCGTGAATCCGCCCATCAATTACAGCGTGTCCATCAAAGATGAAATGGGCCAGCTGCTGAACGCCTTCTACGGCTATCCCGGTATGGTGGAGAAGCTCCAGGTGGAGCCTTCCGACGAAAAGATCCACACCTATACCTGGAGCGTGGAGGATGAAGCGGTCGCTTCCATTTCCGAGGACGGCACCCTCACCCTGAAGGCATCGGCCAGCAGCGACCCGGCCTACGTCTACGACGGACAGACCTTCCTGAAGGTGGTCACCGAGGACAACCAGGGCTGCAAGATCCCTATTCGCAGCACCATCCTCAACGGCATCCGCGTGAATGACGGGCTTTACACGCCCGCCGGCACACCTGCGATCGTACAGAAAGACGGCACTTATACCCTTAACGTCCTCTATGAGGGGGCGATGGGTCCCGCCGTCATTCCGGCCGATGACTATGTCCTGGAACTGAGCAACACCACGGATTTCACCCTTGAGAAGGCCTCCGGGGAGTACACGGTCACAACCGGTTCCTTGACCGGCGTTTCCAGCAAAGTCAGCCTGAGCCTCCCCTGCCAGGCGGAAAAGACGGAAATCGCCCGGCTCAAGATCGATAAGATCTATGCCATCACGGCCCAGTTCGCCGGGTCTTCCTCATCCACCCTTACCTTTACCTGGACAAAGGGCGTCTCGGAAGATGACGATGTCGCAGCGCCTTATACCCTATATTTATATAAGGACGAGGACGGCACGGATCTCGAGGCTTCCTTCAGCATTCCTGCCGGTGACGGCTGCTGGAAGGGCGAACAGCCCAGATTCGTGTTATCCGGCCTTGCTCCCGGAACGAACTACTGGTTCAAGGTGGCCCAGACCGACGACCCGCTCGCGATAGATTCCCCGCTCATTCCCGCCACCACCGACGCCTTCAACATCGTGATGGTATCGGCCGATCCCGCTTCCGTGGGAGACATCATCCTGGCGGAAGACTTCGGCCAGATGTGCTGGGGCGCCGATGAAATCACCAAGGCCGCCGGTTACGACGTCGCTACTTCCAGCGTGGCGTATAACACGGATACCAAGAAGAGCTTTACAAGCCGCGACGCCGCAGTCTTTGTGAAAACCACGGGGCAGTATGCCCAGAGAAGTCTCACGGCGCAGGCCGTTGCCAAGAAGGAATCCGGATGCCGGCTTGCCAAGTGGGCCCAGGGTCAGTATGCCCGTATCTACATCGGCCCCGGATATCTCTTCCTGAGTACCAAGAGCTACGGAACCCATATCCTCACGCCGCAGCTCACCAGCATCCCGGACGGAATGAGCGCCAAACTGAAGGTCACCATTCACGCCGCCGGCAAGGCTTCCGGAGGCGAGGCTGCCTTTGCGGTACAGCACGGAGGATCGTTCTATGAGATTTCCCATAGCAACCAGACCAACAAGAACAAGGTGGATCTCACCAGCAACGTGAAGACCATCACTTTCAACGGCGGCATCAGCAACCTTGAGGAGTTCGAGGTCGTCCTTGACGGCGTGGTTCAGGGAGACCGTATCATCTTCGGCCCCACCAGCGAAACCGCTGCCGCCGACAGCAATATGATGCTTATTTCCGATATGACCATAGAGATCCTTGAATTGAATTAAATAAACCATATGATTATGAACACCAAACAATGCTACACTGCGCCGGAGTGCGCGCCAATCACTGTTTGCGAGTGTATGCCGCTGTGCACAAGCGGTAACCTCGACCCTATCCAGGACAACACGGATGTCATTGATTGGACCATTCTTTAAACAGCTCTGCCTTATGAAAAAGACTACAATTATCTCAGTTGCAATCATCAGCATATTGGCAACTGTTTCCTGTTCCAAAGGAATTAAAGAGGAAGCCATCGACCCCGGTGTTCCCACCACCCTCCGCGCCACGCTGGAGCCCACCAAGACGGCTCTGGGCGCCAAGGAAGGCAGCGCCTATCCCAACTATTGGAAGGAAGGCGACCAGATTAGCGTGAACGGCGTCACTTCCCTCGCCCTTGACGCATCGGCCAACGGGCAGGCCACCGCGGACTTCACGTTCGATCCCGGCGTTTCCACGCCTTACTATGCCGCCTACCCCGCAACGGCCGTCTCAGGTTACAGCGCCGGCAGCGCGACGCTCACCGTGCCCGCCCAGCAGAATTATGTCGCCGGTTCCTACGACCCCGAGGCATACATTATGGGCGGTAAGAGCACCAGCGCCGGCGTGGTGGCCCTCAATCCCTGCGTGAGCATCATTCACCTGAGCCTCACCGGTTCCGAGACCATCAGCAGCATTAAGCTCACTGCCGCGGCCGGTTCGGCCCTGAGCGGCTCGTTCACCACGGACTTCAGCACCTTCACGCCCGCGACGGTTTCCAACGTGGTCGAGATGGTGGGTCCGGCCGATCTTCCCGCGGAATTCTTCATCTGCGTGCCCTCGGGCCTGAGCGGAAGTTTCGAGGTGGATGTGTTCGACGATGCCAACGGCTTTATGAGCTTCAGCGGGAACATCCCGTCCGACAAAGCGCTTGCCGCCGGCCAGATGTACTCGTCTCCGCAGATCACCTATACGCCTTCCTATGGACTCCGCATCTCCGCGGAAGGCATCACCAGTTCCACGGCCGTTATCTGCTGGGACGATTCGGCCAATGCCAATGCCGATGCCTACACCATTGAAGTATACTCCGACGACGCCTGCGCTACGCTGGTAGATAGCTACGCAGTCAATGCCGGCAATGCCTGCTGGGGCACCGGTACGCCCCGCTTCTGCATCAGCGGCCTCACGGGCGGCACTACCTACTACGTAAAGGTGATTGATACGGACGCCAGTGTGGAGAGCAATGTCCTTCCGGTTACCACGTCGGCGTTCACGGTTGTGGAAGTTTCTTCCACCCCCGCTGCCGTGGGCGAGGTGATTCTGGCCGAAGACTTCAGCGAGTTCCGCTGGGACTGCGACATGATTGGTAACGGCGCCGGCTGGTTCCCCACCACCACGGCGCAGGGAAGCTCCTTTGTGACATTGGATGTGGACTCCTTCCAGGCAGCCACAACCTCAAATGAGAAACAGATTGCTCCCCAGCAGAATGCGGTTGATGCCAGCCGTCTGGCCCACTGGGCACAGGGCGCCAACCCGCATATGTATGTCCACCCCGGCTATATTAAACTGGTGGGTCAGAGCAAAGTGACGCATATTGTGACGCCTGCCCTTGATAACATTCCGGCCGGAAAACTGGCAACCGTTGAGGTAGAAGTGACCGCCAGTGCCTACTATAGCGCGAGCAGCAATTCATACGCCACCACCAACGCCGTAGTGGCCGTCCAGACCGATGCGCTGAAGGAGCTTACGGAGTATACGGATGCTGATAATAATGCCACCAATACGCTCGACCTCACATCCAATATCCAGAACATTACGCTCCCGGAAGAGACCGCCTGGCACACTTACAAAGTGACTCTCTCCAATGTGGTGAAGGGTAACCGCATTGCCTTCGGTGCCGATGCTTCCGTTACCGCCAACAATGCCCGTATGAATGTGAGCGACATCAAGATTACCGTCAAGGCCCTGGATGATCCTGCCCTTACGGCTAGCCTCAAGAGCGTGTCTTCAAGCACGGCAGCTTTCCGATGGACTTACGGCGGCGATGCCGCAGACGATATTGCAAAGGCTTATACCGCATCCCTCTATAGCGATGCTGCCTGCACCAACCTGGTGGTTTCCCATCACTTTGAGGCCAGTGCCAGCTGCTGGGATGGCAAGATCCCTTGCTTCTCCTTCGGCGGCCTCGCTCCTTCCACCACCTACTGGCTCAAAGTGGAAGACACGGATAACGGAACTGTTTCTGATCCCGTCAGCGCCACCACCGAGGCCTTCGAGCCTGTGGATGCAACCACTGTGTCTAACGCCGCAGTCGGTGATGTAATCCTTGCGGAAGACTTCTCTGAGATTGGCTGGGGGCCGGATGAGTTTGCCGTTGCGGCAGGCTTCATTCCTTCTCCTAAGAATCTGAATGTTCCTTCCGGTGTAAGTCCTACTGGTGGTTTCGATAGTTACAACGGTACTGGCAATCGAATCTTTGGTACCGGTGTAGACCTTGGCACCAGTCGCCTGTCCAAAGGCTGGGGATTTATCGGTAATAGCGCAGTTTATCTGAGAAACGCTTATCTGCGAATTACCACCACCGCAAGTGGTGCGCGTACTCACTTGGTGACTCCTGCGCTTTCCGGCATTCCAGCTGGCAAACTCGCCACAATTGAAGTGACGGTAACTGCGACAAAGCACGAGTCTAATACTAATGATGTTGCTGTCTTTATAGAAAATAACCTTTCATTAGTCGACCCCACTATAACCGAAACCACCGATGCCAAATATATGAAATACGATGGCGCATCCCTCTCCGGCGGCAGCGCTCTTGGCATCACGAAAGTAAAGGAGTGGGAAACCAAGACTGTAAGCATTTCCGGGGTAGATTCAGATTGCCGTCTTGCTATTGGATCCTATGAAAATATTGATACCAAGAACCGCTTCAGCATCAGCGATGTCAAGGTGATGGTTACCGCACTCGCTGACGACCCCGTTATGAAGATCTACGATAACGCCACCTTCCAGGCGTTCGTGGATGCTGTGGCCGGTGGCAACAAGACGCTTGATGCCAAGGTGACGGCAAACATCACCCTTGACGCGTCCACCATCGCCGCCTTCTCCTCCATAGAGGATTATGAGGGCACCCTCAACGGCAACGGCAAGACCATCACCGGTCTTACGAAGCCTCTGTTCAATGATCTTAAGGGTACGGTTAAAGACCTTACGCTCAATTCTACTCTGAACATTACTGATGACCAGCAGGATATCGGCATTTTGGCCAAAGTCCTTTCCGGAACTGTGAAAGGCTGCACTTCCAAGGGAAGCGTTACGTTCAATTTCGCAGGAGGTATCGATGCTTCAGCATCAAGTGTCGGGGAGCACAGGATCGGAGGTCTTATCGGTCTGGCCGAAAACAGCGGTGCCTCCATAGTTGATTGTACCAACGAGGCCAGCGTCACCAACGAAACCGTCAGTACCGGTGAAGGAGAGTTGATGGTGGGCGGTATACTTGGAACCTTCTGGGGCACACAGTTCAGTATTTCCGGCTGCGAGAATTACGGAAACGTATGCAACAATGCAGACTGGAATAAGACTATCTCTGTGGGAGGTATTATCGGTCAGGCAGGTAATTCAGCCGACGCCTCTTGTGATTTAACCGTATCTAACTGCACCAACAATGGTTCTGTCAGCAATACCGGGGATTGCAGTAGCAACAACTGTGTGGGCGGTATTATTGGCTGGATACGTTTCGGAACCTATAGCAGTAACTCCAATACCGGTGCTGTTTCAAATTCGGGTAGTGGAAATAGCAACTGCATCGGTGGCGTGTTCGGATATGTCGACAAGAACGGCACTTTCCAGAACCACTCCAATAGTGGAACCGTCTCGAATTCCGGCACGTCTTCCAGCACCGGTGCATACAACGGAAACAATGGGAACAGTATCGGAGGTATCATTGGTTATATGGGCTCTGGCTGTACGATTTCCGGTTATGGAGACAGCGCAGTTTATAAATTCACCAATTCCGGGGATATTTCAAATTCCGGGGACGCCAAGTTCGTTGCTCTTGGAGGTATATTGGGAAGGAATACCGCAGGCGTTTTCAATATGGCCGGTTCTTCGAGCGTTTATAGTACGAACAGCGGTGCAATTACTGAAAGCTCCGGGAATTCCAAAGCGAATGGAGGTGCTGTTTGCGTAGGTGGTATTGTCGGTCTGACGTCTACCGCTATTAAGCCGAAATACGCCCGTAATAGTGGAGCTATCTTGATCACTGGCGAGAAAGGCACATCCGAAACTGCAACTGATATAAAAGTCGGCGGTTGTGGAGGATGGATCAGTAACGCACAATTGAACTTTAATAATTGTAGGAACACTGGTAATGTCACTGTCACGGCAACTATCAACAAGGGTAGCCTCTGGGCTGCAGGAATTGTTGGCCTAACTAAAGATAATACCGCCGTTCATTATTATTGGTATTCCAAGGCCATTATTGATACGCACGAAGCTTCGGTTCAAGGGAACAATTACACTGCCGGTCTGTTGGGCTCTTACGAGTCGACAAGTGCTAAATCATTTACTATGTATGGATTTAAAGTCGCAGGTACGGTTTGGGGCAATAAGACCACAACAGGTCTTTTCTGCTGCACCAGGAATTCCGGTTCCACCTTTACATTCAGAGAACCGTCTTCAAAACCGTGTACGATTGCTCCCGGCACAGTCAGGAAAGATGACACCAACGATGATACCGTGAACACAATTGACGACGTTACCATTGGTATCATTGCCGGCGGTTCAGGTTCTTCCTCCGATGTGCCTACCGCTATTGCAGAAGCAAGAATCGTGGTTGCTGCCTGGTAATATAATATTTGCTATATGAAAAAAGAATACAAAACCCCTGTGGCAGAGCAAGTGCCACTGCTCACGGAACAGTCTCTTTGTCAGACTTCTGTCGAAAAGTACCTGATTATCTCAGGAGAGTTTGACCCGGATTCCGATTAAGGGATGGAGGGAACGATTATGATGAAAAATATGTTGAAATATGGACTCCTCCTCGCCCTTACGGGAGGTCTCCTATGCGCCTGTAAATCCGACCCTGTGCCCGCACAGCCGGAGGGCGTATTTATCCTGAGCGCCGGTCTGCCCGACGATACGCAGGTCAGCAAGACGGCGCTGGGCACGGTGGGTGCCGTTAATGAGGAAGTCAAAATCCTCTGGAAGGCCGGCGACAAGATTTCCGTGAACGGCAACCTCTCCGAAGCGGTATCCGCTGCGGACGATGGGGAAAGCGTCGTCGAATTCACCGTGAGCGGTTCGCCCTCGGCCCCTTACCGGGTGCTCTATCCCGGCAATTCCTCGACGAATGTGCTCACACTGCCCGCCACGCAGAACTATGTGGCGAATAGCTTCGACGGCTCCGCGGCGGCCACTTACGGCATGGCGACGCTCAGAAACGGCAAGTACAGCACTTCGCTGAAGAACTTCTGCGGCATTATCCGCTTTGCCCTAAACGGCAGTGCGACGCTGGACAGGATTGAGTTGAACAGCCTGGGCTCCGAGAAGCTCTACGGCAGTTTCACCATTACCAACTTCGAAACGGGCGCGTTTACTGACGAGAACGCCACCGCCGGAACGCTCACCTACAGCTTCGGCTCCGGCCTTACCCTCAGCAATACGGACACGTATGTCTACGTGGCTCTTCCCGCTCAGACTTATGCCTCCGGTATCGAGGCTCTGGTGTACCAGGCCGATGGCGCCTTTATGCGCCTGAAGTTCTGGGGCAGCGGGAAAACGCTCGCGAGCAATGCCCTTGTGACATTTGAAAGCAAGTCTTTTGCGGCCGGTCGCACGGAGAACCTCGTCGAAATCAACAGCCTCACTGCTGAAGCGGGTGGTGAACCCACCGCCGAAGCTCCTGGCATCACGGTGGCAACTTACAATGTGATGAGGCTGGATGATGATAACCGTCCGGCTGCGGCAACAACCGGAGACAGCAACGGTAAAATCGCCCGTCCCGCAAATGCTATAGTCAAGGACTGCACCGCGATGCAGACAGCTCTTGGCCTGGCGATCTACAATACGGCGGCTGACTTGATCGGTTTCAATGAAATCGGCGACAATATGTATGCTTCGGGCCAGGCTTATTCCCTGGAGGATATAGCCGCAGCCCAGGGCGCTTCCTATACCTGGAAGCTCAACTTCCCCGGCTCTGAATCCGGCAATTATCACTATTGCAACGGCTTTGCATACAAGTCATCTGTTCTTACTTGCAACGAATCCGGCAAGGCGTGGCTGCGTTACAACAGCGAGTCATACTCTACATCAAGCGCAACCAATTCCGGCGACCCTAACCGCTTTGTCGTTTGGGCTAAGTTCACCCACAAGGTTTCCAATAAGGTGTTCTATTTCTTCGTAACCCAGCTTCCTACCTATGGGCAGGATGGTGGCAGCGGTACCAGCAACACCAATATGTCCGGCGGCGTCAATGCCTTCGCTACGGCAAAGGCAGGTTCATATCCCCAGATTCTTGTTGGTGATATGAACTCCGCTCCAGGACATAACAACCAGGCTGGCTATAATAAGCTCAAGG
Organism: Bacteroidales bacterium; assembly: GCA_016281315.1. Lineage (GTDB taxonomy): Bacteria > Bacteroidota > Bacteroidia > Bacteroidales > UBA932 > Cryptobacteroides. The sequence goes on from JAEEIJ010000061.1 coordinate 43,843, forward strand.
TCTACTGGACTGACGCCTATGAGGCAGTAAGTGCAGCCGGCAATCTGGCGGCATTCTACAATACCTATTCAGGGACGCAGTCCGGCACAGGTGATACTTATCTGTATTCGATTCTACAGTTTACGAAGAATCACCCCGAGCGCCGTATCGACCATATCATGACCCACGGAGCCTGCACGGCCCAGTCCTACAGAACGGTGCGCAACGTCTATGAGTTCGGTTCCGGAGAGGACGCAGTAACCTGCTCTCCTTCCGATCATCTTCCTGTAGTAAGTTACATCACACTTGACTAATTGCCTTATGAAAAAAATATATACAGTTTTCTCAGTCATTGCACTGACAGTTTTAGTAGCGGGCTGCGCCAAGGAGATCGCAGATCCGGATGCAAATGAAGTGGTCGCAACAGACCAGACCAAGGGAGAGTGTGAAATAACGGTTCAACTCTCCGTTCCGGAGTGCCCGGACGTCAAGACAACGCTTGGCGCTAAAACCGGCAACTCCTATCCTGTCCTTTGGAGTTCAGGGGACGTCATTACCCTCAACGGCGTTGCCGCCCAGAGTTTCACCCCTGCAAGCGGCAACGCCTCTGCAACTGCAACTTTTTATGCTGGGAAAGATGATCAGGGGCACAGCAAAACATTCAGCACTCCTTACAATTTCCTTTATCTTGGTGTGGCGGGCCAGTCAAATCAGGTCACTTTCCCCGCAACCCAGAGTTATGTTGAGGGCGGATTTGACCCTGCCGCCATGCCGATGTATGCTTCGGTGACAGACCTTTCCGGCAACATCACCTTCAGCCACGTAGGAGCGCTTTTGAAGTTCTCCTTCACCGGCTCCAAGAAGATTGATTCCGTTACCCTTACGGCTGTCGACGTTTCCCAGTCCCTTTCCGGAACTTTCACCATCGGCGCTACTGCGGATATCCTGAACGGTACGCTTACCCCTGCTTCCGCTGGCGGAGCGATTAATTATAACTTCGGCGGGCACATTCAGCTCAGCGACACCCCGTTCGAGTTCTATGTGGCAGTTCCTGCCGGCACTTATGCGGGCGGTATTGCGCTGGAAATTGTGGACAACGATTCCGGCCATATGAACGTGACGGTGCTGGACGGCAGTTCCAATACCCTTGCTCCCGGCAAGGTCATCGAGTTCGACAATGTGGTATACATTCCTGCCAAGGAAAACAACCTCAAGCAGATTCGGAATGCCGCGACCTTCCAGGAGTTCGTGAACGCGGTTGCAGGTGGCAACAAGACGCTTAACGCACGTCTGACACCTTCTGCTGCGAGCATCGACCTTTCTTCCATCGCAGGAAGTTTCTCCTCTATCGAGGACTACAAGGGCATCTTCGACGGCAACGGCAAGACCCTCAGCGGCCTCACCAAGCCCATGTTCGACAACCTGCAGGGCGTGGTGAAGAACCTTACACTGAATTCTACAATCAGCACTACCGAAACTGGTCAGCACTGGGGGATTTTCGCAAAGCAGATTACTCCTTCCCTGGAGGTCGATGACGTTCCCGGCCTTCAGAACTGTATTGCAAGTGGGTCCATTACCTGGACTCCTGCTTCTGCCATCGATAGCTACATGACCCTTGGCGGCCTGGTCGGCAACAATCGCGGTGGTACCATTACCGGCAGCACCAACA
>JAEEIJ010000062.1 GCA_016281315.1 Bacteroidales bacterium
GGGCCCACCACCTTGCGGTGCGGCTCCCCGCCGATGTCCAGCAGCTGGGCGCTTTTGGCGCTGATAAGCTCCACCTTGTCGCCCTTTTTCTTCTGGGCGTTCAAAGGCAGCGCCGCCGCTGTCAGAAGCAGCAGCCAGCAGAGCCTATGAAGGGTTTTCAGGCGCACTTATTTCCGCTGGTTCCACGCTTCGCGGGAGAATTCACACTCCCCGAACAACGGGTCGATGACAATGTAGGTGGTCTTGATCTTTTCGTTCAGGAAGCGGTCCACGGCCTCCATCTGTTTCTCCTGCTCCACCTTGTCCAGGATCTGGCTGTAGTCGTTCTCGAAGGTGGCGGTGTGGGCCGGAATGATCTTGTCCACGCGGATGATTTTGTAAATCAGGTTGCCGCCGCGGCCCTGCTGATAACCTTCGTTGTCCTGCGACTCCACGGGCTCGGAGATTTCCCCGGGCTTCAGGTTCTTGATGGCGGCGTAATCGGCCGGCTTCAACTGGTCAATCTCGAAGTAGGACGACCCGGTGGAGGGATCCGCCATCTGCCCGCCGTTGGTGCGGCTGGCGGGGTCCTCGGAGAAGAAGCGGGCGGCCATATCGAAGGCCATTTCTCCGGCCTCGATCTTGGTCTTCAGGCTGTCCAGTCTGGAGAAGGCCTTTTCGCGGTCCTCACCTGTGTACTGTGGTTTGAGGAGGATGTGGCGGGCGTTGAACATATCGCCCTTCTTTTCAATCACCTCGATGATATGGAATCCGTCCGGGGTTTCCACGATCTGGGAGACCGTTCCGGGCCTCAGGGCCATCGCGGCGTCCGAGAAGGCCGGCCAGAAGATGCCCTTGGAAGCCAGGCCCAGTTCGCCGCCGCGGCGGGCGCTGCCAGGGTCTTCCGAGTAGATGCGGGCGAGGGTGGAGAACTTCTCGCCGTTCATAATGCGTTCCCGCAGGCTCAGGAGTTTCTCCTTCACGGCCATCGCCGCCGCCTCGCGGTCCGGATAGAGGCAGATCTGGCTCAACTGGTACTTGACAGGGACCACCGGCAGGTCTTCGGGATCGGTTTTGTCGATGTACTGCTGTACGTCGTACGGGGTTACATCGGCCGTCTTGGAGGCGATCGCATAGCGCGCCTGCTCCGTGAGGCTCTGCTCCTCCAGGGTTTTCTTCCATTCCTCGCGCAGCTTATAGAGCGGCTTGCCGAAGTATTTCTCTACCTCTTCGTCGCCGCCCAGCTGGGTGCGGAACCAGTCCAGACGCTGGTTGAGGTTGGACGACACCATTTCTCCGTTCACGGTGAGCGAGTCCACGCGGGCCTGCATCAGGAAGAGCTTGCTCTCCATCATTTTCTCCAGCAGCTCGCAGCGGATGTCGCGGTCTCCGGCGCTGCCGTTCATCCGCATCTGCTGAACTTCGGCCTCCAGGTCGCTCAGCAGGATGGTTTCCCCGCCCACGACGGCGATGGTTTTATCGGCCACGCCGCCTTTGTATTTCTGGGCTCCCAGGCTCAGGCAGAGCAGAAGGGCTGCCGCCGAAAGGATGATATGCTTCATAGACTAGTAAATTACAAATTTTTGACTGCGCAGGGCGTCTTCCAGCAAGTCCCGTTCCAAATCGCTCTCGAGCTTGTGTTTCCGGCTGCTCAGAATAAGGTCCCGGATGCGCTCGGTGACATATTCCTGCGGGGCGGGCTTGCCTTCCTGCACCATTTCCACGATATAGGCGATGTGCAGGTTGCCGGCTTCGTCCGGCAGCTGCGCAAACTGTTTGTCGATGCTTCCAACGAGACTCCGCCAGTCCGTTCCCAGCTCCTGGGCCAGGGTGATGGCGTCCATCCAGGTGTCGGACGCATCCACATACTTGAGGGCGGCGTATTTCCCGAGACTGTCGGCCTCCATCACTTCCAGGTCGTCGGCGGAGGACATCTTCTTCTTGAGGGAAGTCAGGCTCCGCGACTTGGCGGGGATGATCATATAACGGGACTTGATAACCGGCCTGTCCAGGCGGAAACGGTCCTTGTTGGCGTTATAGTAGCTCTCGATTTCTTCGTCCGTGATGAGCGTGTCCAGCCGCTGGAGGATGTAGAGTTGCTGGTAGCGGTACTTCAGGAGGGTGCGGCGGTACTCTTCCAGCTCGTCCTTGACGTCTTTATCGGCCTTGGAAAGCTGTTCCTGGGCCATATCCAGCAGGAGCAGGTCCTCCGCCCAGGCGTTGATGAAGCGGGTGGCGAGGGCCGCGCTGTCCTCCGCGCTCACGCCGGCGGGAATGTAGCTCTGCAGCTGGCTCTGGTAGAGTTTATGCTTGCCTACGCGGGCCACCACCTCCCCGCGGAGGAGTTCGTTCGTCCCCTCCCGCAGGCGCTGTACCAGCTGGCAGGAGGCCGCCAGGCACAGGGTGAGCAGTATGATGAGCCCTTTGCGCATAGTAATCTACAAAGATAGCAAAAAATCGAGAAACCCCATCAGAACGGGCCGTACTTCGCGGTTGGTGGCGGTGGCGTTGTTCGTGAGAATGGAGAAGGTGTATTGGGGTTTCCCTTCTTCGTCCAGGATGTAGCCGGAATAGCACAGCGTACCGTTCATCGAGCCGCTTTTCATCCGCACGCGCTGGGCTCCTTCGCCCAGTTTCACCACGTTCAGCGTTCCCTGTCCGGGGGCCGGAAGGCTTCCGAGGAAGGCGGGAAAGGCGGGACTTTTTTTCATCGCGTCCAGGAAGTCCGCCATCCAGCGGGCCGACACATAATTGCTCCGCGAAAGGCCGCTCCCGTCCACCAGCTGGATCGGGTCCTCGCGTAGTCCCAGGCCTTCCAGGACCTCTTTCCGGGCCACGGCGCAGCTGTCATAGACGGCCCAGCCGCTGGCCGATTCGCCCATCGCGCGGAGGAGGGCTTCGGCATAGAAATTATCGCTGCGCCAGTTGGTTTCCCGGGCGATTTCTTCCAGTTTGGGGCCTTGCGTCCGGCCGATTTTCACCGGCTTTCCGGCCACATCCTTCTGGATGAAATCCGGCCCCTGGATGTATCCGCTGCGGTCCACGCGGGCATAGCCGCCCGTCACTTCCCAGCCTGTAGCGAGGAGGTTTTTCCAGAATTCGAAGGCGCAGCTGAGGTCGCCGTATTTGTTCGCGAAATGCTCGGTCTTGGGCGCGCGGTCCGTGGCGAAGGTGCCGCGGAGCTCGGCATACGGCGCCAGGTCGGTCGTGAACAGGTACAGGCTGTTTCCGCTGCCGGCCGGGCCTGTGAGACTGTAGTTTTCCGTGTGCATCCAGGGCGTCTCGGGATAGGTCTGTGTGAAGTTCACCGTTTCCCCTTCGGCCGCGGCGGACACCGCGAAGTCGATGGCGTTTTCGTAGAAGCAGAGGGCGCTCATTCCCGTGCCGTAATAGGTTCCCAGGTCGTCGTAGCTCCAGGAGGCGTGCTCCAGATGACCTTCGTACAGGCGTCCGTCGCCGACGATGCGTCCGTCGATGCGCTCGATGCCCGCCTGCTTCAGCAGGGTTTTCCACTTCCAGAAAAGGGCGTCCGGCGCCAGGCCAATCCCGTCTCCCGTCCCCGTCGTTGGATCTCCGCCGCCGAGGATGTAAAGGTCTCCCTTCAGGGTGCCGTCCTCGATGGCGCCCACGTAGCCCAGTCCGGTCTCGAAGCGGTAATCCGCCCCGAAGGCGTGCAGGGCGCAGCCCGTGGTGATGAGCTTGGCGTTGGAGGCAGGGACCATCCGGACGTCCTGGTTATAGGCCGCCACGGTCTTTCCGTCGGCCGCGCGCACCGTCACGCCCAGCAGGGTTCCCTTCAGGGGGCCTTTGCCGGCCATTCTCTCCAGGTATTTCTGGGCCGATACAGGCTGTTGTCCCGACGCCAGGATTGGCAGCAGAATGGCGACCAGTGTGAGAAGTCGTTTCATAGATGCAAAATTACGCATTATTTCCCAGCATCGCCTCACATCCTTCCAGGATGTCCTGGAACGCCTCTTCGAAATCCCCGGTGTACCAGGGGTCGGCGACGTCCCTTCCGACGCCGGTGTAAGACATCAGCAGATGAATTTTCCCCTCCGGGTCTTCCGGGATGATGCGGCGGATCAGCCGCAGGTTCGAGGCGTCCATACAGACGATGCGGTCGAAGCGGTTGTAATCGTCCGGGGTAACTTTCCGGGCGCGTTTGTCGGGGTCGAAAAGGACGCCGTGCTGGCTCAGGCTGCGTTTTGCCGGCGGATAGATGGGATTGCCGGTTTCTTCCGCAGAAACGGCTGCTGATTCAATATAGTACTGGCTATCCAGCCCCCTGGCTTTCACGAGCGCTTTTAGGATGAACTCCGCCATCGGGCTCCGGCAGATGTTCCCGTGGCAGACAAAAAGAATTCTTCTCATGAACCTATTTTAAATCCCCGTAATCGGCCTCCGTCACGGAAGGGAACCATTCGCGAACCTTTTCTTTCGCGCGGCCTTTGACGGTGGCGGTGATGCTGCCGCTCACATAGGTGACGGCGGCCAGCAGGGCGGCCCAGTCATCGGCCAGGCCGGCGAAGGGCAGGAAATCCGGGATGAGATCCATCGGCAGGATCATATAGCCCAGGGCGCCGGCGATGATGGCCTTGTATTTCATCGGCACGCTTTCGTCCACCATCGTGTAGTAAAGCACGAGGGCGTAGTACACCACCTTCACCCCCACTTTTGAAGCGATGCGGCGGAGTTTTTTCCAGAAGTCTTCCTCGTTGTAATGCCGGCCGTAGGGCTGGAGTTCTTTGGATGTAAGGTTATCCATAACTATTTGTCGTGCGATTCGCCCACGCGGGCCTCAACCACGTTGATGATATAGTCGCCGCTCTTCTCGCATTCGCCGATCAGGTCCATAAACACCGTTCCGTTGTCGTAGCCGTACAGGTGCTGGTCCAGGGCGTCGATGTTCTCCTGCTTCAGGCGGTTGCGGCAGTCGTTGATACTGGCCTCGATATAGGCGCTCTTTCCGAGGCCGACACTGCCGCGGGGGCTGGTGAGCACCAGATTCATCTGGGTGAGGGCGTCCTCCACCAGCTGGACCATCTGCAGGCCGCCGGCAATCTGCGCCTCGGAGAATTCCACCTTGTTTTCGCGCTTGCGCTTGAGGATGCGCACCAGGTTGAAGAAGCTGTCGCCCACCGACTCCAGTTCGCCGATCTGGCGCAGCATCGCGCGGATCTCGCCCTTGGTTTCATCGGAGAGGTGCGCCTGCCCCACGTCGCCCAGGTACTTGCCAATCTCGGCCTCCATCCGGTCGCTGAGGTCCTCGTATTTGTCGATGCGCTCATACAGCTTGGCAAAATCCTCGTCCGAGGCGTGGTAGGCTTCCTTGAGCAGTTCGTACATCTTCTGCATCTTCTCGCCGAAGAGCACAATCTCCTTCTGCGCCTGCAGGACGGAGATTTCCGGCGTCTTCATCAGGCCGCCGCGGATGTACTGCAGACGGAACTCGTCCTCTTCCTCGCTCTTCTTCGGGCGGATAATGATGCACACCACCTTCTCGATCAGCGGGATGAACCAGATGAGAATCAACGTGTTAATCACATTGAAGAAGGTATGGAACGTGGCCAGGGCGAAGGATAGCTGGGTAGGGCTCTGTTCGGGTGCGGTGGGATCCAGGCCCACCACGCCGCAGACCATCCTCACGAACGGGAAGAAGAAGATGAGCACCCAGATGACGCCGAACACGTTGAAGAGCATATGCGCCATAGCTGTTCGCCGCGCCTGTGTATTGGCGCTGAGGGCCGCCAGGTTGGCGGTAACGGTGGTGCCGATGTTCTCACCCATCACCAGCGCAATACCCTGGAAGATGGTGATGGCCCCGGTGGAGCAGAGCACCATCGTGATGGCCATCAGGGCCGCCGAGCTCTGTACCATAGCGGTCAGGATGGTGCCTATCAGCAGGAACAGCAGGATGGTGCCGTAATTGGTCTTGAAGCTGGCGAAGAAGTCCACCACGGCGGGCTTGTTCGCAAGATCCAGTTCAATGCCGCCCTCTTTTAGCATTCCCAGGGCGAAGAGCAGGAACGACAGGCCGAAGAGGAAGTCCCCGATGTAGCGGTGTTTCCCGAGCTGGATGAGGATGATGCCGATCAGGAACGCCGGCCACACCAGCATCGTTACATTGAAGGAGAAACCGGCCGACATAATCCAGGCGCTCATCGTGGTGCCGATGTTGGCGCCCATAATGATGGAAATGGCCTGCGCCAGCGTGAGCAGGGCGGCGTTCACGAAGGACACCGTCATCACGGTGGTTGCGGCCGATGACTGGACGGCCACCGTTACCAGTGCGCCGGTCATTACGCCGGAGAAGCGGTTGGTGGTCATCGCGCCCAGCATATTACGCAGCTGCGGGCCGGCCATCTTCTGGAGCGCCTCGCTCATCACCTTCATGCCGTAGATGAGGAGCGCAATGGAGCCGAGGAGTTTCAGTGCAATGAGAAACATAGCTTACAGGTTAAAGGTGCCGAAAAATTCGGGCCGATGAAAATCCGGCGCGGGCGTTCCCACGGGCGCCCAGCTCAGGAAATGGGGATGCGCGGTTTTGTCGCCGCACTTGTAGATGTTGCCTTTCAGGTGATCGGGAAGGTGTTTCGGGTCCAGGCCGACGGCCTCATAGGGAATGACGATGCCGACACTCCATTCCACGGGTTTATCGGCCACCTCCACGGGTGCCGCCACCCCGCCGAAGCGGATGATGCTCCGCATCGATTCGGGAAGGAGTTCCCGGTCTCCGCGTCCCGTGCCGCAGCCCACCAGCAGGTGTCCGCCGGCATTCACTTCGATATTATAGTAGTTGTCGTTTCCGGGGGCCTGCAGGAAAATCTCGCAGCAGCTGTCTTCCCAGATGGTTCCGCCGTCCTGCAGATTCCGCACGGTAATGCCCAGCCCGTTCACGTGCCAGACCACCCAGAGGGCTTTGTCCGTACGGGCGATGCGGCCCTCCACCTTGGGGGCATAGGGCCATTCGGCCGGCCAATTCACGTGTTTCACTTCAAAACGCGCCCCTTTCTCTTCCAGGATGTCCGGGTCGCAGGCTGCAATTAGCGGGATCGTCAACATAACATACAAAGATAATAAAATCTGCTAACTTTGTAAAAACTATTGCAAGGACTATGGAACAGAGATTCTGCCAAAGCTGTGGAATGCCCCTCACCGACGAACTCCTCGGAACCAATGCCGACGGAAGCAAAAACGAAGACTATTGCCTTTACTGCTATGCCGGCGGAAAGTTCCTGCAGGACTGCACGATGGACGAAATGATTGAGCACTGCGCCCAGTTTGTGGACGAAGTGAACAAAAACCTGCCGCAGCCCCTCACGCGCGAAGAGTACATCGAAATGATGCGCGGCTATTTCCCGCTGCTTAAACGCTGGAAGAAGTAGTCTCTTTCCCGTCCGCGGCGGGGAGGCTGAACAGGCGGGTATAAAACTCCGCCTTCTTCGGAAGGGGAAGCGGATAGGCGCGGGATGTGGAGGGCATCCGCCAGAAACGGATAGGGCGGTCCGCCACCATCAACTCTGTATATGCGCCGATAGGTGGGACTTCACATCCAAACATTTCAGCGATAACATCTGTCGCTTTTTGCCCGGTTGTAACCAGATTGGAACATTCGGGAAGTCGTTTCAATAAGGCGTCTACGTCCGTTGGTTTGACTACTTCCAGAAAAGCATCAGATGCGTTATCCTTCAGACGGCGCACTTCACAGGCCGTGTCATAAAACGCCAGCCCGGCCTTTTCACAAAAGCTGCGGATAGCCGTTTCGTCAAAACGCTTTTCGCTTACGAGACAAAAGCGGTCCTTGTCCCCGAAGTGAATCAGCCCCATAATGCGCCAGAAGTCGTTGATCCAGTTGGGGTAGTAAAACGGCATACACCAGCGGTGGGACTGGGGCGGGAAACTGCCCAGGAACAAGATGCTTGCTTCCGGCGGCAGGAACGGTTCAAACGGATGCTTTTCGACTGGATTCACAGGCGCTGGTTTTTCAGATACAAAAATAGGAAAAACCGTCTATTTGTAAAAAGGGGGTTGCAAACAAACCGCCGATTGTGTATCTTTGGCGTTTAGGATGAACGTCATAAACTATTGTGGTTTATGATGCATATTTATTTAGTCTCAACCAATCATTTGGAGGACCGCATTTGGTTCAAAAATGATGAGGATTTTAAAGTTGGGATGGACTTCGCCGCCATTCAGGCGGCCAGTGACCCGGACGTAAAAGTCCTGGCGTTCATCCTTATGTCCAAATGAACTGTGTCGCAGCCAACATTTGTTCGCATCCGACGCAGTATCCCTGGGGTAGCGGGAGCGTGTTTTTTAATCCTACGCCACAGGGCGGAAGGAAGTTGGGCGCGTTTTCCAAGCGCGTCCTTCGAAAGATGCTTCACACAGATGCCTACACTCTTCCAAAAGACTGGATGATCTGTGAGGAAGGGTACATCCTTCCTTCCAATTATGTGGCGGTAAAAACAGTGGAGGCTGTTTTCCGCACGCCCAAACGGATGAATTTCTTTCTCGCCAACTCTTCAAAAGCCAAAAAGCGCCTGGAGTCCGGCGAAAAGAGCCTCCCTGCTTTCCGGGACCAGGTCATCCTTGCCTGTTTGCCGGATCTTTGCCGGACGCTGTTCGGGAAAGAGTCCTTCAAACAACTCCGTTTCCGTTTTAGCGCCGATGCCAACCAGATGGCCCGCGTCTGCGGCCTCACTTATGAAGAAGCCGCACGACTGTTAGATAGCCTATAAGCGTCCGCGGTGGTCCAAAAGATGGGACACCTCGGACAAAATCGTGCGTTTTCGTCCGTGGTCGGTAAATTTTTGGACCACCACGGACACCCGTCCCGCCGAAAAGCACAAAGATTTCACTATCTTTGGGGTTATGAAACGAATCTTAACCCTTCTCCTTCTGGCGGCCTGTGCCCTGAGCGCACGGGAAGCCTTTGCCTGCACGAACCTCATCGTGGGCAAAAAAGCCTCCGTGGACGGAAGCGTCATCTGCACCTATAACTGCGACGGCTACGGTTTTGCCTCCCCGCTTACTTATTCCGCTCCCGGCGCTCACGCGAAAGACGAGTTGGTCGCCATCCGCGGATGGGGACCCGACGCCACCGTGCATTACATTCCCCAGGCCCCTTACACCTATGCCGTGGCGGGCCTGATGAACGAGAAGCAGGTTTCCATTGTCGAAACCACCTGGACCGGCCGCAAGGAACTCCGTAACAAAGAGGGATGGCTGGGTTATTTCACCCTGATGCACCTCGCGCTGCAGCGGGCGGCGTCGGCCCGGGAGGCCATAGAAGTGATGCATCGGCTGGTGCAGGAGTACGGTTACAACGACACGGGCGAGTCCTTCGCGGTCTGCGACAAGGAGGAGGCCTGGATAATGGAGCTCATCGGCAAGGGTCCCGACCGTAAGGGCGCCGTCTGGGTGGCCCGCCGCGTGCCCGACGACTGCATATCGGCCTATGCCAATTCCAGCCGCATCCGGCAGTTCCCGCAGGTGAAGAAGGCCGATAAAAAGAAGGGCTTCTGCATTACCAGGGACGGCGAGACGATGTATTCGGCCGATGTTATCTCCTTTGCCCGCGAGATGGGTTACTTCGACGGGGCCGACACCGACTTCAGCTTCCGCGAGGCCTACGGGCCGATGGACTGGAGCGCCATCCGCTACTGCGAGGCGCGCGTGTGGAGTTTTTATCGGCACCACTTCTCGGCCGAAATAATGGACGAATACCTGCCTTTCCTGAACGGCGACCTCTCCGTGCACGACGACCTTCCCCTCTGGATCAAGCCCGACAAGCCGGTGAGCTACCGCGACATCCAGAACGATATGCGTGACCACTACGAGGGAACCGCGCTGGATATGACGGCCGATGCGAGCGCCGGCCCCTGGGCCTCGCCCTACCGCAACCAGCGGCTGAACTACGAGGCCCCGGACGGGACGAAGATGTTCAGCGAAAGGCCCATCGGCTGCCAGCAGAGCGGGATGACGATGGTGTGCCGGATGCGTTCCTGGCTCCCGGACGCCCTGGGCGGGGTTACCTATTTCAATATGGACGACGCCTCGATGGTGGCCTACGTCCCCGTGTACTGCGGCATCAACCGTGTGCCGGCACCCTTCGCCCGCGAGAACAACCATATGCGCGAATTCAGCGAGAAAAGCGCCTTCTGGATGTGCAATTTCGTGGCGAATATGATTTATCCGCGTTACAGCGTGATGATCGGCGACCTGCGGGAGGCGCAGAAGGAACTGGAAGACTTCTATGAGGCCGACCAGAGCGAGGTGGAAAAGCACGCCGCCGGCCTTACCGCCGGGGAACTCGCGGACTACCTCAGCGGCAAGACCATCGCCTATACGGAAAAGATGATGCGGCGCTGGGGTGAGTTGGCACGGCTTTTAATTGTTAAATACAACGACAACGGCCCCCGGCCCTTCCCCGCCTACGCCCCGGCCTTCATCGACGCGGTGAAGCACGAGACGGGCGAGCGGTATGTACGGAAAGAAATAAACTAGAATCCATATGAAAAAATTCCTCACAATCGTTACAATGGCAAGTTTGATCTCCGGCGCCTGCGCGCCGAAAGTTCCCGTTACCCGGGAGGACGACACCATAGATGTTTACTTCGGCACGGAGGTGGCCGATCCCTACCGCTGGCTGGAAGACGACCGCTCGGAAGAGACGCTCGCCTGGGTGGAGGCCCAGAACAAGGTGACGGACCACTACCTGAAGGGCATTCCCTTCCGCGGGAAACTCCTTGAACGGCTGAAAGAAGTGAGCAATTACGGGAAGATCGGAATCCCCGGCCGCGAGCGCAACGGGAAATGGTACTTCTACCGCAACGACGGCCTCCAGAACCAGAGCGTCCTGTATGAGGCCGATGCCCCCGACGCCGAGCCCCGCGTGTTCCTGGATCCCAACACCCTCTCCGAGGACGGGACCGTCGCGCTCAAGGGAACCTATTTCAACCATGACTGCAGCCTGATGGCCTACGGCATTTCCCGCAGCGGCAGCGACTGGCAGGAGTTCTATGTGATGGACGTGAAAACCGGCGCCCTGCTGGAGGACCACATCGAGTGGGCCAAATTCTCCGGCGCCGCCTGGCACGGAGACGGCTTCTATTACAGCGCCTACGGCATCCCCGAGGCCGGGCACGAGTTCTCCGTCAAGAATGAAGGTCACAAGGTGTACTACCATAAGATCGGCACCCCGCAGAGCGAGGACAAGGTTTTCTTCGAGAATCCGGCCGAGCCGCTGCGCTTCTACCTGCTGGACACCAACGAGGAGGAGACCCTGGCCTTCCTCTATGAGGACGGGGCCGATGTGGGCAACAACCTCTATGTGAAGGACCTCCGCAAGGCCGGCTCGCCCTTCGTGCAGATTACGGAGGATATGAAAAACAGCTGCTCGCCTGTGGAGACCGACGGTGAGAAGATCTATCTGCTCACCAATAAAAATGCGCCCCTGAACCGGCTGGTAGAGACTACGCTGAAGAACCCGAAGGCGTGGAAGGATGTCCTTCCCGAGGGCGACTGCGTGCTGGAAGGCGTGACCTTTGTGGGCGAGCGCATCATCGGCACGTATATGAAAGACGCTGCCACCCGGGCCTACAGCTTCGCCCTGGACGGCTCCGACCGGAAGGAAATAGCGCTTCCGGGCCTGGGCAGCGCTTCCTTCAACGGCCGCCTGCACGAGCCCTGGTGCTATTATGCCTACACTTCCTTCACGGTGCCCGGCTCCATTTACAAACTGGACATCGCAAGCCTGGAAAGCAGCGTGCACGCCGCGCCTGAAACGGCTTTCGACCTTTCGGACTTCGTCACGGAACAGGTGTTCTTCTCCAGCAAGGACGGCACCCGCATCCCGATGTTCCTCACCTACAGGAAAGGCATCGAGAAGGACGGCTCCAATCCCGTTTACCTTTACGGCTACGGCGGCTTCGACATCTCCCTCAATCCGGGATTCTCGGCCACCCGCATCCCCTTCCTGGAGAAGGGCGGCATCTATGCGCAGGCGAATCTGCGGGGCGGCGGAGAGTACGGCGAGAAGTGGCACCTCGCAGGCACCAGGCTGCAGAAACAGAATGTGTTCGACGATTTCATCGGCGCGGCCGAGTGGCTTATCGCCGAGGGCTATACGTCCCCGGAGAAACTCGCCATCGTGGGCGGCTCCAACGGCGGCCTTCTGGTGGGCGCCTGTATGACGCAGCGGCCGGATCTCTACGCCGTCGCCGTTCCGCAGGTGGGGGTGATGGATATGCTCCGCTACCATAAGTTCACCATCGGCTGGAACTGGGCGCCGGACTACGGCACCAGCGAGGAGAGCGAGGAGATGTTCCGCTGCCTGTGCAGCTATTCCCCGCTGCATAACCTCAAACCCGGCACGGTTTATCCCGCTACGCTCGTCACCACGGCCGACCACGACGACCGCGTGGTTCCCGCCCATTCGTTCAAGTTCGCGGCCACCCTGCAGAAATGCCAGGCCGGCAGCGCGCCCGCCCTCATCCGGATTGACACCAAGGCCGGCCACGGCGGCGGCAAGCCCCTGGCCAAAGTCCTGGAAGAGCAGGCCGATATCTACGGCTTCCTGATGTACAATCTGGGAATGAAGTACTGATTATTCGGCGAACTTCTTCCCGTCGCCCCAGGCCTTCCCGACTTCGTCGCCGATGGCCCGGTAGGACATCGCGGCCGCGTCGAAGACGATGGGCTGGAGTTTCGCGAGGTCAATCCTGCCGTCCGTGAGGATCTTTTCATCGGCCGACATATTCACGACCTCTCCGACCAGGACGCCGTCCTGCCAGCTCACTACCTTGCATTCCAGGGTGAGGGGGTACTCGTTGATGATGGGGGCGTCCACGTTGGGGCTGGGCGTAACCGTGAACCCCACGCGCGCCACCTTGTCCTTTACCTTGTGGCCGCTCACCAGGCCGAAGTAATCGGACTCGGCCACCGTGTGGACATCAGCGAAACTCACCGTGAAAGCGCCCGTGAGCTCCAGGTTCTCGGTGGTCTTGTGCTTGGACATGGATACCACGATGCGTTTGTAATCGTACTGGCCCGCCCAGGCGGCCATCATCACGTCCGGGGTGTGGTCTTTGTCCCAGGTGGCGATCATCACGCAGGGCTGGGGCGTTGTAACAAGGGCGTGGTCCGGGCCGAAGTTCACCCGTCCCTTTACCTGCTTCAGGGGTTCGTTGCTCATTTCGTTGGTGCTTTGTTGGTTGTTGCCGGGATTCCCGCAGGCGGCCATCATAAGGGCCGCCGCCAGGGTAATCAAATATTTGGTATCCCGCCCAGCTTTTGGTCACGATCCCACGACCTCCGGATTATGAATCCGACGCTTGGTAATAAAAAGAATATTCATTCGAATTTATTGAAAATTATTTCGCCGTGAATGATATTTTTTGTATCTTCGTGGCGGAATAATTTTATGTGTCATGAAAGATAAAATCATTGGTCGAGAGCGGGAACGAGCAGTGTTATCTTCCCTGAATCAGTCTCAGAATGCCGAATTCCTTGCAGTTTATGGGCGACGTCGTGTTGGTAAGACGTTCCTCATAAGAGAATTCTTTGAGGACTCATTCGCTTTTTACCATACCGCGCTTTCTCCTTTCGAGTTAAAAGACCAGCCAAAGTTGTTGTATAGAGCCCAACTAGATGAGTTCGCGCATTCCCTATTGAAGTATGGGGGCACCAACGATACGCCATTAAAAAATTGGTTTGAGGCTTTCCATCGTTTGGAAGATTTGCTGGATTCCAAGAGAGGGAGAAAGAAAATGGTTGTATTTATTGACGAGATGCCCTGGCTGGATACTCCGCGTGCAGGATTCCTGTCAGCGTTTGAACATTTTTGGAACGGGTGGGGCGCTGGCAAACATAATCTTCTCCTAATTGTATGTGGCAGTGCGACGACCTGGATGCTGGATAAACTAATTCACAACACAGGTGGGTTATATGGGCGGACAACGAGGGAATTACACTTGAGGCCATTCTCATTGCATCAGGCCGAGAAGTATTGCAAATATTTAGGACTGACAATGGATCGTTATGACATTCTCCAAACATATATGACGCTTGGTGGAGTTCCATACTATTGGTCTTACTTCGAGAAAGGAAAATCACTGGCAGAAAACATTGATAACTTGTTTTTCACCAGCGCCGGGAAACTGTCAGATGAATTTGATAAGCTCTTCTCTTCCCTTTTTGGAGACAAGGAGAAATACCGTACTGTCGTTGAGGCTCTCTCCAAAACTCGCCAAGGACTCACCAGGGAACAAATTTCTGACAAATCGGGCATTGCTTCAGGTGGAGAGCTCTCTGAAATTCTGAAGGCGCTGGAAAAGAGCGATCTGATTGTATCGTATTACAATTTTGGTGAAACTAAGCGCAATAAATACTACAAGTTATCAGACCCATTTTGTCTCTTCTATCTACATTTTGTGAAGAAACATCCGTCTCAGAACAAGCGTTTTTGGCAAGACAATCAGTTCTCTCCTAAAGTAACATCATGGAAAGGTCTGGCTTTCGAGGATGTATGTTTTGTCCATCAGGAAGAAATACGTTTTGCGCTCAGCATTATGGGAGTACAGGCAGAAATCTATCCATGGAGCGCCGATGCGAATGACCAGACTCCCGGCGCCCAGATAGACATGCTTATTGACAGAGCAGATCGTGTGGTGAACCTTTGCGAGATAAAGTTTTGCCAGGGTGACTTTGCCATAGACAAAGATTATGACGCCAAGTTACGGAATAAGATTGATGCTCTTTTGATTGCCACCAAGAACAAGAAAAACATCCAGCCCACGCTGGTTACTACTTATGGCCTAAAAATGAACATGTATAGCAACCGCATCCAACGGGTTGTAACCATGGATGCATTGTTTGAGAAGGCCATTTAAGTGGCTCACAAAGGGCTCACAATTGGCTCATTGAAAACACACAAACCATCCTGCTCTGTTCCGTTCCATAAGTGGAGTGGAACAAAAGAACCAGATGGGAAATGAATAAAAGTTGCGCTATAACGGGCGAAATACCACAATTATTCTTTGTGTTTCGCCCATAATAACGCATTTTGGCAAACAATATTGCCAGGAGTTATGAGTTTATTGTATTGTATAAGAGTGATTGTCCCTGTCGATAACAATCTTGAAGGACTTTTTTTCTCCGCTGTATTCAGTATACGGTAAATCAAATGTATATATGCCGTCTTTTACTGACAACAATTTGGCGTAATCATATACATATTCTTCTTTGCTGTTTGGATTGATTTGTTCAGGAAGGCTCCCGTTCCCATTGGTCTCCACGCCGCTGTTTTCAAGATCATCTATCACAAAGCCGCCACATGCAAAGGAAGGGGAACTGGACTTGGGGTAATACCGGTCGAAATAAACGATGAACATCTGTTTTTCGTCTATAGGGAATAACCAATGGCCGAGTTCCGCGCGATAGACCTTCCATTCATATATTCTGCTCCAATGAGAAATACGGAAGAGTCGTTCTCCACTGGGGGAATAGCAATACAATCCTGCTATTATATTCCCATTATATCCTTCCAGAAGTTGTAAATTATGAAGAGTAAAGCTAATTCTGTATTGATCAAACAAATCCGGATCGGTTTGGACATACTCGTGGGCGACAGTCTTTATTGTCCCACCCCTGTCAATCATCAGCCGATAATTGTCTTTAACGGGAAGGACCTCATTGGATTGGAAATTATCGGCCAGGATTCCATATACCGTATTCCCCGATTTGTCTGATTCTGGCATCAACACTTTGATGAATTGAACACATTCAAAAGGGAGGGTTTCTTTTTCACCATAACCGTGATCAACAATCGTCTCTTTCTTTTCCGGATTCGGGAAAAAGTATGTCTTCACGTACTTAGACGGGTTGCGTTCATCTACAGAAGACCGAAGTAGATGTATAATGGTCTTGTCATCTTTGATTCCGCATACCTGAAGGTAGTTTATCTCATTGCCCGCTTCATCATACTGCGGAATGTTATTATCAGTCATTTCAGCCTTTATAAGGTTGATATCTTTTAAGCTTATTCCCGCTTGTTTCAGCGCATTATAAACTTCTGCCGATATCCCGAGAGATTGCATCTCCTCGGTGAAAACATCATCGGAGTTTTGAGTGTTTGCATTTGGCTTATCACAAGATGGGATAATGAGAAAGCTAAAGGAGAGGAATAGATTTATAAATTTTTTCATGTTTGTGTACTTTTAACGTGACTGTTTCAAGCGATTATTTGCTAATAACCGGACGAATGGATAACCCGTGACATCGCTCCAGTGTGGTATTGGAATTGCCAAGATTTTTACTGAATCGATAATACGAAGCTCGCGTGGGTAAGTTGCCACTAGAGAAGTCCGGGTCGGTTGTATAATGGAGCTCGGATGACCAATAGTAGCCACACTTATTATCATCTTTATTTGTTCCCCCTGATTCGTATCCATCAAATGGTAGAGTTATGCTATTGCCATTGGGACCGGTAATTCTCACGCTATACCCCAAGTACTCAAAACTACACTGACTCTTCAATTCTTGCCATTCCGCCCTTGTAGGAACACGCCATTCGCCGCCAAGAATCTGTCTGGCAGCATCATCCTCATAGTCATAATCCGCAAATGAGAATTTGTTGTCTACTACTCCATAGGACGGAGAATAGTTATATCTTTTCAATGAAAACTTGCTCCCATCACTTAGGCGTGTATAATTGGTCCAGTCAAAGTTGGAACCGGGGTTTATTTCGCCCCAGGCAAAATGATATTTGCCCCCATAGTTGTCGAAACCTGTTGAGGAAAGGTTGTTACGCGCCCACAATACGCTTAGTCCTAAATCGGCCGCTTCATATTTAACTGTTACTGTACAAGACGCTAGTTTATTGCCCGCAGAAGCGTGTATTTTGGTCTCTCCATAACTCACGGCTGTGACCCGGCCGTTGGAAACAGTGGCTACATTTGTATTGTCAGAATACCAGGTCACAGTACCGTCTTCGGCATCTTCCGGAAGAACACTGGCAATGAGATCGAAAGATTCTCCCTCCCACAATGAAATACTCGAGTGATTAAGTGACAACGATTTTACGGCGGTGGGAATCTTAATGCATTCGCTATAATCGAGCCACTCATAATAGTTGAGTTCTTTCTGCCAGACAGTGACTCTAAGCGAACCTATCTTTTTCGCTGTTAATTTCCATCTCCATACTCCAGCACAGTCGGGGGTGTCACGTGTTATCTCCATCATCTCCATCAGACTTTCCGCTGGAGTGTTGAGTTCATCAGCCTTTGAAAATACAAAGTAGACATAGTCAGCTGAACTATAATATTCTCTTGCCCCTTCTGGAAGAAGTGAAGCAGTAATCGTCTGGGTATCTCCCACCTCCATAGAGTGCAGAGGAATATTAAGTTCAACACTCAGGTTTGGTTTCGGAACTGTTATAGAACAGTTTGCCGTCTTATCTTCTGCCTTTGCGGTGATGTAGGCCGAACCAAACTTCTTGGCTGTAACCACACCATTATCCACTGTTGCTACGTTAGCATCAGATGTGCTCCAGGTGACCGTTTTGTCCGCATCATCTGGCTTGACTGTGGCCGTGAGGGTGACTGTTTCGCCAGCTTCAAGGTAAGCGCTGGTCTTATTGAGGGTTACGCTGGACACTGGGGTAGTCACCACGGTGATAGAACAGTTAGCGCTCTTGTCTCCGGCCTGGGCCGTGATGGTGGCCGAACCCACCTTCTTTGCTGTGACAACACCGTTATCTACTGTGGCTGCGCTGGCATTAGAGGTGGTCCAGGTCACAGTCTTATCCGTGGCGTCATCGGGCTTGACTGTGGCGGTAAGTGTCACCGTCTCACCTGCCTTGAGCTGTGCGCTGGTCTTGTTGAGTGTGACGCTGGTCACCGGGGTTGCCACAACGGTGATAGCGCAGGTGGCGCTCTTGTCTCCGGCCTTGGCTGTGATGGTGGCAGAACCCACCTTCTTGGCGGTGACCACACCGTTATCTACTGTGGCTACGCTGGCATCAGAGGTGGTCCAGGTGACTGTCTTGTCTGTGGCGTCATCAGGCTTGACCGTGGCGGTAAGTGTCACCGTCTCACCTGCCTTGAGGGAGGCGCTGGTCTTATTTAATTCAATGGAACTAACCTCTACGACCTTTTTGCTCACGGTTATTGTACAAGTGCCGGATTTTCCTCCGGCGGAAGCTGTAATTATAGATGTGCCCTCGGCGATAGCAGTCACCATACCTGTACTGGATACGGTTGCCACAGATTGTTTGGAAGATGCCCAAGATACTGTTTTATCCGAAGCATTGCTTGGGAGTACTTTTGCACTCAATTGCACAGTCTCTCCAATCAACATCTCGGTAGAGGCTTGACCAATAGTTACTGATGTTACGGGAACATCTTTTTCTTTCTTGCAAGAAACTAATGCGAGGGCCAAGAAACCACATACTACAGCAGAAATACAATTTCTCATATGGTTGGTTATTCGGCAACAATAAATACGGCCGATAGATTCCGGACTCGGCTATTGTGGTTAAAAAAAGGCAGGAACCTTGCCTACTTTACGAGTGCCTCTGGACGGGGCCTACACCAATAGACATTCCTGCCTATATGCACGACACCAAGAATGGTGTCGAAACATACCAAACTGGAATAGTCCATCTGGTGTAAAAAATTGTCCAGATTTTTTGTAAAGATGAACTTACCTTTTACCCTGGGGATTTCTCTTCCCAGTTGCACTGCAAAGATAGAAAAAACATAGGAATATCGTACGCACGCATAAGAATGGGTACGTCGCATTACGAAAAATCGCACAAATAGTCGAATTGCGCCGTCCCGGAGGACGCGGCATTACGAGGACGCCGAGGGATATTCGTAATGGGACGTCCCGGTAACAACAAAAAACCGTCGCTGAATCAGCGCCGGGTATATAGTGAGTATTTCGAAATAGTTCGTTTGGGTAGCGGGAGTGGGTCACGATCCCACGACCTCCGGATTATGAATCCGACGCTCTAACCAGCTGAGCTACCCCGCCATTAATACAGGGGGCTCCGCCCCCTCATACACCCCTGCCGCCTTTTCTCCCTCTACGATTTTGCTGGCGCAAAATCCCGGGTACGGCGGGCCGCCTGCAGGCGGCGTGATAGTTGAGATAGAAGGACTCGAACCCTCACTGACAGAGCCAGAATCTGTAGTGCTACCATTACACCATATCTCAATGTCCCCGTTGCTTCCGGCGGGGCCTTCCGCAAAACGGGACTGCAAATGTACGACTTTTTTCCGAATCCGCAAGGCCCGTCCCGCTTTTTTTGGATGAAAAGCGCTGAATGCGTATCTTTGTGTGCTCAGATGCGCTGATTATGAACCTTTTCCAACTCTTCCGCAACATCCGGCCCTTCGTGCGGCCCTACCGTCTGCTGGTGGTCATCACCCTCATCCTCACGCTGGTGGGATCCCTGATGGCGCAGGTGAACGCCATCGTCCTGGACCGGACGGTGGATGCCATCAATGCGCTCATCGGCACGGATTTTTCCTGGGCGCAGGCGGTCCGGATCCTCACCGTCATCTCGGCGGTGCTGCTGGGGAAGGAGGTCCTGAGCGCCCTCATCACTTTCGCGCAGAACTACTACGGCGAGCGGATGCGCATCTTCGTTTCGCGCGATCTTTCGCAGGCGGTCATCGAAAAGGTCCTTACCTTCCGGATGGCATTTTTCAGTGCCGATGAAAACGCCACCGGAAAGGTCCAGGCGCGTATCGACCAGGGCGTGAGCAGCCTATCGCGCACGGTGCAGAACTTCTTCATCGACCTGCTGCCCCTGTTCACCAGCGCGGCCCTTGCCCTCATCCTGATGTTTGCCGCGAACGTGTATGTGGGGCTGGTGGCCCTGGGCATCGTCCCGGTGTATTTCTGGATCACCATCCGGCAGGCGCGGCGCCTGAAAGGCTGGCGCCGGGAGATGCGCTCCCACCTGGAGACCAAGAGCCAGGGCATCAAGAACATCATCGATTCCATCAACGTCATTAAGTCCTTCAACCGCGAGAAGATTGAGGGCCAGAAGCAGCTGGACATCCAGAACCAGGTGACGGCCAACCAGATGAAAACCCGCCGGGTGGCCTTCTACTATAACGGAATCAAGAGCTTCGTCAAGCAGATCGGAACCGTGCTGGTAATCATCCTCACGGCCTATCTGGTGCTGATTGACTATCCGGGCATGACCATCGGTAAGATTATGTACCACGTGATGCTCTTCTCGAACGTCATCGCCCCCATCACCCAGCTCCAGCGCATCTTCGACGACGTGAACGACGCGCTCATCTACGCCGAGGGCTTTTTCGACATCCTGAATTCGGAGAAGGAGGTGGAGCCCAGCGGGAATTATCGGCCCGAAAAGGTATATGGCCGATTCTGCCTCAAGGACGTGGATTTCACCTACCCCAACGGCACGCAGGCGCTCTTCGGGGTGAATATGGTCATCGAGCCGGGGAAGATCACCGCCCTGGTGGGCCTCTCCGGCGCCGGGAAGAGCACCATCGTGAACCTGCTGGACAAGTTCTTCGTGCCGCAGAAGGGTACCATCACCCTGGACGGGGTGGACCTGCAGGAGTACGATACGCAGTACCTCCGCGAGAACATCGGCCTGGTGCTGCAGAAGAACCACATCTTCGACGGCACCATCGAGGAAAACATCCGCTACGGAAAGCCGGACGCCACCTTCGAGGAAGTGGTGGAGGCCGCGAAAAAGTCCTATATCTATGACCAGATTATGGCCCTCCCGAAGCAGTTCCAGGGGAAGGCCTCAGACCTTTCCGGCGGCCAGCAGCAGCGTATCGCCATCGCGCGGATGTTCCTGAAGAATCCGCCCATCATCTTCCTGGACGAGCCCACGGCCTCGCTGGACGCCGTGGCAACCGAACAGATCAAGAACAGCATCGACGCCATCAAGAAGGACCGCACCGTGATCATCATCTCCCACAACATCTCCCAGATTATCGACAGCGAGATGGTCTTCGCCCTGCAGAAGGGCCGCGTGGAACAGGCCGGCCATCCGGACGAGGTGTATAGGAAGGGCGGGATATACAAGGATATCATCGATGCATCGGCCCGCAGCCTCAACATCGAGAAAATCGCGAAAACCGTTCAGGGTTAAGCTTCCGCGAACAGAGAAACCAGATTCAGAATAACCTGGGAGGCCTTTTCCATACTCTCCAGGGGTACGAACTCCATCTTTCCGTGGAAGTTCAGGCCGCCGGCGAAGAGGTTCGGGCAGGGGAGGCCCTTGAAGGAGAGGTTGGCGCCGTCGGTGCCGCCGCGGATGGGCTGGATCTTCGCCGGAACCCCGGCCATCTCCATCGCCTTCACGGCTTTGTCGATGATGTGGTAGTGCGGCTCCACCTGCTCGCGCATATTGTAATACTGGTCCTTGATGACGGCGGTGGCGGTGCCGGGACCGTATTTCTCGTTGATGAAATCCGTCACCTTCTGCATCATCACTTTGCGGGCCTCGAACTTGGCGCGGTCGTGGTCCCGGATGATATAGGCGAAATCGGCCTCCTCCACCGTCCCCTTGAAGGAAATGAGGTGGAAGAATCCCTCGTAGCCCTCCGTGTATTCGGGCCGGGCCATCACGGGCAGCATCGCACCTAATTCCTGGCCGATGAGAATCGCATTGAGCATCTTCCCCTTCGCATAACCGGGGTGTACGTTCCGGCCCTGGATGTGGATTTTGGCCGATGCGGCGTTGAAGTTCTCGAACTCCAGTTCTCCCACTTCGCCTCCGTCCATCGTGTAGGCGTAATCGGCCCCGAATTTGGCCACGTCGAACTTGACCACGCCGCGGCCGATTTCCTCGTCCGGGGTGAAGCCGATCTTCAGCGGCCCGTGCTTGAACTTCGGATGCGCCATCATGTACTGCACCGCGTCCATAATCTCCGCGACGCCGGCTTTGTCGTCGGCCCCGAGGAGGGTGGTGCCGTCGGTGGTGATGAGGGTCTGACCCTTGTAGTGGAGCATCTCAGGGAACTCCGAAGGCTTTAAATACAGCCCCGGAACGCCCTTCAGCGCAATCTCGCCGCCGTCGTAATTCGGGATAATCTGCGGTTTTACGTTCGCCCCGCTCGCATCCGGCGCCGTATCCACGTGGGCGATGAAGCCCAGCGCGGGCACCTTATACGGGAGATTGGACGGGATGGAAGCCATTACGTACCCGTATTCGTCCAGCGTGGCCTCCACGCCCAGGGCTTTGAGCTCATCCCGCAGCAGGCGCAGCAGGTCCAGCTCCTTGTCTTCCGAGGGCTGGGTCTCGGACTCTTCGTTGCTCTGCGTGTCTATCGATACGTAGCGCAGAAATCTATCAAGCAGTTTTTCCATTTTTCATTGAAGCTATAATCATATAGGCAATAATCCCGAGGAACGGCACGATAGCCACGGCCTCGCCGTAATTCGCGGCCCAGTCGGTGAGGAACAGGTCCACGTTGGCGAATTTCAGGATGGCGCTCACCACGCCCATCAGGGCGCCGCCGGCGATGAAGCCGGAAGCGATGAGGGTCCCCTTCTCCTGCCGGGCGTTGTTGAGCGCGGCATCCTTGGTGCGCGTGCTTACGAACCAGGAGATGGCGCCGCCCACCAGCAGGGGCAGGTTCAGGTCGATGGGAATGAACATGCCCAGTGCGAAGGCCAGGGCGGGAACCTTGCAGAGCGTAAGGACGATGGCGATTACGGCGCCGATTCCGTACAGCAGCCAGGGCGCGCCGCCGCCGGAGAACATCGGCTGGATGACGGCGGCCATCGCATTGGCCTGGGGCGCCACCAGGGCGTTGTCCCCCACGAAGCCGTAGGTCTTGTTGAGGATGAGCATCACCCCGCACACGGTGACGGCCGATACCGCCACGCCCAGGAATTTCCAACCTTCCTGGACTTTGGGCGTGGAGCCGATCCAGTAGCCGATTTTCAGGTCCGTGATAAAGCTTCCCGCCACGGCGAGCGCCGTGCACACCACGCCGCCGATGACCAGCGACGCGGCCATCCCCGCATTCCCTTTCAGGCCCACGGCCACCAGCACCAGCGAGGCGATGATGAGGGTCATCAGCGTCATCCCGCTCACGGGGTTGGAGCCCACGATGGCGATGGCGTTGGCCGCCACGGTGGTGAACAGGAAACTCACTACGGCGACAATCACTAGGCCCACCAGCGCCTGCCAGACATTGTTCACCACCCCGCCGAAAGCGAAGAAGGCGAAAATGGCCAGCAGCGCTATTACAACGCCGAAAACGATGGTCTTCATCGGCATATCCTCCTCCGTGCGGAGGGCCTTCTCATCCAGCGTTCCGGGCTTGCGCTTAAACTCGTTCACCGCCAGGGACGCGGCGCTTTTGATGACGCCGAAACTCTTGATGATGCCGATGACGCCGGCCGTCGCGATGCCGCCGATGCCGATGTGGCGCGCATAGGTCTTGAAGATTTCCTCCGGGGCCATCTGTCCCACGGCGGCGGTGATGCCCGTACCCATCAGGTCGATTACATCGGCCCCCCAGATGAGGTTCATCAGCGGGATGATGACGAGCCACACCAGGAGCGACCCGCAGCAGATGATGAAGGAGTATTTCAGGCCGATGATGTAGCCCAGGCCCAGCACGGCCGCGCCGGTGTTCATTTTCAGCACTACCTTGGCTTTGTCGGCCACATAGGCGCCCCAGCCCGTCACCGTGGTGGAGATGGTCTCCGCCCAGGTGCCGAAGGTGGCGATGGCGAAGTCGTAGAGGCCGCCGATGAGGCCCGCCGTGATGAGGGTTTTCGCACTGGAGCCGCCGCTCTCGCCGCTGATCAGAACCTGCGTGGTGGCGGTGGCTTCCGGGAACGGATACTTCCCGTGCATCTCCTTCACGAAATACTTGCGGAAGGGGATGAGGAAAAGGATGCCCAGCACGCCGCCCAACAGAGATGACAACGCCATCTGCCAGAAACTTACCTCCACGCCCAGGATGTAGATGGCGGGCAGGGTGAAGATGGCTCCGGCCACCACGGCGCCGCTGCAGCCGCCGATGGACTGGATGATGACGTTCTGGCTCAGGCCCTGCTTGAGCCCGAGGGCGCCGGTGAGGCCCACCGCGATGATGGCGATGGGGATGGCGGCCTCGAACACCTGGCCCACCTTGAGGCCCAGGTAGGCGGCCGCGGCGCTGAAGAGGACCACCATCAGGATGCCGATGAACACCGAATAGGGCGTTGCCTCCGCATATTTCTTGGCGGGATCCAGGATGGGTTTGTAGGTTTCTCCGGGTTGCAGCTCCCGCTGCGCGTTCTCCGGAAGGGCGAGGGGTTTCTTTTCTTCCATAGTTACAAATGTAGCCATTTTTTTTCGTATCTTTGCATACACTGAAACTAAGCAATGAAACCAAACGAATTCGACGTTATTATCATCGGCGGCGGCATCACCGGGGCCGGGACGCAGCGCGACTGCGCGATGCGCGGCCTCCGGACGCTCCTGATCGAGCGCTCGGACATCGCCACCGGGGCCACGGGCCGCAACCACGGTCTGCTGCACTCCGGCGCGCGCTATGCCGTGAACGATTCCGAATCGGCCGAAGAATGTATCAGGGAGAATATGATCCTGAGGCGCATCGCCGCGCACTGCATCGACGAGACCGACGGCCTTTTCATCACCCTTCCGGAGGATGACCTAGGCTATCAGCAAACCTTCGTGGATGCCTGCCGGAAGGCGGGGATATCGGCCGAAATCATCGACCCGGACCTCGCCAGAAGGCTGGAACCCTCGGTGAACCCCTCGCTCATCGGCGCGGTGAAAGTGCCCGACGGCAGCGTGGATCCCTTCCGCCTGTGCGCCGCCAATATGCTGGACGCCAAACTCCGCGGCGGCCAGGTGCGCCTGCAGACGGAAGTGACAGGCTTCATCAAGGAAGGCGACACCGTAGTGGGCGTGCATACGCGGAGCCGGCTCACCGGAGAGGAGGCCGATTACTACGCCCCCGTCACGGTGAACGCCTGCGGCATCTGGGGCCAGCATATGGCCGAAATGGCCGGCGTGAAGGTCAATATGTTCCCCGCCAAGGGGGCCCTCCTCATCTTCGCGCACCGCGTGAACAACGTGGTCATCAACCGCTGCCGCAAGCCTTCCAACGCCGATATCCTGGTACCGGGGGACACCGTCTGCATCATCGGCACCACCTCCACGCGCATCCCCTTCGAGGAATGCGACAATGTGGCGGTGACGCCCGACGAAGTGGACCTCCTCATCACGGAAGGCGCCAAGCTCGCTCCGTCGCTGTCGGAGACCCGCATCCTCCGGGCCTATGCCGGCGTGCGTCCGCTGGTGAGCGCCGACGACGATCCTTCCGGCCGCAACATCTCCCGCGGCATCGTCTGCCTGGACCACGAGGTCCGCGACGGGCTGAAGGGCTTTATCACCATCACCGGCGGCAAGTTGATGACCTACCGCCTGATGGCGGAAATTGCGACGGACCTCGTCTGCAAGAAACTCGGCGTGGACAAGGCCTGCGAGACGGCCGAGACCCCGCTCCCCGGCTCCGAGGAGAAATCCTACGAAGCCGTGGCCCAGAAGATCTGGGAAGCGCCCACCACGGCGCAGAAGGCGGCGGCCTCCCGTATGGGCACCCGCGCCGCCCGCATCCGCACCGGCAACAAGCGCGACGACGCCCTCATCTGCGAGTGCGAGGAAGTGTCGGTGGGCGAAATCAACGCAGCCATCGACAGACTGGAGGTAAGCACCTTGACGGACCTCCGCCGCCGCACCCGCGTGGGGATGGGTACCTGCCAGGGCGAGTTCTGCGCCTGCCGCGCGGCGGGACTTCTCGCCAAGGCGCACGGCTGCGTGGAACGGGAACGCCGGGACCTGGAAGACTTCCTACAGGAGCGCTGGAAGGGGAATTTCCCCATCGGCTGGGGCGACACCCTCCGCGAAGCGGAATATACACAGTGGGTCTATAAACACGTGCTGGGCCTATGAAATACGACGTAGTGATCATCGGCGGCGGCCTGAGCGGCCTGGTAGCCGGCATCACCCTGCAGAAAGCGGGGAAGCGCACCGCCATCATCAGCACGGGGCAGAATGCCCTGCATTTCTTCTCCGGCACCTTCGAGTCGCTGCAGGAACCCTCGCAGCGCATCAAGGACCTCTTCTTGGAGGCCGGCGTCCGGGTGCACTATAACCCCGGCGTGCGGCTCACCCCGATGGGAACCTTCAAGGAGGCCGCCCTCTCGCTGGAGGACATCGACCTCTTCCCCTCCGAAAAGATAGGGAAGCGCGTGCTCATCGTCAATTTCCAGGGCTATCACGACTTCTTCTCCTCCTTCCTGGCGGAAGGCCTGGAGAAGCAGGGGATGCAGTGCCGCGTCCGTTTCCTGAACCTGCCGGAGCTGGAACGCCTGCAGCAGAGCCCCAGCGAAATGCGTTCGGTGCAGATTGCCCGCACGGTGGATCCGCTCTGGGAGAAGGTGGTGCAGGAAGTGCGCCTGCTCCTCAAGGACGAGGATACGGTGATTCTGCCGCAGGTATTCGGCCTGGCCGATACCTCCGTCCCCGGCCGCATCCGCCAGGGCATCCCCGCCCGTGTGGTGTTCGCCGGCACGCTCCCGCCTTCGGTGCCGGGCGTGCGGACGCAGATCCTTCTCAGGAAGCGCTATCAGCTCCTGGGCGGCACCTACCTGATGGGCGACGAAGTGGTCCGGGCCCACGTCCACGAAGGCGTGGTGCACTCGGTAGCGACGAAGAACCTGGACAGCCATTACGTGGAGGCATCGGAGGCCTTCATCCTCTCCACCGGCAGCTACTTCTCCAAGGGCCTGGTGGCCAATCCTTTCCGTGTCTATGAGCCGGTCTTCGGGCTGGACGTGGAGTACAAGGAGGACCGCAACGCCTGGTACAACCCTTCCTTCGCCGGGGATCAGCCCTATATGCATTTCGGCGTGAAGGCGTCGGCGGATCTCCTCGCCCTCAAGGACGGCGAGCCGCTGCAGAATCTCTACGTGGCGGGTTCGGTCCTGGGCGATACGCACCCCGAGTTCGGCTCGGCCGCCGGCCAGGCCATTCAGAGCGCCCTTTTTGTGGCCGATAAAATCTTAGGCCTATGAAACT
Organism: Bacteroidales bacterium; assembly: GCA_016281315.1. Classification (GTDB taxonomy): domain Bacteria; phylum Bacteroidota; class Bacteroidia; order Bacteroidales; family UBA932; genus Cryptobacteroides. Next base: position 27,092 of record JAEEIJ010000062.1, read on the forward strand.
GCAAGAATTCACTTCCAGCAAGCACAACTTCGAAGAGTGTATGAAGTGCACCGTGTGCACGGCCTATTGCCCGGTGCTCCAGGCGAATCCCCTGTACCCCGGCCCCAAGCAGGCCGGTCCGGACGGCGAACGCCTGCGGCTGAAGGACCCCTATTTCTTCAACAAGGCCCTCAAATACTGCCTCAACTGCAAGCGCTGCGAGGTGGCGTGCCCTTCCGGCGTGGCGGTGGCGGACCTCATCCAGGCCGCCCGCATCCGCTACGACCACACGCCCCCGAAGCTCCGCGACCGGATGCTGGCCTCCACCGACTTTATGGGCTCGCTGGCCCGCCCGTTCGCCCCGCTGGTGAACTTCGGCACGGGCCTCGGGATTTCCAAGACCTTGCTGGACGCCACGCTCAAGATCGACCATCGGCGCAGCTTCCCCAAATACAGCGGGCGCAGCTTCGAAGGCTGGCTCAAGCGGCACCGCAAGGAGCAGGCGGCCTTCCCCGAGCAGGTGGCCTATTACCACGGCTGCTACGTCAACTACAACTATCCCCAGCTGGGCAAGGACCTGGTGAAAGTGCTCAATGCGCTGGGCATCGGCGTCCAGCTGCTGGAGAAGGAAAAGTGCTGCGGCATCGCCCTCATCACCAACGGGATGTCGGCCACCGCGAAAAAGCACGCGGACCACAACGTGGCGCAGCTGCGGCAGGCCGTGATGGATAAGGGTCTGAAGGTGGTCACCACCTCCTCCACCTGCACCCTCACCCTCCGCGACGAGTATCCGAACCTCCTGGGTGTGGACAACGCCGACGTACGCGAAAGCATCCTGATGGCGACACGTCTCATCTGCGAAAAGCTGGAACAGGGCGCCCAGTTGAAGTTCAAGGCCGATTATCACAAGAAGATCGCCTACCACGTGCCCTGCCACCTGGAGCGGCTGGGCTGGGGCGTGTTCTCGGAGCGGCTGCTGCGCGGGATTCCCGGCGTGGAGTTCTACCTCCTGGACAGCGCCTGCTGCGGCATCAGCGGCACCTATGGCTTCAAGAAGGAGAATTACGAGACCTCCCAGGCTATCGGCGAGGCCCTCTTCTCCCAGATCCGCGCCTTGTCACCGGATGTGGTGGCCTGCGACTGCGAAACCTGCAAGTGGCAGATAGAAATGTCCACCGGATTCCAGGTAATGAATCCGATATCCATCTTAGCAGAAGCCCTGGAATAAAAAAAATGAGCGCCGCGGTTGAAGCGGCGCTCTTTTTTTAGAAGACCAGCAGGAAGAGTCCTGCGGCGAGGCAGGCCCCCAGCATCGGGCCCGCTACCGGGACCCAGCTGTAGTTCCAGCCGCTGTCGCGCTTGCCCGGGATGGGCAGGATGGCGTGGGCGCAGCGGGGGCTCAGGTCGCGGGCGGGGTTCATCGCATAACCCGTGGTGCCGCCGAGGGACATACCCAGGGCCATAATGAGGCAGGTGACGGGCCAGGCGCCGATGGCTCCGGTGGAGGCCGGCGCACCGCCGATCTGGAAGGCGTTCCCTTCGAAGCCCAGGGCCAGGATGATGAACACCAGCAGGGTGGTGGCGATGAACTCCGAGAGGAAGTTCCGCCAGGGATTCCAGATGGCCGGCATCGTGCAGAAGGTGCCCAGCATCGTATCCGGTTCGTCGGACGTGGCCTTGTAGTGGTCCTTGTAGAAGACATACACCAGGAGGGCTCCCACAAAGCCGCCCAGCATCTGGGCCACGATGTAACCCAGTACCAGGTCCCAGGCGAACTTGCCGGCGATGGCCAGGCCCAGCGTTACGGCCGGGTTCAGGTGGGCGCCGGAAACGGGTCCTGCGATGAGCACGCCCATCATCACGGCGAGGCCCCACGCGAGGGCGATCACCACCCATCCGCCGCCTTTGGCCTTGGATTTATTGAGGGAGGTGGCGGCGCAGACGCCGTCGCCGAAGAGCACCAGTATCAGGGTGCCTAAGAATTCGAAAAGAAAAGCGGGATTCATTGTTTTACGGTTCTTTTGATTGCATCTTTCCAACCGTCGCGGGCGGCGGTCATATCGGCCCCGGAGGGCGTAAACGAGCGTTCGGCCTTCCACTGGCGCTTCACTTCGTCCAGCGAGCCCCAGTAGCCCACGGCGAGGCCCGCCAGATAGCAGGCGCCCATCGCGGTGGTTTCGGTCACTTCCGGACGGATGACGGCGGTGTCCAGGACATCGGCCTGGAACTGCATCATCAGGTTGTTGCGGGAGGCCCCGCCGTCCACCTTCAGCTCGCTCAGCTTCACGCCGGCGTCGCGCTCCATCGCATTCACGATGTCCATCGTCTGGAAGGCGATGCCCTCCAGCGCCGCGCGGGCGATATGCGCCGCCGTGCTGCCGCGGGTGATGCCGCAGATCACCCCGTGCGCGTACTGGTCCCAGTAGGGGGCGCCCATCCCGGTGAGGGCGGGCACGAAGTACACGCCGCCGTTGTCCGGGACGCTCGCGGCCAGGGCTTCCACATCGGCCGATGAACGGATGATTCCCAGGCCGTCGCGCAGCCACTGGACCACGCTGCCGCCCACGAAGATGGAGCCTTCAAGGGCGTAGTTCACCGTGTTGCCGATCTTCCAGGCGATGGTCGTGAGGAGGTTGTTCTTCGAGAGGATGGGCTTCTCCCCGGTGTTCATCAGGAGGAAGCAGCCGGTGCCGTAGGTGTTCTTCACGCTGCCGGGAGCGGTGCACATCTGGCCGAAGAGGGCCGCCTGCTGGTCTCCCGCGATGCCCGCGATGGGCACTTCGTGCGCGAAGAGGGTGGTTTTCGTGTGGCCGTAGACCTCCGAGGAGGACGCCACGCGGGGCATCATGCTTTCGGGAATGTCCAGCAGTTCCAGGAGTTCCTTGTCCCACGCCAGCGTATGGATGTTGAAGACCATCGTCCGGGAGGCGTTGGTGACGTCGGTCACGTGTACCTCGCCGCGGGTGAGCTGCCAGACGAGCCAGCTGTCCACGGTGCCGAAGCGGAGGAGGCCTTTTTCGGCCTTTTCGCGCGCGCCGGGGACGTTGTCCAGGATCCATTTGATCTTGGTGCCGGAGAAATAGGCGTCGATGATGAGGCCGGTCTTCTGCCGGATCTTGTCCACCAGCCCGCGGGCCTTCAGCTCGTCGCAGTAGGCCGATGTGCGGCGGTCCTGCCAGACGATGGCGTTGTAGACGGGAGCGCCTGTCTCGGCGTCCCACACGATGGTGGTCTCACGCTGGTTGGTGATGCCGATGGCGGCGATGTCCAGCCCGTTGATGCCGATCTTGGAGATGGCCTCCGCGATGACGGCGGCCTCGCTGGCCCAGATTTCCATCGGGTCGTGCTCCACCCAGCCGGGCTGCGGGAAATGCTGGGTGAATTCCTGTTGGGCGACCGAACGGATGTGTCCGTCGTGGTCGAAAACAATGGCCCTGGAGGAACTGGTTCCTTGGTCCAGGGCCAAAATGAATTTACTTTGCGGGTTCATAGTAGCATCCGGCGCCGTCGGGGTAGTTGCCCACGGCAATCATGTTATGAACGGTCTTGAGGAAGTTCCCCACCTTATATTTATAGGTGGCGGGATCCTTCTGGAAGGAATTGGCATGAACGGCACCGGGGCACACGTACACTTCCTTGTAGCCCTTGGTCTTGGCGTTGTAGTTGGTCCAGAGCTGCTCGTAAGGGACGAAATCGTCGGCATCGCCATGGATGAACAGTATGGGCTGCGTGCTCTTGGCCACCTGATTGGCCGACGAAGCCTCCTTGAAATCCCAGCCGTAGCGGTTCTTGCACACGATGCTGGCGCTGTTCAGGATGGGGAAAGGAGGAAGATGGAAAGACTGCTTCAGGTTGAAGGCAAACTGGTCCCAGGCGCTGCTGTAGCCGCAGTCTTCCACGAAGCACTTCACATAGTCCGGGAGCGGGTCTCCGCTCATCATCATGGTGGTGGCGGCGCCCATGGACACCCCGTGCACTACCATGAAGTCGTCCTTGAAGATGCCGTGGGCTACCTCGGCCCATTTCTCCACGTCATAGCGGTCGAACCAGCCCATCTGGGCGGCGTCGCCTTCCGAATAGCCGTGGTACTGCAGGTCCGGTACCATGACGTTGTAATTGAACTCGTCCCGGTACATACGCACCAGATACAGGAACACATAGTGGTTGTCCGTGTAGCCGTGCACCACGATGGCGGTGCCGTTTGCCTTGGCCGGGTTGGCCGCAGGGGCGTAGACGGCGTGCACTTTTTTGTCCTGGTAGCCCACGATGGTGGTGTCCTTCAGGATGCCTTTGCCCTTGAGGGCGTCGTACCAGGCGGTACTGCCCGCCAGCAGGGAATCGGCCTTATGGCGCGTACGGTCGATGTCTTCCACGCCATGGGGGTTGGGTTTCAGGGCATAGTTGCACATGAACTTGCCGGCGAGGCAGCTGTTGAGGGATACCGCCATCAGGAGGACGGCGGCAAGTCGCATCATCTTTTTCATAGGCCTAGAACTGATAGTTGATGCCGATACCCAGCCAGAGGCCTGCATCCAGCAGATTGTTGAAGCACTTGGCCAGCTCCACGGAGATGATGAAGTTCTGGTTCATCGCGAGCTTGAGGCCGGCGCCGGCGCTGTAGATGAGGTCTTTGATATGGCTGTCATCGTAGATGGCGGTGGAGATGGGCTTGCCGTCTTTGCCGATGAGGGCGGGATCGGCGGCAAGGGCATTGTCATTGACGATACCGTTCAGGAAATCCGTCCGATAGGGCTTGGTGATGATGCCGGCGTCGAAGAACGGGTTCACGGCCACATAGAAGTACTGGTTGAAGAGCTTGAAGTTCACCAGTTTCACGCGCAGTTCGGCGTTGGCCCAGGCCAGGCCTTCCGCCAGGACGCGGTTCTCGCGGAGACCGCGGATGGTGTTGGAAGAGCCGAAGCCCTCGGAAATCATATTTCGCTGGACCAGCAGGGGAACGTTCTGAATCATATAGAACGGGGTTTCCCCGGCGAGGGTCTGCTGCCAGGCCAGACGATAGGCGAACACGGGATCCCCGGCCTTGAAGATGTGGATGGGGATGGCGATGTAATGGCGGAAGTACACGCAGGCCTTCAGATACTGGTGGCTGAGGACGTTGCCGTTGAGGTAGGCTTCGGCCCAGATACCGTGGTTGGGGGCGGCCTCGATGTCGCGGGTGTCGAACACCACGCCGGCATTGATTTCGAGGGCGCTGCCGCCGGCGGCCTCATCTTCCTTGATGGCGCCCAGGGCCTGATACTTCTTGAACTGAGTCAGGGCGGTATCGTAATACTTGTCGTTCACGCCCCTGTCCCGCATATCGCCGATCTTCCAGTTCCAGAAGTTCATACCGGCGGCCCAGTTCAGGTTGTCCGTGATGCGGCCCTGGACATTGGCCAGGATGCGCAGCATCTGGCGGCTCATGCCGTAGTAGTTGACGTTGTTTCCGTTGGCCAGCGTGATGTCGCGGCTGGACCAGATGTCATAGTTTTGCACGGCGGCCGCTCCGTTGAATCCCCAGAAGCTGTACAGCGGGTCGTTCATATACGTCACGGACGCGTTCACGCGCATGTTGGGAATAAGGTACTTGGAGTCATAGGCCAGATACAGGCGCATCCGGTGGCTCTTGGTGAAGTAGGAAGCTTCCCAGCTGATCTTGTGGAGGGGATCCGGGTAGGTGTTTCCGTCACCATAATAATATACATCACCAAAGGCGCCGGCCTGGAAGCCGTTATCGACGGAATAGGTGGCGGTGGGCAGGACGCCGAAGCTCCAGCCGGTCTTCATTTCCTTTTCCTGTTCCTGGGCGGCGGCAGAAAGCACTGCGGCGGCGCACAGAAGGGTTAAAAAGAGTTTTTTCATGTAGATAAAGTTAGTTATTAGTTATGTTCGGTTTGTCCCGCAAAGCTACGAAAAAAATAGTTCCTAAAAAAATGTAAAAAAAATTTGCCAGGCAGAAAAAAGTTACTACCTTTGCAGTCCCGTTTGAAGCGAGCACCTCAAATGCGGTTTCCAAAACGGGTTTTTAGTTCTTTGAAAATACTGAGAGAATAGATTAGAGGTAAAGCAAAAGATAGAAAGAATTAGTCTGATAAAGAAGTTATCAAACGGAATTTTCGGACTACAATTTCAATAGGCAAGAGCAAACACAGTAATGTGTGATTCACAGTGCGGAGGCTGCGCGAGCGGCTGAAGCACGCGAGAGAAAGAA
>JAEEIJ010000063.1 GCA_016281315.1 Bacteroidales bacterium
GACCCGCTGATTAAGAGTCAGCTGCTCTACCAGCTGAGCTAAGAGTGCTGGTGTATGTCTTTGTGACCCGTTCGGGGCTCGAACCCGAGACCCCAACATTAAAAGTGTTGTGCTCTACCAACTGAGCTAACGAGTCCTCCGCCCGAAATCGGGAATGCAAAGGTAGTAACTATTTTTGGATTTGCAAGCGGATAATCAAAATTTTTGCGTCCCGAAGGCGTTAAAGCGAAATGAGCCCTTTCTTGAGGGCGTAAACCACCAGTTCCACGGTGTTGTTGATGCCCAGCTTGCGGAAAATGTTGTTCTTGATGGTGACTACGGTCAGGTACTTGATCCCTAGCCGGCCGGCAATCTCCTTGTATTGCAGTCCCTGCGCGCTGAGGCGGATGACGTCCAGCTCGCGCGGGGTGAAGAGGCTCTCGGAGGCTTTCTTTGCCAGGGAGATGCGCTCGATGAGCCGGGCGATGTCCGTGCCGAAGTATTCGTAGCCGGCGGCGACGCTGCGGACGGCCTCCAGCATCACGGCCGATTCACTGCTCTTGGGCAGGAACCCGTCGATCCCGATTCCCAGCAGCGGCTCCAGCGTGGCCAGGGAAGTGTCGCTGGATAGGACCAGGAGCCGCACGTCCGGCAGCTCGGCCCGCATCTGGCGCGCCAGCTCCACCCCGTCCATCCCCGGCATCACGATGTCCAGCATCATCACGTCCGGGTTCAGTTCCCGGGCCTTGGCCAGCGCTTCCTGGCCGTTGGAGGCGGTCCCCACCACCTGGATATCGGCCTTCCCGTCCAGCATCGAAGAGATGCCGAGGAGCATCAGCGGGTGGTCGTCCACCAGCATAAGTCGGATGGTGTCATTCATTTTCGAGGGGCATTTCAATGGTGAACGTACTGCCTTTCCCTTCCTCGCTCAAGGCCGATAAAGACCCGCCCAGTTTCTGCGTAAGGATGTAACTGACGGCGAGGCCGATTCCGTGGCTGGGCTCCCCGGCGGTACCCTGGCGGCGGAAAACGTTCTCCGCTCCGAAGATGCTCCCGAGTTTTTCGGCGGGGATGCCGATCCCGCTGTCGCAGACGCTGAGGGCCGCCTTCCCGTCCTTCCGGGCCAGGCGCAGAATCACCTCCGAGCCCGGCTGCGAGAACTTGACGGCATTGGAAAGGAGGTTGCGCAGCACCAGCAGCAGGGTGCCCCGGTTGCAGCAGACGATTGCGTCCTCGGGCGCGTCCAGCGACAGGGTAATCCCTTTCTGCTGCGCGCTCACGCCGTGCTGCTCCATCGCCTCCCGGGCCAGCGTGGCCAGCGAGAAGCAGGCTGCCTCGGCCGGTTTCCCGCCCTCCTGAAGCTGCGCCCAGCGGAGGGCGTTGCGGATCAGCTCCACCTCTCCTTCGGCCTGTCGTTCCAGCTGCACGAGCACCTCCTGCGAACGGGAACCGTCGGGGGCGGCGCGGAGCATCTGGATGCCGCGGAGCTGGGCGATGGCGGGGGAGAGCATATCGTGGGAAATCACGCGGTAGAGGAAATCTTTCTGCCGCTGGCTCCGGCGCATCCGGATGGCCGATACGGCCGTAACCGCGGCGGCAACGAGCAGTGCCGCCAGGATGACGGCCAGCAGGATCAGCCGGCTCCGCTGCGCAGCAATGGTTTTCTCGCGCCTGGCGGTCTCGAATTCAATGTTGTAGAGTTCCAGCGCCCGTTCGCTTTCGCTTTGGGCGATCTCCTCCTGGAGGCGGGCCGACTGCGCCATCAGTTCATAGGCTTCGTCGGGCCTGGTGGAGCCCAGGAACTCCGCGTAGGCGTGGCAGACCTTCTGCTCGAAGGGTTTGTCCTCCACCTCGCGGGCGAGCGCGAGCGCTTCCTGATAATATCGGCCCGCAAGCGTTTCCCGGCCGATTTTTCCGTACATCCCCGCCTGTTGAAAACAGACGATGGAAAGGGACTGCCGACGGTTTTTCTCCCGAAAAACCTTCTCCGCGAAATCCAGGTCCTCGGCCGCTTCCCCGTAGCGGGAAAGCGTGAGCAGGGGATAGGCCCGCTGGCTGCGGCGGATGGCCACCCCCAGCGAATCCCCGCTCTCCAGGGCGGAGGCCACGGCGAGGTTCGCATAATAGAGGGCGGAATCCGGCTTTTCCAGGGCGTGATACACGTCGCAGGCCTTTCCGTAGGCCATCGCCAGTTTCGCCGGCCGGTTCAAGGGCTTTTCCGTGCCGATGGCTTCCAGCGCATAGGAGCGCCCCAACTCCGGTTTTCCGGCATAGACATACAGGGATGCGAGGTTGATCAGGGAAGAACTGAGACCCTCCGGCTCGCCGAATTCTTTGTCGTAGCGGTAGCAGCGCACGAAGTACTCCGCCGCCTTGTCGAAGGCCCCGAGCCGCGCAAAGCTGGCCCCGAGGATCGAGCAGAGCTCCACGGCCGACTCCTCGCTGGAGCGGGCGGGTTCCGCCGAAAGGCCTTCCAGCGCCGTGCGGATGGCATCGGCATACCGCGCCTCGTAAAAGGCGGTCTCCGCCTTCTCATAATACTGCGAAAAGGCGGGAAGGGCGGCCAGCAGCCCGGCAAGGACGAGCAGGAGACGTTTCATATCCGCAAAGATAGCGCACTTTTCCCAAAGCCGGCATACATAAAAATATGTATTTACACGCGCGGGATTCTTCCGTACTTTTGCAATCGGTTTAAAGGAAGTGTATAAAACCTCAATGATATGGAAAAACTAAAAACGTATTCCGCTCCCAGTTGCGACGTGCTGGAAGTGGATCTGAACAGTATCGTCTGCGTGTCCGGCCCCGACTACGGGGACGGCGGTGATCTCAATTATTTGATTATGTAGGAGGGCCGGAAGATGAGAAAGAGTATGATGATCCTCGCTGCACTCACCCTTGTTGCAGCCTGCCAGACGAAAGAAGAGGCACCTGTTCCCGTGGCCGAAAAAGTCCAGGGCGTGCCGATGACCGTTAAGGTGAACATCACCAAGACCTCCTATGAGGCCGATGGCAATACCCTCAAGTGCCAGTGGGCCCCGGGCGACAGCATCGCTGTCGTCGCCTTCAACAGCGACGGAAACTACGCGACGGTGCGCAGCATCGACAAGTTCGCCCTCGCAAGCGGCGGCGGTTCCGACGCAGGCGTGTTTGAAGGCTACTATACCGGCGGCGACGCCCCGCGTATCCTGTGCTTCTATCCGCCCGTGAGTCCTTACCAGTACGACGACCTGGATATGCCCCTTCCCGACGGATACTACGGATCGCTTCGTGTCCACGGGGACAAAGGCTCCAATTCCACGCGCGCTATCAGCCAGCTCAAGCCGGGGTCGGAGTACTTCCACCTGAACAGTACGAATTACACCTATGCCGCCACCGTGGGCGACCTCGCGCCCGTGCAGGAGCGCAGTGTAATGTACGGGGAAGCCACCATCGACCAGACGGATCCTTACCGCCATACCCTGAACGTGTCGCTGCTGAACCTCTACAGCATCCTCAAGGTGACGGCCGTGCTGCCCGCTTCGCTCAGCAGCGCCGATGTCATCAAGACCCTCGAGGTGGAATCGACGGTTTACAACGCCTTCGGCACCAGCGACGACTGGCGCTATGCCGCCAGCCCGGAAATGGTTATCGGCGGGCGCAGTTTTATGCGCGGATACTACGGCTCCATCGGCGATACCGAAGGGCAGTGCAGCGGCATCAACGTGCCCGACGACAAAACTCTCGTCTATTATTTCGTGACTTCCGTCAAGGACCAGCCGGCCAACACCTCCTGGACGGTGACGGCCACCGATGCCGCCTCCGACACCTATACGGCAACAGTCACTTTCCCTTCCGCGCTTCAGTTCGAGGCCGGCAAGATGTACCGCCTCACGGTGAACCTGCAGGGCACGGGCTCCCCGGCACCGCCGTCGGCCACCAACCTGAGCCTGGACAACCATACGTCCAACTGCTACGTGATCGCCTCCGACGCCCCCGGCACCTACAAGTTCAAGAACTGCAAGGGTGAAAGCTACAACACCATCAACGGAGGCGCGAAGAGCGCGGTCGTCCTCTGGGAATCGGGGGCCGACCCCACTGTGGCGCCTTCCGTTGGCGATGTCGTCGCATCGGCCGAAATCTATGACGACGGCTATGTCTACATCACCACCACCGGTGCCCGCGGCAATGCCGTGGTGGCCGTGAAGGACGCCTCGGACAACATCCTCTGGAGCTGGCACATCTGGTGCACCGGCGCCGGCTTCGACCCGACGGCCGACGTGGCCTCCGACGGAACCCGTACCTGGATGAAAGCGAATCTGGGCGCCTTCAGCTATGCAACCGACCAGGCCGACGAGTGGGCAGCCCGCCACGAGGTGATGGGCCTGCTGTACCAGTACGGCCGCAAGGATCCGTTCCGCGGCATCAGCGAACTGGACCTCACGCCCTATACCTCCGCCATCACCGGCGCGCAGCCTCACCTGAACCAGCCCGTTAAGACCACCAATTCCGCGAACTGGGACTATGTGACCTGCGATGCGTCAAAGGGTACCGTGGCCTATGCCATCGCCCATCCGATGACCTTCATCAACCCCAATCCGGCCAACAACAATGTCGTTGTCAATGACTGGGTTTATACCGATGGCACGACGATGGCAGCCTCCGACCGCTGGGGCGAAGTGGGCCGCGGCAACAGCCTGGACAACCCCTGCCCTTACGGCTGGAGGGTGCCCAGCTCCTCCGACCTGCAGGCCCTGATTTCGAATTACAGCGCCTACAATCCCAGCTCCTGGGCCCAGTGGCCGAATCTGGGCATTGTGTCCAATGTGAACGCGATGGGTCTGCTGCTGCCCGCCTGCGGAAGTATTCGCAGCAACGGAGAGCCGCTGATGGAATCGTTGATCTATGACGGTGTGGGCGGCGATCCGGACAAAAAGGTCTGGAAGACGATCGGTTACTACTGGTCCGTCAGCGGGACTTCGTCCCTCCGCCGGTTCCTGATGATCGATCCGAAGTATCAGATTACCAACTACACGACGCCGCAAGCGGAAGAACTGTATTCGGACCATGTCCGGATAGAGGACACGGATTACGCTTTGTCCAACGGCCTGTTCGAGCCGATGGGTATCGCCACGGCGATGTCCGTGCGCTGCGTGAAGTAGCTAGGCCGAATACTCTTTGATATGCTGTTCCTGGGATAAGCGGCAAACAAGCAGCTTGTCCCGGGATTCAGCGATTATATAGCCGTCCAGACCCTCGGCGATGACGGTTTTCTCCCCGGCCACGTGCACCAGGCAGTCGCGGCAGCCGTGCAGGCGCACGTCGGGGCCGATGGCGACGTTGCCGTTTTCATCGGCCTTGAGGCGGGCCATCACCGAGCCCCAGCTGCCCAGGTCGCTCCAGGCGAGGTCCTCCGCGATAACGTAGATACGGGGACTCTTCTCCATAACGGCGTAGTCGATGGAAATCTTTTCGCAGGTGGGGAAGAGGCGTTTGAGTTCATCGGCCTCCCTGTGGGTAAAGAAGGACGGCGCGAGGGCGTCCATAATCTGAGCGATTTGCGGAGCATAGGCCTTCAGCTCGCCGATGATGGTTCCCACGTTCCATACGAAGATGCCGGCGTTCCAGAAGTA
>JAEEIJ010000064.1 GCA_016281315.1 Bacteroidales bacterium
GTGGAGAATGAGGTTGCGGAAGGGCAGGGGGGAGAGTAGAGTGGGGGACGGAAGGTGACAACTCGCAACAGGAAGAGGCATGGCATGAGGAAGACAAGTGACAGGGGATGTGGCAGCAGGGCGGGGTTCACGCTGATCGAGCTGCTGGTGGTGATCGGGATCATCGGAATCCTGGCGAGCCTGCTGATTCCTGCGCTGAATGTGGCGTTCCGCAAGGCGGAAATGAACCAGGCGCGCCAGCTGATGAAGGACCTGCAAGGGGCGTTCACGGAGTACTACAAGGAATATGACCGGTTTTCGGTGTACTCGAAGTCGGACAAGAGCTACGCGGCCGGGAATGCGGAGGTGGTCAAGCCGCTGCTGAACGTGGACACGGACGCCGGCAAGGGCAAGAACCAGGGCGTGAATTACAAGGGGATGGTGTTCCTGGAGCTGGAGAGCAAGGTGCGGGAGGCGTTCGACAAGGACAAGGTGCTGAACGACCCGTGGGGGACGCCCTACGAGATCGGCCTGGACCTGAACCGGGACGACAAGGTGGAGAAGGGGACGCTGGCGCACAACCAGACGAAGGATTTGAAGTTCAAGGTGGTGGTGCAGTCGGCGGGTCCTGACAAGACCTGGGAAACGAAGGACGACATCATGACGTGGTAAGGCCGTCCGGCCGGAGGAGAGACGACAATGAGCGGAACGGAGAGAAACAGTCGGAGCGGGTTCACGCTGGTCGAGCTGCTGGTGGTGATCGGGATCATCGGCCTGCTGGCGTCGCTGATGGTGCCGATCGCGGGGCGCGCGGCGAGCGGCTCGAAGAAGCGGAAGGCGCAGATGGAGGCGAACAGCCTGAAGGTGAGCGTCCAGCAGTACCACCAGGACCACCACTTCATGCCGTGGACGGAGAAGAGCAAGGTGGGGGACGACAAGTGGGCGACGACGGACAAGAGTGACTGGATGGAGGTCATCCAAGGGGAGAACGCGCTGAAGAAGAACTACTTCGCGGCGAAGACGGACGACAATGGCAAGTTCCTGGACCCGTGGGGCAATCCCTACTACGTGGGGATGGACCGCAATCAGGACGGCTACGTGAAGGGCGAGGGGAGCATCGGCGGCTCGGGCAAGATCGTGCGCGAGACGGTTGGCGTCTACAGCCATGGCCCGGACGGCAAGCCGGGGACGGATGACGACATCACGACGTTCGACTGGGTGTCGGACTAGGACGAGGACGAGAGCGCGGAGCAGAGAGGAAACGGAGGCGACAGATGAAGAGAAACGACGGATTTACGCTGATCGAGCTGCTGGTGGTGATCGGAATTCTGGGGATTCTGATGGCGATGATGATCCCTGGCGCGGGGATGATCATGAAGAAGTCGAAGACCTCGACGGCGCGGACGGGCGCGGTTGTCGTGCAGACGGCCTTGCAGCGCTACCGGACGGAATACAACGTGTGGCCGGACTTCGCGAAAGGCAGCTCGAAGACGCATTACACGGACGATGAGTTCATGGCGACGATGGCCCCGCTGCCGACGGAGAAGAGGCCGCCTGCGGAGAACCTGAAGAGGATCGTGTTCATCGAGGTGTCGAAGGGCGCGACGACGGAGATTTCGTCCGGCAAGTTCGAATATCGCGACCCGTGGGGCAAGCCTTATCAGTACCTGGTGAACGAGACGCCGATGGACACGATGAAGCTGGGGTCTTTCAAGAAGGACTATTCCGGGCCGGATGAGATTCGCGCGAAGGCGCTGGTGTGGTCGGCGGGGCCGGATGGCGACTACGAGACGTGGGGGGATAATGTGGCGAGCTGGGATTATTAGGAGTCAGGAGTCAGGAGTCGGGAGTCAGGGGAGTGGCCAGGAGTTTCAAGAATTTGCTGGTGTGGCAACGCGGAATGGCGTTGGCGGAGAGGGTGTACGGCTTGGCCAAGACGTTCCCCAGGCACGAGCAATACGGGCTGTGCGACCAGATGCGGCGGGCGGCGGACAGGGGACGAATCGACAAGACGACGAACCGACGAGACGAGATAGATGAATGGATTTGAGGCTGAAGGAAGATAGAGGAGAGGCCATGAGCGAACGGATGGAAGGCAGACGGGGCGGATTTACGCTGATCGAGCTGATGGTGGTGATCATGATCGTGGGGGTGCTGTTCGCGGTGGCGCTGCCGATGTTCGAGAACGCGGGGAAGAAGGACACGCGGCAGGCGGCGCAGAGTCTGCTCAACACGTTGCGTCTGGCGCGGCAGCACGCGATCTCGGCGCGTCAGTGGACGCTGGTGGTGTTCCCGAACCAGGACAGCGGCTATTCGGCGCTGGCGAAGTCGGTGAACAACCTGGACCGCTGTCTGCGGAGCTACGCGGTGCTGGCGGTGACGAACAACATGGACGGCGAGTACAAGTTCAACTCGAACGAGCGCGATCCGTCGCCGGATGACATGGAATTTGAGTTTCTGACGGAGTGGCGGTCGCTGCCGGCCGGCATCTACTTCGACGACGAGATGGAGAAGCAGAACTATCTGTTCAGGAGGGTCGGCTCGCAGGGCTACGTGAACGGGTTTGACTTCCCGTGGGATCCGGAAAAGCCGAATGCGAGGTCTTCGCGGAAGCCGATGAGCGCGATGCTGTTCAAGCCGAACGGGCGCGCGTATGTGATGTGCGACTCCTCGACGAGCTCCGGGAAGTACTGGCAGGACGTGGACGGGTCGCGGATCTATGTGTCGTCGGCGGTGTTCTATCCGGACGCGACCGGGGAGTCGCTGGGGACGGCCGTGGAGGTCCCCGGCGGCACCAACACGGTGATCGTGATCCAGAACAAGACGGGCCAGGTGCGGCTGGAGCCGAACTGAGCCGGACGGAGCCGGACTGGAGCCAGAAGAAGAGAAGGACGAGGGACGAGGCATGGATGCGATGAAGGTCGGAACGGGCGGGAAGGCTGGGTTTTCGCTGGTGGAGGTGACGCTGGCGCTGCTGGTGGTGGCGGTGGGGCTGACGGCGACGCTGGCGCTGTTCCCGGAGGGGCTGATGGCGACGCGCGAGGCGGTGAACAACACGGAGACGGCGCTTTTCGCGGACTACGTGTTCTCGACGCTGGAGCTGTCGGCGGCCTATCAGGCGCTGGATGGCAACGTGACAGTGGGCAAGCTGGAGAGCGGGACGGACGATTTTACGTCGGAGATGTTCAGCCGTGACGCGGATGAAAAGAAGTTCCAGCTGGACGCGAGCGGAAAGACGGCGACGTTCTACTGGATGCCGGACTACTACGGGCTGACGAGCGGAGACATGGACAGCGACTACTTCAAGGGCAAGCTGTCGACGGCGGTCTTCACCTACACGCTGGACCTCGACCTCAAGGAAGGCAATGGGAGCCCGTTCACGGCGGTGCTGACGGTGTGGCCGGGCGAGTTCGAGAAGAACATCGAAAAGAGCAAGATGCGCCTGGAGGACGCGCGGATCTTCTACCGGGAGATTCTGCCGCCGCTGTGAGGCAGGGCGCATGATTTCAGACGAGGCGACGAAGCGACGAGACGAGCGAGCAGGACAGGATTTGAGGATGAAGCAAGGTAGAGGAGAGGCCATGAGAGAGCGGATGGAAAGCGGGCGGGGCGGGTTCACGCTGATCGAGGTGATGGTGGCGATGGCGGTGCTGATCCTGCTGGTGGTGGGGATGACGGGCATCTTCACGCAGGCGACGGCGGTGTCGTCGCAGGGGACGACCTCCGCGATGCGGAACAGCGTGGGGGAGACGGCGATGGAGACGCTCTTGCAGGACGTGGACGGCATGATCGTGAACGAGCGGCTGGGGTGCTACATCGAGGCGGATGTGTGCGACGGGGGGCAGTACGGGTTCGGGTTCGACGACCTCTGGTTCATCTCCACCAGCGGCGACCAGGACGACGACATGCCCTACGAATATTTCCATTTCTATGTCGAGGAGACGGAGGCGACCAACGCGATGGGGGCGACCTACGTTCGGTTCGACCTGCACAAGGCGCGTAGCATCATGGCGAACTTCGATCAGCGCGGAACGTATGCGCTGGCGAAGGGCCAGACCGAATGGTGGGACCGGGGCGCGGCGGACTCGGCGCGCTGGGATGACCAGGTGCTGGCCGAGAACGTCGTGCGGTTCGACATCTACTGCCTGGGGTGGAACGGTGACAGCTGGATGGGCCAGGACGGTTCGAGCGGCGACCACGTCTTCAACAGCACGTTCTCGCACAAGATCACGAAGGACTGGAGCGTGGCGAACGTGCCACCGGCGGCGTTTGACATCTACCTGCAGATCACGAGCCCGGACGCCGCCATGGAAGGCGGGATGGCGCTGGTGGACAGCAAGACCAGCGAAGTCGCGCGGAAGGGCCGCGAGAAGATGATCCGCGAGTCGGCGTCCTATTTCGGCCGGACGGTTCCGATGACCGGGGCCTCGCAGCTGCATCACCCGGCGAACCATTATCTGGACTAAAGGGGGGGATGGCTGGGATGAATGGGATGAATGAGATGGAAAGGGACGAAGCGATGAAGACGCATCTGGAGCAGGAACGGAGAGAGGGGCAGGAAGGGGTGGCGCTGATCGTGGTGCTTGGATTCCTGAGCATTTTGCTGGTGATGGGGATGACGTTCATGCTGAACGCGCGGACGGAGCGGATCGTGTCGGACTACTCGCTGGAGGCGATCAAGTCGCGGCAGCTGATGCGGACGGCGCTGGCGGCGGCGGAGAACGACTACAGCCGGGAGTTGTGGAAGAAGCAATTGTACATTCCGAACGAGGAGCTGAGCGTGTTCGCGTCGAGGGCTACCGGCAAGGAGACGGTGTCCGGGGAGGCGACGCTGTATGATTCGAACATCGAGCTGATGACGGGCGAGGCGGCGGACTGGATTCCGGCGAAGTACCGGACGAATGCGGTGTCGAACGACGTCGAGGATGCGGAATGGATCCTGGTGCGCGAGGAGTCGGGGCGCATTCTGGGACGCTATGCGTATGTCTGCTTTGATTCGAGCGGGTGCCTGGACGCGAATTTCATCGCGCGGGAGGAAGGCGTCGCGAACGACGACGGGCGGAGCATCACGAACCGGACGCGGTTCAGCGTCCGCGAAGTGCCGATGAAGCTCCTGCCGGATACGGCGGATGCGTCGGAGTTCAAGTCGCAGCGCAAAGGCTGGAAGGGGTTTGACAGCCTTCAGACGCTGGTGCTGCTGACGGATGGCAGCCCGAACGACGGAACGGAGTCGAGAACCGGGGCACGCTGGCAGGACGAGCGCAAGGAATACGGCGTCGGCCTCGCCAGCAACAAGGTTTCTGAGCTCAATTGCTACAGCCTGAACGCCTATCGCGGCGGGCGCTATTCCCGGGGCACGGGCAAGTGGACGCAGCCGAAGTTCATCGAGCCGGACACTGGTGACGGGGCGGCGGAGGCGCTCTCACAGTTCGCGAACATCAAGGTGGACAAGGCGGTGTTTCAGAAACAGATGGAGGATTTCGTCAGCACGGATGCATGGCCGAAGGATACGGACTATCCGTCGGTGAAGAATGTACCGATGATCAATGAGGTGATTGTAAAAGACCTAAAGCTGAATTCGCCGAAAAAACATGAGAGCGATTCCGGGGACTGGTATGAATACACAGGCGAGGTGACGGTACAGGTGGAGTTCTGGTATCCGTTCCCATCGGAGGATAATAAGATTAAGGATAAATTTTCGATGTCGGCGCCATCGATGGGACTCGGGACGAAGAGGGATTCGACGAAGGACATTCAGTTAGTGGTGGCTATGACAGGGGAGAGTACCCCTCAAGGCAGAGTAAAATCGACCTGCACTCCTGATGAAGCGGAAAAGGAAGTCGAAGCGAAGTGGAATGGCGGCAAGCCGTATGGGGTGAGCTTCAAGTATGATATAACATTTGAGAATGAATCAGGGGAGAAGATTACGGATGGCACACTGAAGTTGTTATGGCGGGGGGACTGGACGGTGGGTACGGATGGTTTGCAGCTGAGGATGGGGAGCCATGTGGTGGACAAGATGGCTGGAGGGGTGAAACGTGAGTCGAGTGGTATGAAGACGATTGAACAGGGGTCGAAGAGTGAGCCTTTTTCTATGGAGGTGATGGATCCTCGCTGGAACCATGTGCAAAGCCAGTGGTCGCCGCCAGACAAGAACGACGAAGGGACGTGGGAGGATTTCAACTCGGTATTGGACAACCGGTCGTCGGACCAGCAGGACGACGGTCTGCTGATGTACTGCCGGAACGGGCCGTTGGCGTCTCCGGCGGACATTGGTTTCTTCCCGGCGGACAAACCGTGGCGGACGCTGGATTTGCTGACGACGGAGGGGGCGGAGTTTCTGGCGCTGACGACGTGCGACACGAACATGTACGAAACGGTCAAGAACGGAGATAAGGCGTTCTATACGAACGGGACGTTCAACATCAATTCGCGCAACACGAATGCGGTGGCGTCGATCTTCTACATGATGAACTGCATGGCGATCCCGGGCACGGAAACGGAAACGATACAGAAGTGGAGCGATCCGAAGCGTGGCGAATACAAGGACAACTGGGTGACGGAGGACGTCGCGCGGGGGCTGGCGGAGAAAATCGTGGAGTACACGGGGACGGAGCCGTGCATGGCGGCGACGGACTGGGTGAAGGCGCAGCAGGTGCGGAGCTATCTGAAGGCGCAGCAGCTGGACAAGCATCAGCGGGAGTCGTTCGTCCGGAATACGTGGGGGTGCTTCGGGGTGGCGGACAACCTGTTCACGGTGCTGATGATCGCGCAGTCGATCAAGGAAGGGCCGGACAGCGTCGGGAAGTGGGACGACGAAGACATGATCACGGGTGAACGGCGGGGTGTTGCGCTGGTCTGGCGTGACCCGTTCAAGACCGGGCAGAACATGCACCATGAGATGATGGTGAGGATGTTCCGGTTCCTGAATGATTGACGACGGCGAGGCGACGAGCCGACGAAACGAGACGACGTTGGAGGTTGAAAGCCTCCCAAAACGCGGCTGGAAGCCGCATCCCCCAAAGGGGAAAAGAAAGAGCGAAGAAATGAGCAGTGGTAAGATTCTGGTTACGGGCGGAAGCGGGTTTTTGGCGATCAATCTGATCCGATATCTGATGAAGAAGGGGGAGACGGATATTCGGACGATCGACCTGGTGGAGTTCGACTATCCCGAGAAGGGGCAGGTGGACGCGGTGAAGGGGGACATCCGGGACGTTCCGCTGGTGAAGAAGTGCATGGAGGGGGTGAAGTGGGTGATTCATACGGCGGCGGCGCTTCCGCTGTACACGCCGGAGGACATCCACACGACGGACGTGATCGGGACGCGGAACGTGATGACGGCCGCGAAAGAGGCCGGGGCGGAGCGCGCGGTGATGATCTCGAGCACGGCGGTGTATGGGATTCCTGACCACCATCCGCTGTATGAGACGGACAAGATGATCGGGGTGGGGCCTTACGGGCGGGCGAAGATCGAGGCGGAGGAGGAGTGCCTGAAGGTGCGGGAACAGGGGTTGTGCATCCCGATCATCCGGCCGAAGTCGTTCATTGGACCGGAACGGCTGGGGGTGTTCGCGATGTTCTACGACTGGGCGCGGACGGGGCACGGGTTCCCGATGATCGGGAGCGGAAACAACCGCTATCAGCTGCTGGACGTGGAGGACCTGTGCGAGGCGATCTGGCTGACGCTCACGCTGGAGGAGGGGAAGGTCAACGACGTGTTCAACATCGGGGCGAAGGAGTTCACCACGATGAAGGAGGACTACCAGGCGGTGCTCGACAAGGCCGGGTTCGGGAAGAAAATCCACGGGTTCCCGGCGGCGCCGATGATCTGGACGCTGCGGTTCCTGGAGAAGTTGCATCTGTCGCCGCTGTATCAGTGGATCTATGAGACGGCGTGCGAGGACTCGTTCGTGAGCATCGAGAAGGCGGAGAAGGTGCTGGGCTTCGCCCCGAAGCACTCGAACAAGGA
>JAEEIJ010000065.1 GCA_016281315.1 Bacteroidales bacterium
CTCTTACGGAAAGACTCTTCCGGTGACATACGAGGGAGCAAAGAAGAGATGCGCCGCCTATCAGGAGTATGGCTATCCGGCCGGCCGCTGGCGCCTCCCCACTGAGGCAGAGATCCTTTTCCTGCAGAAGTTGAATACCGACAACAAGATTCCTTCGCTTTTCAACCCAAGCACCACAAACGGTTATTGGGCAGCAGGAGCACTTCTTTATGTAAAGGATGGTTCCGGCAACGACATATTCGTAGACCTTTCAGGTGTTACAGCCAACACCAATTCTATCGGTTATACCGTCGGGGCAAATACGTATACCAGTTATGTCCGTTGCGTCTACGATACCTGGTATTGGGGCGAGAATCATTCTGACGACACAAACTCCAAATGGCTTGGGTACAAGACCAGCCTCTCCGACACATTCTGATAAGATATGAAAAAGATTTACGCCATATTTTCTGTCTTGCCCCTGCTCATTGCGGCTTCCTGTTCGCGGGAGGCGCCGGTAGCCATTGAAGAGTTTGAAAAAGCGGGTGCAACCGTCCCTGTGATCCTTTCCTTCCAGAATCCGCTGGTCCTGCAGGCCGGGACCAAGGCCGAAATTGGAATGGAGATGGGCGAACAGCCTGCCATCAGCAGCATCCACGTCGCCATCTTCGGCACGGACCGCTACCTGAAAGACTATGTGAGCACCTATCCCTGCGACGCACAGGGCAATCCCCTCTCCGGAGGCTTCGCATCCCAGAATGCCACATCGGCCTACTTCCTGGCCCGGCTTCCCATCTCCTCCAAGGAGCGCGTCCTTCATATCATCGCCAACGGTCCCTCCTCATTGCCTTTCAACGCCTACGAGAACGACATCATGCAGAACATGACGGTCTCCGACGGCAACGGCGCCTATTGGCAGCGGATCGTGTTGCCCGGCGGAATCAAGATCAAGGAAGTGGACGGAAACCCCGAGCAGACTCCCGACGGAGAGTATATCCCTACCGATGCGACAGTTGATGCCCTGAGCAACCTTACGCTGATCAGGAACTTCGCGAGCATCACCGTTACCGAAGATGCGAACAACTTCGAGATTGTCTCCTACACGCTCTGCAACATGCCCAGGTGCGGCGCCATCGCCATGTACAGCACCAATCACGGCGACTGGGTGCCCGGCTACGCCGATCCCAGCGTTACGCTGTCCCAGCACCTGTACAGCTACGACGGGAAAACCTATCTCGGCTTCCCTTCGGAACCGGATATCAACACCAACGTTCCCACTACGGTGGATGCCCTGAACGCGCCCGGCGTGTCCGTGGCTCCCGGTACTCCCATCTATGTCTATGAGAGGGCCGTCACCACGGACAATCCGCCCTTCATCCTCATGGCAGCCCGCTATGTCACGAGCGGTACGCCCACATCGGCGACGCCCATCCACTATTACCGGCTGGACCTCGCGCTTGAAAACGGTTATTTCCCCATTTACAGAAATTACCAGTATACCGTCAACATCTCGGGCGTATCGGTAGATGGTTTCGAAGATCCGGCCAGTGCAGCCGGCCACAACAGCGGAAGCAACTTCTCCGTGTCGCTGGATACCCGCACCCTTCCGGATATTTCCAACGGTATCGTCCGTCTGTTTGTAGAGCAGCCCAACTTTGACTGGGTGTACAACACCGACAACCAGAAATTCTGGTTCAAGTTCCTCCTGAACAATGCCACCAGCGGCAACCTGAACGAATACGTTACGGTTACGGAAAAGGAAGGCAACGCCATCAGTTCGCTTTCCGTAGACGGCAGCGACAGTGCGAACGACCAGCGCTATGTGAACTACACGCTCAACCAGCCCGGCACATCCACGCTGTCTTCCACATTACAGCTGGTTGGAACCTATAATGTAGGTGCCGACACCTACAGGCTTGTCCGTATGGTCACCATCCGCGTGTTCAACGCCAAGGAGATCCATCCCTCCCTTTCTCCCGCTACTGTGGCAAACGAAGGAGGGCAGCTCACAACGCTGAGCATTCCCCTCCCCTGGGACCTTCAGGCTTCCATGTTCCCGATGGAAATCCTCATCGAGGACAGCGCCAAGGCGCTTAACCCCGCCTCCGGTGAAGACATGCCGGTGAAAACCACGGGAATCAACGATCCCAACAAAGCATTCACGTCCCTTTCGGGCAACGGCGAGTCTTCCTACTGCTTTGTCCGCACCTTTAACTGGTCGGAGTACCAGCGCCTGAAGAACAACGCCGAGCTTTCCGGCAGCGACGACATTATCCTCACCTGCGATTTCGAGACCACGAAGGAGTTCTCTTCTTCTACGATTTACGTCTATAACAAGTATTTCGCCACCAGCGGCGGTGTAACCACCGCCCAGACTACGCTGACCGGCGACGCGAACAACAATATCACGCCTAACCGCCAGAATGTCTCCGGCACCTCTGCTACCGTAAGGGTGAAATCCACCGGCAACTGGGTGCTGAACATCTCCATGGCAGGCGGCGGTGTGGCTTCCGGCGCATCCCTCAGCACTTCCAGCGGAAGTGCCACCACCGGACAGGATGTCACCGTCACCCTCCCCGAAAACGTGACGGAGAATGCCATCCGCTATCTGGTTACCCTCACCAACATTTCGGTGAGCCCGAACCTCGTCCGCACGGCCTACATCACGCAGGAAGGCATCAAGATGACCGTGTCATCGGCCATCAGTACGGTCGATAACGGTTCCAATTCGGTTACCGTCACCGTTGAGTCCGGCACCGATTATGTGCTCGAGGTTATCGATGCCAACGGCAATAATTTCTCCACATCCGCAGTGTTTACGGCCACCACCGCTCCTACGGATCATCAGGTTATTATTCCGCAGAACACGACAATCCACGAGCGCCAGTTCACCGTACGGTTGCGCAACTCGCTGGGCACGGCCTGGGAGGATATCATCATCACCCAGCAGGCCGGCGTGGCGACGCTTTCTGTGGCGAACAATGAGATCCGCATGTCGGATACGTCTGCTTCCGTCAATGTGGTTTCCAGTTTCGCCACCGTGCTCAAGGCCTACATCCAGGGGAATGACACGCCCATCTACACGGCGAACATCGCTGCGACAACCGCTCACGACGAAACGATCACCGGCATCCCTGCCAATACTACAGGGGCCAACCGTCACATCCTCGTGAATCTGTGCGACGCCTCCGATGCCGTACTTGCCTCCAAGACCATTACGCAGCTGGGTGTACCTTACATCAAGCTGACCACTTCCGACGCAAACATTGCCAACACAGCCACTTCGGCAACGCTCAATGTGGATTCCGAGGCGGCCTGGACCTTGTCTTTGAGCGGAGGCCTCAGCGGAGCCAGCCTGTCCACTGCAAGCGGTGCCGCCGGTGGGACCAATGCGGTTACGCTCAACGTACCCGTAAACAATACGCTCCAGGCGCAGACCTACACCGTCACAGGCGACAACGGCACTTACACGAGTTCCGTAACCGTCACCCAGGCGGCGGGCGTTGCATCGCTCACCCAGGTGGACAGCGAAATCATGATGCAGGAAGCCACCGCACAGGTAAGCGTCACCACCAGCTTCGCCACCACGCTCAAGGTCTTTAACGACGCCACCGACGACGAGGTATATTCAGCCGATATCGCCTCCACCGGTTCCGTCGCCTCCACGAAGACCGTCACCGTCGGTTCGCACAGCGGGGCGGCCATCACCTACAGGGTACAGCTCTACAACAGCGATGGCAATCCTGTTGGCAACAGCATTACCTTCATCCAGAAGCCCACAATCCGCATCACGGCGGCCCAAAGCTCTGTCAAGGGTAATGAAAATGCCTCCGTGAACGTCATCTCCGATGTGGATTGGGAACTTACCTCGCCGGATGGTGCAACGTTCGGCACCTATAGCGGAGTTCCCACTACCAGCGCTGTTCCCGTCACGGTTAATATGCCAATCAACTACACCACCTCCGATGTGAATTTCACCGTCATCGCCCAGGGCACTGGCGCCAATTCTTCGCTGAGTGGTTCGGTTGTGATTACCCATAGGAGGGCGACCGTGAACAATGGCTCGGTGACCTTTGATACCGGGAATGGCTCAACCGGCCAGTTCATGTCCAGTACCAGCGCGACGAGTGGGAATGTAACAGCTACCTTCAGCGCCATCAGCGAATACGCCACCAATGGTACCTGGACGGGAACCGACTACACCGTACTCAGCAGCTCCGGTACTACGCTCACCATCAATACGGCGTCTATCCCCAACCGGAAAGCCCTTACCGGCCTGTCCATGACATTCAGTGGTAATAACTATACTACCACGAGCGTGACTGTCCAGGGAAGCACAGCAACTACTACCAGTACTACTGCCACAAGCTGGACAGGTGAGGATACGGCCGATGAAACGGTGTTTGCGTTGTACAGAAACAACCGAACCCTGAGGGTAACCGGATTCACCGTATCGTACCAATACTACTCTTGGAATTAGCATTCCATAAGTACCTCCTCTAACCGTCAGCGGCTGCCCTCCCCCGGCAGCCGCTGTTTTTTTGGGGGGGGATGGCATGTCGCCCCCCTGCCCGCGCAAGGAAGGGGCATCAAAAAAACCGGGAGCCGCGATGAGGCGGTTCCCGGTTAAAGAATAGTGCATGCTAAAAATCCTGCGTACTGCGGTAATTATATCCCAACTGCGAATACAGGGCGAAATGCTTTCCAGTCAAAGAAGAAGTGAAGCGATCGTAATCCTTTGCCGCCTGTGGAGTCCAGCCCACCTCACTGGTGGCTGCCAGGCGGGGCAGCAGCATATATTCGAGCTGGGTGGTGGTAGTGATGAATTCTGTCCACATCGCACATTCCACACCTTTGACGTGCACCTGCTCAGCAGCCGTTAAGTTCCAGACGGGATTCCAATCATATGCCTTGTTCAGCGTAACCGGTGTTCCGCCATTAGACGAACTTCCACCGTTCACCGGGCCGCTTCCCGGTTCCCCTGCCGTGCCGGTCTGAGCGATGTCAAAATAACAGGCAAAGCTGGGAGACATCACGGCGTCGATGCCATTTCGGGCCGCCTTTAAACCTGCGCTTCCGCTGGTCCAGGATTCGATGG
This sequence comes from Bacteroidales bacterium, assembly GCA_016281315.1. Classification (GTDB taxonomy): domain Bacteria; phylum Bacteroidota; class Bacteroidia; order Bacteroidales; family UBA932; genus Cryptobacteroides. The sequence continues at coordinate 5,078 of JAEEIJ010000065.1, forward strand.
CACCACCGGAGAAGTCGAAACCGTCATTCTCCAAATCATACCAGTCGTTGATGGATTCCTGCCAGCAGATAGCCTTCCTGCCATGACTTGCCAGGTATTGCCGGATGTCCTTGGCGAACATATACTGGAAACGGGTCTCGGGAGTATAGCTGTCCACTTTCACCAACCCCAGTTCCATCATCTTGGCTGTACACACATCACAAGTGTGCCATTTTACCATATTGTTCTCCCGCTGCAAAACTTCATCTCCGCCAATATGGATGTACTCTGAAGGGAACATATCCATCACCTCATCCAGCACCGCCTTCAAAAGAGTATTGTTATAGGGCTGATTGAAATACTTGCCCAGGCAAAGGACATCCGGAAGTGTAGCAGGCAGCACGGTCCAAACGTGGTAACCGGAGCCCGTGCAACCCAGCGCAGGGTAAGAGGCCAAGGCCGCCATAAAGTGGCCAGGCATATTGATTTCCGGAATTACGGTAATGCAACGCTCTGCCGCATACTGAATGATTTCGGCCACCTGTGCCTTGGTGTAGAAACCGTTGTTGCGATCGGCACCGGGATAGACCGGAGAACTCTCCCGGTAGCCCCCGGTATGAGTCAGCTCTGGATAGGCATCAATCTGCACGCGCCAGCCGTGGTCATTGGTCAGGCTCCAGTGGAAACGGTTCATCTTGTACAGGGCCATCAAATCCAGGTACTTCTTCACCTCATCCACGGAGAAGAAATGACGGGAAACATCCAGCGCGAAGCCGCGATGAGCGAAACGGGGGGCATCGGCAATCTCCACGCAAGGAATGGTCCACTGGGCCGATACGGCCGATGAGCCGTAGACATCGGCCGGAAGAAGCTGCTTGAGCGTCTGCCAGGCATAGAAGAGGCCCGTGCGGGTCTTTGCCTTCACCACCACCTTCCCGCTGGTAACAGACAGCGAATAGGCCTCATCTCCCAGCGTAGTGTCTTTCAGAAGGTTGAAGCCCGTCCCGGCGCCCGCGCCGGAAGTGGATTGCAGGGAGACCCCCAGGCGTGTGGCCATCTGATCCGCCACATCCGCGCCCTCAGCGCCGAAGGCCGAATCAAAGTATACCGCTCCGCCGCCCGTAGACACATTGAAGGAGCCGGTGCCCGGCGTAAGCGAAGACGGATAAGGGATGATGAGGAAGCGGGTGTCAACCTCCTCCGGCTCCGGATTCGGCAGATTGCTGTCCTTCAATGCGGGAAAGTCCGTGCTAAAATCCCAGATATCACCGGACCAGCTACGGGCCGACTCCTGGGCGTGTGCAGAAACGCTGGTGTCCGTTCCAGACCGGGTATAGCAGTCAGTAACAGTACCGTTGTTAGTACCGGCCAAAGCCACAGCCGTATTCCAGGAGATGCTTTTCCCTACGGTGGCGCCGCTATTGATTAAACCCACAAGACCGCCTTTCGCCCCCGTTGTCGTGGGGGTTCCCGAGGCATAACATTTATCTACGGAACCGGACAGACGACCCACCAGGCCACCTACATTGTCGGATCCGGAAATGCCGGCATGGGAATAGGAATTCTCTACAGTAGCTGCCGCGTCTTGAATTCCAGTAATGCCGCCCACGTCGTAAGTGTTGGAACTCACGGTGACATCCGCCTCCACGCCGCAACGGGCAATGGTGCCGCCCTGATGCCAGCCCACGAATCCACCCACTCTGCGATATCGGCCCGTAACCGTCGTGTTCTCCACGAAACAATACGTGCAATTGGGCGCGGAGGAAAGGCCCAGACTCCCAAACAGGCCTCCTACGATATCAGCCCCGCTCACAGAACAGCCGCTCACGCGGCATCCGACGATGGTCGACGCCGAACGGACATAGCCCACAAGACCACCGGCATAGCTGTGATACTGGGAATCCGTGCCACAGGATACCTGGCTATCCGTTATGGTGACATTCTTTACAATAGTCCCTTCTTTATAAATATTGCCCGCCAGAATACCGGCAACCATATGGGAATTACCACTCCCCACCGTGCAATTGGAAATTCTGACCTCACTCACGCAGGCAGTCTCAGTTCCTCCATTTCCCAGATTTCCGGCAAGGATACCGCCGGCGCCCGTAGCCGCCGATGTAGTGGTAAGACTGCCGTTGTCAATCGTCAGATTCTCCACTTGTCCGTTAAGCGTCGAGAACAGGCCAGAAGGACTTGTGGTCCCCGTCATGGTGAAGTTTTTGATGGTCTTCCCGTTACCGTCCAGATTCACATAGGCCGACGAAGCGTCGATAGGCGTCCATGCCGCATTGTCTAAATCAATATCATCCACCAGACGGAAGTATTTCTTCTGACCGCTGACCAACAGGTCGCGGATAGCATCCAGCTGGTATTTGTCGGCAATCAGGTAAGGAGTGGTTCCTGAGCCGCTGTCTCCCCAACCAGCCCACTGCGCGGCATCCTTGGCGTTCACATCGATCTGATTCAATTTCCCCTGTGCAAAAGTAAGGGGCGACAGCACGATGTAACGTGTATACACCGTGTGGGCCGTTCCGGGCGCATTGTAACGCACCAGCAGCGTGGTCCCGTCCGGAATCGCCCTGTCCCCCACCGGCAGCGCAGCGTAAATGAGCAGGATACCATCGGAGGCGTCATCACCCGTAGCCGCGAGCGTCACCTTCAACGTTTTGCCGTCGTTGGAGCCATTATCATGAAACAGCGGTTCGCTGGCGACGATGTCCACAGACTTGATTTGTCCGGCGACAGCGCTTGACGGCAACTTGGTGCGCAAAAGCAGAACGCCGGAGATATCGGTAAAGATTATCGTCGTGTAGTTGCTTACGTTTTGGGCCGATGCCAGGTACTTGATATCCCCCGTGGCTCCATCCGACGGCTGCGTCTGTTCGGAAAGGTCCAGCTCCCCGTTGAGCACTTCGATATCGTAGGAGGAGGCCGATATCGCCGTCCCGCTAAAGTAACCGGTTTTCTGGCCTATGCTCTCCGCATTCAGCGTAAAGTCCGAGTACTGGGCGTGATCTGCATGATTGTATACACGAATCTTGTCATTCTCCGCCCAGGTGAGCGAGAGAATGGGGTTCCCGCTACCGTCCACATCGGCCGCAAAGGCGACTTTTGTAGCATCAGACAACGTGGCCGATATGGTGACAGACCTCGCTTCCGGATCGGGATTATTCTCCTTGACGCAGCCAGACAAAAGGGCCGGAATGCCCAGCAAGAAAACAAAATAAAGTTTCTTCATAAGGCACTCCTCCTAAAAATCCTCATGGTAAATGGGGTTGTTCCCATAATCCCCCAACTGATTGCTGGTGGCAATCACCTGTTCCACGGCAAGCGCAACTACGCTCACTTCCGGCTGTTCATATTGTCTTCTTGTCATTTCTGATGTTTATACAATACTCCCCACCGAGGCGGGGAGTAGAATCTCCGGGGACCGGAGGGAGTTGATTGTGTCGTCCCGAAGGGCAGCTATTAAACGCCGTCGTCTATCGCGCCGATTACACCCATATCAGTGAACGCCGAATTAGTATTGGCACTTGCCTCGGCAATACTCTGCTCCAACTGCAGGGTGACCAATTCCACCTTAGGAGCGCTGTATGTATTTTTCTTAGTCATATCTTTCATCTTCTTTAAGCGGAATTATTTCAGGAGCGGCAGGGGACCGGAGAAGTCCCAGACGTCGCCGGACCAGCCGAGAGTGGAGGAAGCGAGCTGGGAGAGGGTCTTGCCGGCTTCTACTTTGCCGTGGTAAGGGAAGATAGGATAATTACCTCCGGAAAGAGTTGCAGTTGTGCTCGGTGCCTCCACGCCAGTTGTCTTATCCTTGACAACGAGATATGTAGAATCCGACGAACCGTCTACATTCGCGTGTTGATAATTAGACGTAAGTTCATAGGTATAACCTGTCACATTCCCCCAGAAAGCCTTCAAAGCCATGTCAGGTTTACGATAATTATCTGTAAGTGTACAACTGGGATAGGCCGTCCCGACAATAGCTCCGGAACTCCAATTGCTATTTCCAACACTACTTGCAGTCACAGAGCTATTCCAGGCTGCACAGTGTTCGACGGTGACGTTTTTTGTGCCAATATTGCCAATCAGACCTCCAAGCCTGAAGGAGCCGACCACGGAACCGCTGGCATAGCAATTGGAAATGCTGACAGAAGTCGCTGATTCAATCCTTCCCACAAGTCCGCCGCGAATCTGGTTGGAATTAATAATGTTTCCTGTTGCATAACAATTCTCAACAATGACACTGCCAATAGTCATATCTGTCCCCTGAGTGATGCTTCCGATAAAGGCAGAGATAGAAGAACTATCGGAAGATACATCACCAGTCGCATAACAGCGTTGAATAGAAACAGAGCCATTCGGGATAAGACCAAGAAAACCACCATATACCGAACCCGAACCGGTTTCGGTAATATTCCCCGAAGAATGGCAACGGGTAAAAGTGCCCCCATGCGCCTGCCCGGCGAATCCGCCGTTATTACTCCCACTGAAAGAGCAGATAGCAGAGGTGGAGCAGTTGGCAAAAACACCGGTCATAGTCTGTCCTACAAAACCGCCACAAGCACTCTGCGCGGTAACGGTACCGCTTACATTACAGTTTGAAATAACTGGGGCACCGGAATCCACATAACCCGCGAATCCTCCGGTGTAGTTATTCCCTGTAACGGATCCTGTAACGGTACTGTTATCGATGACTGTACCTGCCTGGATGACATATCCCGCGAAACCGCCGATATGCTGTCCCTTTAGGGATGTCATATCAACAATTGCATCGCAGTACTGGATGGTGCCGCGTCCAAAACCCACAAAGCCACCCAGATGCAATGGCTGTCCTTTCGTATTCGCAGACGTAATCTTGGCATATGCCTTGGTACGAATATCACCGTTCTTCGTGATAGTTCCATAGTTTACGCCCACAAAACCACCGGAATTGAGAACCTTGTTGTCCGCAGGATCGGGGGTGCTAACTGTTACCTTTTGTTCACTTGTGCCTACGGTACAGCCTTTAACCTGGCAACTGGTCTGCAACTGGCCCACAAAACCGCCACAGCGGGAGTCATCGGTATAGGAAGATGTAACCGTAGCATCCTCCACCTGACAATCGGTAATAACAGATGCGTAATTCCCGGTTGAGCCCAAAAAACCGCCACAATATCTGGCAGTTGAAGATACGGTGCCGCCGGCGTATTGACAACCACTGATGATAACAAGTTCATTGGCATAACCTATCACGCCACCAACCACACCGGCACCCTTTACATCAGTATCAGATACCGTGCAATCGGTGATGGTTGCTGTTATATTGCCGGCAGATCCCGAATTAATCTGTCCAATCAAGCCACCCACATTTGAGCCTGAAGAGTTTACTTTGCCATTGCTGACAGTAACGTTTGTAATGGTGTTACCCGACCCCTGGCAATATTCTGCCAATATGCCTCTTGCGGTTACTGAAGAATGATCCAGCGTAAGGTCATAGACAGATCCCTTGAAGACATAGAAAAAATCTTTTGTTAAATTGCTAATGGTCTTATTGTTACCATTAAAATTGACCACCTGAGTATAACCACTGTTTGTATTGATGTGATTATGGCTCATATCCGTCATGTCCACATCGTCAATCATCTTGAAATAAGTAGTGGTCCCCCCTGTCGCAAGGGAATTGATTGCCGCCACTTGATTCTGGTCACCGATGAGGTAGGGATTGGCAGATGTACCGATGCCGGTGGTGTTGGCATTAGCAAATCTGTCGACATTGACGCAATTAAGGTCAAGCCCAAACACCTTTCCCTCAGGAACCTCGGTGGCAGCGAACTTACGATAATGGGTATATTTCTCATACGCATTATCTCCAATCTGGAAATGGACCCACAATTCGGCATCGGCCGGAACGATAACAGCACCAGGCAGGGTGGCATAGACGGTGACAAAATCCGTTTCCGTGCCCGCACCGGGCGTAGTAATATTGACGGTCAAAGATTTTCCATTGGCAAAGATATCCTTATCTGAGGAGAAGATCACCTTCTGGACTGTCTCCGCTTTTCCGGCCGGAAGTTTGGCACGAAGGCGGAGAACGGAAGACTGCTTGAGGGTTGCACCATGATCTGCCGCCCACTGGCTGGAGAAAGAAAACTGCTCGTATGAGTCGGCGCCTTCAAGAGTTACCGCAAATCCCAGATGGTCTGTAGTCGCATTCCCGGCCTGCGTCTGCTCGGCATACCCATTGGGCAGATTGGTATAGGAAATGTCGTACTTTCCGTTATTCGGCTCGGGTTCTGCACCTGAAAAAGATGCTGAGCCTCCGTTAATAGTCGAATTGATAATCGTAAAAACTTCCCCGTTGATTTCAATGGTATCATCTTCTTCCCATACCATTTTCACAGGGCCTTTGATTTTTCCTTCCACAGGAGTGTCATCCTGCTCCAGGGAAACTTTCGTAGCCATCCCGCCTTCCGGGATGGTGGCGAAGATGGTAACCGTTTTTTGTTCGGAACCACCCGGAGTCTTTGAGCCGGTGTCCTTCTGGCACCCTGCCGTAACGGCCATCACGGCCAGTACCGCAAGAATTGTTTTTGAACTAAATTTCATGTTAATAGTTTATTATTAGCGTATATTGGCAATTAATTAAGCAGCCCGTCAATGATGGGCTTGATGATGCCTTCCATCACCGTATAGGCATACGGGCCGGGATGGAGGTCGTCGTAGAGTTTGTATACGTCTTTGAGGCCGTGGCCGATATCCGTAGAAACGGCCGCCTCAGATGCGTCATTGGCCACCAGCGAGGTCCAATAGTCGCAATAGGCGTAGCCTTCCTGGGCGCAAAGAGTCTGGAACTGGCTGTTGAGCGACTCGATGAATACGCTCTTCCAACCAACTGCGTATTCGCGGTTGTTGGGCGTGATGGAGCAGATGACCACCTTCATGCCGGAAGCCTTGGCGGCCGACGCCATATAGGCGATATTGTCGTAAATGGTCGATTCGGCCACCCCCTGGGCAATGTCGTTGGTGCCGCCCATCACCACGAACACCTGCGGATTGAGTGCCAGCACGTCTTTGGCGAAACGGTTACGCATCTGGGTGGTATTCTGGCCGCTGATGCCTTTGTCAATGTACCCGTTCCCGGAGAAGAAGCCCGGGTGGAACTTGGTGGTAATGGTGGTTCCGCTCAGGGACATATCGGCCGTAGGGAACGGCTCATTGCCCAAGGCGTTGTGCGTAGCCTCGAGTATCGTAGCCTGGGCGTCCTTGCGGCTCACGCGGGCCCACTGCCAGGTGATGCTGTCGCCCACGAAGACGGCCTTGATACGGGGGCTTCCGGGCACGAGCACGGGCAGGCTGGCGTCGGTATTCCAGACGGCGGCGGGCCAGGACTGCGCCTGGGCCTGGGCCGACACGGTACCGGAAGTGCCGGCATAACCGTTGGTGATGGTGGCACCCACCGTATTGGAGGCGCAGAACGGCAGGCTGGCGTGCCAGCCGATGCAGGAAGAAATGTCCGCAACCGCTTGAGTGCCCTGTTGCGTGCACTGACCCACAAAGGCGCCCACGCTTGATCCGGAGCCGGAAATGGCACCGGAAGAATAACAGTTAGATACCGTTGTAGTATATGCAATGCCCAGGAAACCGCCGACAGGCGAATAACTGCCACCAACGACAGAGGCCGTCGTGTAGCAGTTGGTAATATTCCCATTCTGGACAAATGCGCTGAATCCGCCGCAGTCATTGCCATGGGCCGTAACCGTTCCGCCGGAGACATAGCAACGGTCGGTGGACTCATACTGGACGCCCACGAAACCGCCGGTGTTGATGGCGCCGTCAACATTGGTACCCGTCACGTAACACTGCTCTGTATTAACGTTCTTTCCACCGCTTGAACTGCCGCCAAGCTGGCCGGCGAATCCGCCGGTACGGCCCGCAGAGGAAGCGGTGATGGTGGCCGACGAGACATAACAGCCGTTGAAACTTGTGGACTCTATAGCACCGCCCACAAAACCACCCACCTGGGTGTTGTTATTTGACCTGATATCTTTTACCGTACCGTTGTCGTAATGACAACCCGTAAATGAAGCCACTTCTGCGCGCCCCACAAAACCGCCACAGTAAGCGCCAGCGCTTGTGACGTTTCCGGTAACCGAGCAATTGGTAAAGGCGGATGACGCCTGTGCATAACCAACGAAGCCACCGGTATAAGCACCCGAGTTATTTACCGTTGCCGCAGAAGAGCAATCCTTGTATGCATCCGGGACAAAAGCCCAGCCCACGAAACCGCCCACGCTGTTGGCATGACCGGTTACGGAAGTCGTATTGTCTACCGTGCAGCCCTGGAAATTGGAACCGGCATAGTAGGTACAGCCCACAAAACCGCCCACGTTCTGGGCCTTGGCCGATGAAACGGTTGTCCCTGTCACTGAGCAGTTAATGTAGGAAAGAGCCTGCATGGAATACCCCACAAAGCCTCCGGTATGGATGGAGCCACCGGCACCGTCGAGGTTTTGCGTAACAGTAACATTCTCCACTGCACACTCCGTAAAGATGGCCGGCACTTCGTAGCCTGAGGAAATCTGTCCGTATCCGAGGAATCCGCCGACATGGCTGACGCTGGACACCGCGGCGTTTGCTACCCGGCAACGGGTATAGGAGGCCGATTTGTCACTGTTGCCGATAAATCCGCCGACTTCCGCCTGGCCGGAAATGCTCACCGACGTCCCCTCGACATAACAGTCCGAAAAAACCGGAGCTAAAGAAGGCGTACTATAGCCGATAAAGCCGCCTACAGCAATCTTGGCATCTCCGGAGGGGGTCACATTGGAAGAAAGGGTAACAGGTCCGTCTACATGGCAATGGTCGAAGACGGCATTGATGGTGGTGCAGCCAATGAAACCGCCAAGACCTTGCGTGGCGGAAGGGGTAGTATTATGAGCGAGGGTGAAATTCTTTGTATAGCAATCCTTTAAGGTTGCCACCTGTCCCCTGACCATACCAGCGAACTCACCCACATGCGACTTGCAGGTTGCCGTCGTATTCTCCACAGAGCAGCGCAGCAGCGTGCCGGTAGTGTTGATTTCTCCGGCGAAACCGCCCACCCACTGGTTCTGGCCGGTAACCGTCGAGTTCTTCACGTGCACGTCGGTGCAGTTCCCCACAACGCCGGTGGTGCCGATGAAGCCGCCCACCACGCCGATCTTGGAGTTATGGCTGATGGTGGCATTGTCGAAAGTTACATCGTAAATATGGCCGTTCAGCACACCGCAGAAACTGGCGTATGAAGCCCCGGTAGAGGTCAACTTGGAGATGGTGTGGCCGTCTCCGTCAAAGTCCATGGCCTTGCTGAAACCGGAAGCCGTATTGAGCGGCACCCAGTTCGTAATGGAGGAGGCGTCGATGTCTTCCAGCAGGCGGAACCAGTTGGAAGAATTGTTCACCATCACGTTATGCATGTTGTTCAGCTGGCGGGCGTTGGCGATCAGGTAAGGATTCGCCTGGGTGCCGTCGCCTGCCACGAAGTCCTGCTGGGACAGGGAGATGGTGGTGGCCGATCCGCCGAAGGAGTTCATCTTGCCCTGCATGACTGTCTTGTCGCCGCCGGAGATGGGGATCTGGAAGCCGTAGGCCTCTTTGTCGGGATCCATCGCATAGACGGTGATGTTGGATCCGTCGGGAAGCGCGATGTCTTCCCACGGGAGCATGAGATAGGCTGTCAGTTTCTGGGCCGATGCACTCACGTCTACCCCGCTAAGCGGAACGGTGTAGTTGTGACCATCCAGGATGATGCCGGCCTTGTCCAGAGACGTCACGCCTGCAGGGAGCGTGGCCACCAGTTTCACGGCCGCACCCTGTTTGTAGCTGCCGCCGTGACCGGCCGCCCAACTGCCGTTGAAAAGGATATCCTCATACTGGTCCACCCCTTTCAGCAACGCGCGGAAACGGAGGTGAGCCGTGCTGCCGTTCCCGTTTTGGGCGGGAGAGGCAGCATCGGCCTCAGCTTCGTCTATACTCGCGTACGTGCCCGGGTATAGGATATCGAAGGTGCTGCCCGTCACGGCGGGGCCGGTGAATTCGGCCACATGGTCCGAGACGATGCGAGAGATACTGTAAACGGCCGAATTCTCTCCCGAGATTACACGGATGCAGTCCGTGTCTTCCCAGGCGGTTTTCAGCTTGCCGTCTTCTTCGGTGAAACTCACTTTGGCATATACTTCTTCCGGCACGGCCACCCGGATGGTGACCATTTTGCCGGACGGGGCGGCAGGTCCCGTCCCCTCCTTGACGCACGAGGCGGCAAGGAGGAGCAGGAGACATCCCGTTAAAAGGGCAGTCCTTTTCATAGGCACAGATTCTCTAGAGAATGATGTTTTCGTCGAAATCCTCCAATTGCGAGGTACCAAAGAGGGCAGCCTCCTTGGAGAGCAGTTCCACAACCGCCGCCTCTGGGGCGGTATACTCTTGAACGGGAATGATTGTCTGATTGTATTTCATTGCGTATAAGATCTAAGAGGTTCGACTAGTTCTTGGGAATGATGCAGATGAACGTGTCACGGGCACGCTGGCCATCGTGGTTATGGATGGTCTTCCCGCTGGTGTTGGGATCGCTGTCGCAAGGGTAATTCACCACATTGGTGGTGGCATCGCCCTGATCCTGCACGCACATCGTGGTGGAGCCGCCACCGTCCAGGTTCAGCGTATATTTAGGGCCGAAGGCATTGGCAATGTGACGTTCCAGCCAGTAGGCGCTATAGCCATAACCACCGGCACTGTCGGCATAACGTCCGTCCACCACAATGAGCAGCAGATGAGGTTTATCATCATATTCCGGATACGCTATAGCCACCGCTGTGCGAGGATAGGCTCCGCTCTGATGCACCTTGGGATGTTCGGAATTGGACAGGCTGCCGCCGAATCCACTGCAGCGATCCTTATAGGTGTAGCCGAAGCGGATATAGTTGGCGTGAATAATGGGAGAACTGGAGAGGAAGCCGGCCTCGTTGTCCGTTCCGAGCCTGTACCACAGGCGTTCCTGCCTGACCGTACGGTTATATGTATTGGCACCGTATTTGTCGCTGGCGCCACCGCCATAACCGTCGAAGGCAATCCGCACATCCTGTTTTCCATCGCAGTAGAAAGTGCCTTCACACTTCCAATTCTCCACCCCGGTATCACCGATGGTATTGTTGGGCATAAACGACTTCGGGGAACCGAACGGATAGTTGGTCACGACTTCGCTGCCCGCCTTGATATTGTCCAGGGCATTGTTTTCCAAGCTACTGTCATCCTTTTGCCATGTATATCCCATATTGGCCTTGATGGCGATAGAGCCACTCTCGTAGCCACCATTGATGGTAGCGACTGCACCAACGGCAGCGTGTACCTGGGACGCGACACAAGTGGGCGAGCAGTGGACAATCTTCACCTCATAGTTCGTGTTAGAGAGGTCATAGTCAACCACATAAAGGGCCTGTTTGCGCGTACCGCTATCCATCCAGCCGGCCGATACTGTACCTGTAGCGGTGAAATACTTGACTGCGCCGTCGGCGGTCACATTGACGTGTGACCAGGTAAGGCCGTCCTGAGTGGCAGATTTTGCACCGCGGACTGAGTAACATCCCGGGAAAGAGCGCGCCAAGGAGCTCTGTCCCACACTGAGCGCCTGTACAGTCGGTTCCCCGCTTGCCGGCGTCTCTGCTGCAGGTTCAGCCTCGACAGCGCCGGTGAGAACGGGAATATCCCCGCTGAAATCCCAGACATTGCTGTCCCAGCCCAGGCTCTGCGCCACGGTGGAGAGACGGGTGCTGCCGGCCACCTTGCCGTGGTAAGGATAATAGTGCGTAAAACTGGTACTGTTCGGGTTCGAAATCGAAAGCGGACTGCTGGGAGAAGCGTTGTTCTGGTCGTATAGCGTGAACACGCTGTTATAGTCTTTGAAGGACAGGTTGGGATGGCGATAGCAGTCCGTCAGATAACTCTTCCTGGCTACATAACCCAGCACGGCACCGGAACTCCAGAAATCCCCGTTGGAATTCTGCGTACGGGTGGCAAAAGAAGTCTGCCACGCGATACAACCCTGGAAAACGTTGTCCGGCTCCAGGGTTTCCGGCGTGCCGGCAGTGTTATTATCCAAGTTACAGTGACCGCCTATGCCACCGCCGCATCGCAGGGCATCCACCGTAGCCGTAGAGAAGCAGTTGATAATCTGTGTTTCCGGGCGCATAATACCACCACAAATACCACCCACACGCTGATCACCGTGGATAACACCGGAAGTCCAACAGTTACGGATGCGGGAAGACTCGCCGAAGTCGATGCCAAACAGACCACCCACATATGCCTGCACTGTGCAATTGATGGTAACGTCGGCACTGGAGGAGTCGATATAGGCAAAGTCTACACGACCTGCAAGACCGCCGACACCGGAATCGCCCAGCGCGAAATCGCCGGAATTGGGATCGGTATACGTCTTGGTCTTGGTGATAGTACCGGAAACATGGACATTCTGCACCACGGCCTTCTTGCCGCTATAGCCCACATATCCGCCAAGGATACCGGCTGTACCATTATTGGTGGTAATAGTGGCATTGGTAAAGTTCACGTTCTTACAAGTCCCGTAAAGCAGACCGAAGAAGGAAGGTTTACTGTCCGGCTGATGGGCGGCATCGGTCCTGCCTGTGGGATCGAACGAGCAGGAGAAATGGTCGATAGTATGACCGTCGCCGTCGAAATCGATAAGATAGTCGTATGGACTGGAAGAATTCAGGGGCACCCAGGTATGGCTCTGCAGATAGGACTGCATGTCGATATCCTTGATCAGGCGGAAGTAAACACGTTCTTCGGCTTTGAGGACACCGTCCACGTGCATATTGTCCAGGTGCTTGGCATTGGCGATGAGATAGGGATCGCCTTCCGTTCCGTTGCCGCCGGCGAACAGCTGGGGAATCCATTTGTCGTTACCGGAAGCCGCCACGGCATAGGTGGCAGGAAGCTGGATGCGGTTCACCTTCCCCGCCAGGATGGCCCCGGTGACGCTGGCCATGCGGTGACGCAGGCTATAGTAGGTGCCGTCGCCGTCCAGGACGCCCACGGTGAAGTAGGAACGGGCCGAGAACGGGACATCCTCCCATCCGGCCTGGGCATAGGCCGTGAGCGTATGTTCCGACGTAAGGTCCACGCCAGTAATACTCACGGAAATGGGGTTCTCCAGAGTCTGGGTGTTGAACTCCGTGAGCGTCACCTTCTCGGGTGCGGTAATCTCATTCGGGAGGGGGAATACGAACTTGAGGATGGCGCCCTTCTTGAGGGTGGCGCCATGGTCTGTGGCCCAACCGCTGTTGAATACGATATCCGCAAGGTCATCCTTGGATACATTTTCCAGTTTTGCGGTAAAGGTAAGGTGATCGGTGGCTCCGTTCCCGTTCTGGATGAGGTCGGGATTCCCGTTCTGGGCCGCGTCGGGCGAGCTGAACGAGGCTGGAGCCACGATGTCGAAACTGGTGCCGCTCACTGCGGGACCTTCGAACTGGGCCGTCTTGTCCGTAAATCCGGCCTTGATGGTGTATTCTGCATTCTGGGACGGATTGGCGTGATTGAACACGCGGATCTTGTCACCGGCCTGCCAGGCCAGGCGGAGGGTGGTGCCATCGGGCGTAAAGCCGGCCTTGCCGGGTTCATCGGCCTGGGCCGAAGCCGGACTGGCATCCTCGTCCGGGATGCTGGCGGTGATGGTGAACATGGGCACCCCGTCCAGGGTGGGTTTTTCCTTGATGCAAGCCGCCAAAGCAGCGACCGCCAGGGAAACCGTCAAAAACTGAAAAATCTTCTTCATAGCAACTAACTATACTCATTCTATCTGTTTTATTTCTTCACGATATAAAAGAAGGTATCGCGCGCACGTTCCCCCTTATGGTCCGGACCGTTGCTTTCCTTGGGCCAGACTATGGTCTCCGACCCAATTTTGATTTCCTTGCTAGCGTCCTTGTTGTCGCAGGGGTAATTGACCACGTGGGTATCCGGGTCGCCCTGCCCTGCCACACACATCGCCGAAGAACCGCCGCCATCCAGGTTGATGGCATACTGCGGATTGAAATTATTCACCAGGAACGTGGTCAGTTCCAGGGCAGATATACCCGTGGAAACCGTGCGCCGGCCATCCACCACAATGAACAGCACGTGACCGTCTTCCGTCGTGGCGATTGCTGTACGGGGGTTGGACGTGGATGCCTGATGGTTATAAGGATCTTCCGAGCTGCTGTTCCGCCGGGGGTGGAGATCACAGAAGGTTGTTCCCACCGGCTCATAGTCACTGATCAGCATCGGAGCACTGGTGATGAAGTTGTTCTCCGTATAGCATTTCGCCGAATAAAGGGCTCTCCATTCGGCCAGATTCTTGTCCCTTCCGGAGAAACGGATCCGCACATCCTGGTCCTGGTTCAAATAGACGGCAGCCTCGCTCTTCCACTGGGGGACATCGTTAGCCTCGACCGGTTTATCATTATCCTTGCCCACACGGTCGTACTGAATCCACCCGATATTGGTTCCGTTCACACGGCACCAGATGGCCGTCTTCTCATAACCGGCATTGATAACGGCAACTGCCCCCGTCGATTTGAAAATACGGGAGGCAATGTTGTTTCCATTATAGTAGGCCAGCTTGAGGGAATAACCCTTGCTCAGGTCTACATCCGTAACAAAAATGCGCTGTTTCCGTTTGGATACCGGCTCAGTACCGTCAAAGGCATAATAGGTTACACCTTGATAACCGGAGACAGGAGTCACCGTCCATCCGTTGCCGGACTGGGGACGCACCACCTTGCCCCGGTTTTCGTCCCAGGGTTTCGGGGTGTCGGTTTCATCACCGGGCTCCTCCGTATCATCGCCGCCGGGGTTTACCGTCGGGGGCGGGGGGACACCATTGGAGGTAGGGTTCCCCTTGCCGCAGGAGACCAGCAGCAAGGAGAACAGAACCGTCCAAAAAGTCAAACGTTTGAAAAACATCGTTTATCTGAGTGTAGCATTAAAATTCCAGATGCTGGGATCCCAGCCCATAGCCGCAGCCTGGCTGGAAATGGTCCCGGTCTTACCGCAGTAGTTGTCGGATACAGTTCCGCCGTCTTCCCAGGCGATGAACGGAAGGGTGTCGCTCCAGCCGATGCAGGAGTTGATGACAATTCCCGTCAGGTCAGGAACGAAGGCACCGAAGATACCGACAGGGTCGCCGCCACTTGTGATTGCGCAGTCTGCATAGCAGTACTGGATGGTGGTATTGGCCTTCGCGAAGGCGAAGAAACCGCCGATTCCATCCCAGTCGCCGGTGATGGCCATGGTGGTGAAGCAGTTCTTGATAACGGCTCCCTCGGGATAGGCCACGAAGCCGGCCACCCCGACGCCGTCGTCGGTCTTGCCCTCTCCGGAAGGATTCAGGGTACCGCCGTCTACATAGCACTGGTTGATGGCCTTGCTGTAGTCCACACCCACGAAACCGGCGCTATAAAGACCGGCGTCGATGGTGACATCCTGCACGTAGCACTTGGTGAAGCTGTTGCCATTGGCTGCCTGACCGGCGAAACCGCCCACGCGATAGCCCTTTGCAGCGACCAGCGCAGCTCCCTTGACATAGCAGTTCGTGAAGGAACTGCCAGCCGTATTGGCATGGCCGATAAAGCCGCCCAGACGGGCCTGATTGTTCTCGACGGAAGAGTTCACCGAAGGACCGGCATAGTAGCAGTCCTTCAGCGTGCCGGCATCGGCCTTGCCCACGAAGCCGCCCACGTCCGCGACACCGTTCACGGTAGAAGTGGAGGAGCAGCGCTCATAGGTACCCTTTTCGATATAACCGGCAAAACCGCCCGTGTACTGGTTGCTGGAGACCGTGGCCTGGGCCGAGCAGTTTTTGTAGACTGCAGCCTTCTGGGCACGGCCCACGAAGCCGCCGGTATGGTAGTTGCCGGTACCGGTATGGAGGACCACCGTATTGATAACGTGGCAGTTGTCGAAGAGGGCATTGTCGCTGCCGGTCTGTCCCACGAAGCCGCCGCAGGAAGTAGTGGCGGTAACACTGGAGTTCTTGACAGTGACATTGACAGCTTCGGCCGGTATCAAGGCGGCAGCCGTTCCCATATAACCGCACACCACGCCGCTCTTGTTGCCGCCGGCATTGATGCTGGCGCCATTGAACGTGACGTTCCGGAGCGATCCGTAGAGCACGCCGGCGAAGCTGGCATAACCCACGGGCTCGGTGATGGTGAGGTTGCTGATGGTATAGCCCTGTCCGTCGAAGTCGATGTACTTATTGTACGTCCCCGCATTGTTCAGAGGCACCCACTCCTCACCGCTGAGGTCTATATCCGCGATGAGCTTGTAGTAGGTAATTTCCCCTTCCACCAGGTCCTCGTGCACGCACATCAGCTGCTTGGCGGTCTTGATCTGCCAGGGATTCTCCTTGGTGCCTTCGCCGTCGGCGTAACGGCTTCCGGTAGCCCATTTCGAGGCGTCATCCACTTTGGCGTTATTGACCTTACCGGGCTTGATGGCCTTGTTCACGGCGGGCGTGATGTCGGCCACCCAGTTGAAGTCGCCGGCGATCACGTTCACCTCCAGCTTGGTTCCGGCAGGGATTTCATCCTCGAACCAGGAGGTGGTCATCCAGGCCTCGAAGGCATGGTCCGCACCCACGGAAGCGTCCTTGATTCCCAGGGACAGTTCTTCCGAGAGGGCATCGGCCGCATTTCCAGTATGGAAAATCGCACTGCCGGCGCGAAGGATGACGCGGTCCACCTTCGTAGCTTCGTCGGGCAGTACCAGCGAGAAATGAAGCACGCCGCACTGCTTGAAATGTTCGGCCTCCGGGTCAAAGGCGAATTCCGTATAATCGGCCAGATTCTCCAAAAGCGCGAAATACTGCAGATGGGACTTGTCGCCATTCCCGGTCTGGGTCTGGCCAGACAGGTTCAGGGCGCCCATTTCATCGGCGGTGATGGCAGGATAGGTAATAGCGAACTGTTCGCCCTTGATTTCCTTCCCGATGAAGGACGCTTCTTTGGGCGAGAAGCCGTTGCGAATGCTGAAAATGCTGGAGGCGGCGCCAGAAGCGACGGCAATCTGGTCACCTTCCGCCCAGTTCCAGTCTATTCCATTCTCTGCATCGACGGCGACCACCTTGGTCGCATCGCTGTCGATTATAGAGGCATGGATTTCCACAAGATTGCCCGGCGCAGGCATCTCGAACTGTTTTTCCTTGATACAGGAGAACAGCACGAAAGGAAGTGCAGCAATGCTGAGAAGAGTATAGATTCTTGTTTTCATAGCTGTCTCTTATATATTAAAGGTCATTGTTTTCAAAACCGGGCAGCTGTCCACCGGCAGAGACATCGGGTACAGGACCCACCTGGGCATCCGGACGAAGCTTGGGAAGCTCTGCACTGAAGTCCCAGATAGCGGAACTCCAGCCCAGGCTCTGAGCCACCTCACTGAGCGTCTTGCCAGCAGGAGCCGCCGTGCCGTGGTAGGGATAATTGTAGTTTGCACCCGCCACGGGTATGGGAGAAAGCGGAGTTTCCGGGGAGGTGTCCGGCTGGTCATAGAGGGAGAAGGCATCCGTGTAATCGAAGAAAATGACGCTGTTGTAGGCCATGGCCGGATTGCGCACATTCCCCTTGAGCGTATTCTTCACGGCGCAATACCCTATAACCGCACCGCAGCTGTAATGGCTCACGTCACCAGACGTAATCTCGCCGAAGACTTCCGTATTGACGTTCCAGTTGGCATGGATTTCTTCATTCCAGGCAATACAATTTTCGAAAATGTTGCCGGGATCGACACCGGTGGGATTGGCAGTAGCTTTCGTGAAGTAGCCGCCGATGCCGCCGATACCGAAGGATCCGTACACCTTTGCCGTACTGTAACAATTGACGATCTTGATGGGAACGGTGGGATCATCGTCGCCCACAGTACCGCCCAGGATACCACCTACGCGCTGGCCACCCCTGATGATACCGGAGGTCCAGCAATCGATGATTTCCACCTCTTTTCCGCAATAGCCGGCAAGTCCGCCCACATTGTTCAGCTTGGATTTGATGTCTACATCGGCCGAGCAGGCATAGAGGGCGCCGGTGCCCATAAAGCCGAAGAATCCACCGGCACCGTACTTGGACGACAGACGATGGTCGAGTTCGCCCTGGATGTGCACACGGGCACAGTCGCCGCGGACACCCTTGCTGGCATCCTGCAAACCGCAGTAGCCGGCCAGGATGCCGTCGCGCTGAGCGGTCTTGACAACCACCTTTGCATTGAGGAACGTTACATCGTGGCAATACCCGTTGAGTACGCCGAAGAAGCTGGGATAGTCTCCTTCATCGTAATCGCAGTAGAAATTGGAGATGGTATGGCCCTGACCGTCAAAGTCGATTGCCTTCAGATACGGAGACTTATTGTTGAGCGGAACCCATTTTGTCGGGACCTTAATCTTGCTCCCCGGGTTATCCGGATCATCGATTTCCTTGGTGGGCATCTCCGACATGTCGATGTCATTCATCATCTTGAAGTAAGTCTTGTCGCCGGAAACCAGATTGTCCCCGATTGCGAGCATGTCTTCCACGGTGCGCAGTTCAAAGGGGAATTCCATGGAACCGTCACCGCCTTCAGGACCCTCGATAGTCTGAATGGCCTTGATGAAGCCGTAGGGTTGCTCAGCCAGCCCCCAGAGGTCCGTTCCCTCCACCTTGTCGATGGTGATGGGCAGCACATACAGCACATCGTTCTCCAGACCGCTGGCAATGATTCTGAGCTTGGCATAGGTGGATGCCTTGTTAAAACGGGCCAGAATCATGTTGTTGCTCACGAATTCGTAGGCCGACGAAGGCAGCAGCTGGGCCTGTTCGCCCGGGTGCGCCGCATTGTACACGGCCAGTCCGTCGGGAGCCACCTTGAAGGAGATATTAAGGGTGACATCGGAGACGGAGGACTCAAACACACAGACCTGCGCCTGGGCACTCTTGCTCTTTCCGGGCATGATCTTGATGGTCTCGTCCGCGTTCTGGACGGCGGCATAGAACACGCCTTTCATGGTAGCGGCGGGCTTGGAGTCACGCCCCGTATAGCTCTTGCCGTTCTCCTTTTCACAGGAAGCGAACAGGAGCAGGGAGAGCCCGCAGAGAAGAAGGGTATATAATGTCTTTTTCATAGGGCAGATTCTTTATTGAAATAAACCGTCTTTCCAGCCGGGATTCTGTGTAAGAGCCCCTCCGGTAAGGTTGCGTTCATCCGTAGGGATGGGATAGAGGTAATCCTTGTTCTCATCCCAGTGGCGGGTGGTAGTGTGGTGCAGGGAGATGCAGCCCTTGTCCGTATCGCTCAGGAACACAGCGTCATTGAGTTTCTTGGCAATCTTGGCTGCCGCATCACCCGTAGAAGCAGACTCGGTGAAAACTTCGAAGTCTTTGGTTCCGTTGCCGTCTATGTCGTAAACGCCCACGGCGGGAAGGTAGATGCCATAGAAAGGACACTCGAAGAGCTTGCCTTCCTTCCAGCGCATAAGGTCATAGTAGCGATAGCCTTCCTGGGCCAGTTCCACGGCACGCTCGCGGCGGATTTCCAGAATCACACCTTTGTTGGCATCGGCCAGGAGCACCGGGCACTGGTAGGCACCCCACCGGTTTCCGGCAGGGTCGGAGCCCTCGTAGAAGAGGAACGGATCCGGATTGGTGTTGGCCGCAGCCATGTCCAGTTTGGGCATACCCACGCGGGAACGGAGCTGATTGATGCTCAGTTCCAGGTCGCTCTGCGTGAGGGTTCCGGCCTCGGCCTTTGCCTCTGCATAGTTGAGCATCACCTCGCCCAGACGGAAGAGGATGAGGTCAATGTAGGAATACGTATCGTCTTCGGGACCCATCAGGTATTTGTCCGGATGGTAGCCGGAGAAGGTTACCAGGAAGTCCGGAGAAGTAACCTTGTCCTCGCCCACGCGCTTGTAGCCGGGAGTACGGATGCTCTGGGACAGGCGGGGGTCACGGTTCTGGGTTTCCTCGGCGAACTGCATCGTCTCCCAGCCGGCTTTGTCGGTGAACCGGGTGCCGTCTTTCATCAGGTAGCTGGCAGCCAGCTTCCTGGTCATGGACGGGCAGCCGCGGGAGCCACCGGTCATGACAGCGCCGGAGTAGTGGTTCACGCCATAGGCCTGGTTGAAGTCACGGGCAAGTATTACCTCATCCGTGAGCGAGGTGGCTTCCATCGTATGGAACAGGTTGTAATAGCTCTTGGCGGGGCCGCCGTCCGTGTGCAGGCTGTAGCCACCGGTCTGGATGAGTTCCAGGGAGACTTTCGCGCACTCGTCCAGATACCAGCTGTAGGGCTTGGCATCGGCGGGCAGCGTCTGGAGGAAGACGTCGCCGGCGTGGTACTTGCGGAAAGTACCCTCGAACAGGCAGACGCGGGATTTAAGGGCCATTGCGGTCCACTTGGTAATCTCATAGGTGCTCTTGGCGGTGGGGAGATTCTCAATGGCGTAATCCAGGTCCCCGAGGATGTTCTGCATCACCAGTTCGCGGCTGTCGCGGGGCTTCTTGAGTTTCTCTGTCTCGGACGATCCGATGGTGCTGTCGTACCACGGCACGTCGCCAAAGCGCTTGACTTTTTCGAAATAGACATAGGCACGGAAGAAACGGGCCAGGGCGCCGTATTTGGCGCGGACCGCCGCATCCGGGCAGTTGTTCATGTCTTCCAGGAGGGTGTTGATGTTGCGCAGGGCGCCCCAGCTCCAGCCGCCGCCGCTGCTGGGAATGGTGCGCAGGCCCATCTCCTCGTTGGTGAGATTGTTCTGGGTATAATGGTCGTCGTTGGCCTCATACAGATCCCCCGT
Source organism: Bacteroidales bacterium (assembly GCA_016281315.1). GTDB lineage: Bacteria > Bacteroidota > Bacteroidia > Bacteroidales > UBA932 > Cryptobacteroides. The sequence goes on from JAEEIJ010000065.1 coordinate 25,902, forward strand.
GGGGAAGTTCTCATAGAAGACCATCGCGAAAGCCCTGATCTGGCTCTCGTCCCTGAAGAAGGACGGCTCCGTCATTTTGTCGCGGGGAACGGCGTCCAGAAGGTCGTCGCAGCCGGTGAATGCGAACCCGGCAAGCACAAACAGAATCGGGAATAATATCTTTTTCATTGCAGGATTCATTAAAGGGTTACATCAATACCGAAGGTGAAGCTCTTCTGCCAAGGGTACACACGGCCGGTACTGCCGGCCTGGGCCATTTCGGGATCTACGTAATCACCGTGCAGGCCGGGAGCCCAATAGAAGAGATTTTCACCGGAGAAGAACACGCGCAGTTTCTGGATGTACACCTTCTTGGTGAGTTTCTCCGGAAGCGTGTAGCCGAAGGTAAGATTCTTCAGACGCAGATAACCGATGTCCTGCAGGTAACGGGTGTTGGCCACGCCCAGCGGACGGGCATCGCTCATGGACACGTAGCCGTGCGGACGCGGATAGTAGGCGTTCGGGTTTTCCTCGCTCCAGCAATCGTTCAGGAAGTCCCTGGGAACGAAAGTCTGGTAGGCGCGGTCATAGAGGAACCAGAAGGAACGGAAGCCGGCCGCAGGATACCAGTTCATATGGCCGATTCCCTGGAAGAAAACGGCCAGGTCGAAACCATTCCAGCCTGCACTGAGGTTGAGGCCATAATTGTAGCGGGGCTGGCTGTTGCCGATGATGGTCCAGTCGCCGCTGTCCCCTACCCGCTCGTTGCCTTTGTCGATGGCCCCGTTTTTATCCAGGTCCACAAAGCGCATTTCACCGGCATAGAGGCCATTGGGAGAAGAGGCGCTGCGCGGGAAAATCTGGGAGTCATTCACCTTGGACTGGTCTACGGCATAGGCAGCGGCTTCCGCATCCGTAGCAAACAGACCGTCCACGGTGTAACCCCAGATGTCACCGTACTTCTGCCCTACCCAGTAGGTCTTCGCAAAGAGCTTGTCCCGATTGTTGAAACGGGTGATGTGGGAGACATAGTCGCTGAACACGAGGTTGGCGCCGTAGGTGAACGGCTTGCCGGCCAGCTTGAAGGAATCCCTCCAGCCGATGGTGAATTCATAACCCATGGTGCGGAGATCGGCCGAATTCTCTTTAGGAACGCTGGCGCCGTACACTGCAGGCAGGGGCTCACCGGCGGTGAGCATGTCCTTGGTGTCGCGGATGTAACCTTCGATACTGAACTCCAGACGGTTCTGCAGGAAGGCCAGGTCGATACCCAGGTTGCTCTGGACGGAACGCTCCCAGGTGAGGCCGGAGGAAACCGGTGCGCTGAGGGTGGCCGACGGCAGTTTGCCGCCGCCCAGGAGATAGCTGGACTGGCCGCTGGTGTCCACGGTGCGGATGGCGGGATAGTAGGAGCTCATCTGCTGGTTGCCCAGCTGACCATAGGAAAAACGGATCTTGGCATTGTCCCACCAGCCCTTGAGCGGCTGGAAGAAAGGTTCTTCGGAGATTCTCCAACCCAGGGAGGCCGACGGGGAGAATACCCAGCGGTGACCGCGGAGGAAGCGGGAAGAACCGTCGTAGCGGCCGTTCAGTTCCAGGAGGTAGCGACCCTTATAGTCGTAGTTGATACGGGCGAAGTAACCTGCGGTCTTGAGCTCGTTCTGGCCGCCGCTGGTTACCATGCGCTTGTAGCTCTGGCCCTCTTCCGGATAGTTCTCCGAAGCACCCACCAGATCCAGGTCGTTCAGTTCTGTCGTGTACAGGTTGTAACCCTGGAGGCCGAGGTCCTTGATGTGGCGTTTTTCATAGTTCACGCCGGCCATCACCTTGAAGTTGTGGGCTTCGGCCCAGCTGTGTTCATAGGTGGCGTACAGGTTGTAGGCCTGATAAATGTTGGTGGAGGCGCTTTCCGTGAGTTTGTCCACGAGGCCCTTGCCTTCATTCAGCACCGTCTCCACCACACCGGGATACTGGGAATACTCGCCCAGGGTGGCGCGGTTCACATAGCCGCCGTATTTGAAGGTATAGGTGTAGTCACCCTTGATGCTGAGGCCCTTGAGGGGCGTAAGGGTGAAGTCGATGGTCTCGCTGAGGTTATCCACCGTATCGTTGTTGAAGTGGTCGCTGAACAGACTCATCAGCGTACCGTCCATGATCGTGTAGTTGTTGTACTTTGTCGTGTACACATTCGTTCCATCCGGGTTGAAAGCCGGATAGCTGGCCAAGGCGTGGACGGTGCTGTCGCCGAAGGTGTTGTTGATACCGCTGCGGCCGGGATAGAAATAGGCGCTGTTGAAATAGCTGGTGTTGGACCCGATCTTGAGCCAGTCCGTCACCTTGAAGGAAATCTTCGCACGCAGGTTCACCCGCTTGTAGTTATCCGGCTTGTCCTTGAACATACCCTGTTCGTAGGTGTAGCCGCCGGAAACCAGGTAGGAGAGGGCATCCGTTGCACCGCTCATGGTGATCATGTGGCTGTAGGTGGGCTTGATGTCGTTGTACAGCACGTGATACCAGTCCGTATTGGCGTAGTAGTTATACACGTCCTGACCGTCTACGTTGGTGATGGTCACCCACGGGCGGGCGGGATTCTCCGTCACGTCGTTGCGACGGATCCAGAGTTCCTGCATGTCTGCGTCCGTGTAATTGGCATACTTGGTGCCGGGGCTGTAACGGGACCAGAACAGGTTGGTCATGTAGACGTGGTCGTAACCGCGCGTTTCAAAGTCCGTGCTGGTGGTGGGAGCAGTGAGGCCGAAGCGGCCGCTGTAGCTCACCTTGGCCCGGCCGTCCTTTTCCTTGGTGCCGTTCTTGGTGCTCACCAGGACGACACCGGCGGAACCTTTTGCACCGTAGATGGCCGCGGCAGCGGCATCCTTGATGACGGAGATGTTGTCTACATCGGCCGGGTTGATGTACTGGAGGTCACCTTCCACGCCGTCGATCAGGACGAGGGGCGAGCCGCCGTTGATGGAGTTCCAACCACGGATGTTCAGGTTGGCGGCCTGGCCGGGACGGCCGGAACCGGAAGTGATGTTGAGGCCGGGGACCGAACCCTGCAGCATGTGGGCAACGTCCAGGGAAGTACGGTCCTTGAGGGCTTCGGCCTTGATCACGGACACGGCACCGGTGAGGTTGGTCTTCTTGGTGGTACCGTAACCCACGGCCACGGCATCCTCCAGGACGAAGCTGTCCTCTTCCAGGATGATGGTGATTTGCTTTCGTCCGTTGACGGGTTCCTGTTTGGTGGCATAGCCCAGGCAGGAAACCTCAAGGATTGCATTCGGACTTACCGTGATGGAGAAATTACCATCGAAGTCCGTCACAGCGCTGGCGCCTTCTGCCTGGATCACGGCCCCGATCACGGGTCCTGCCGCATCCTGCACGGTGCCCTTCACTGTCTGCTTCTGCGCATACGCGCAAACTGTCATTCCCAGCAGGACTGACAGAATGGTAAACAGTTTTTTGTGCAACATTGTGTTTATAGATTTAGTTGTGTTAGTTATGCGTTATTTAACTATCTGAAAAACAAAGATAAATCTTTACGCGTGCATATACAAGCCCTCGCACGCGCAATAGTAGACGGTACGGACGGCACATAGTAAGATAATAATCTGATAATTAGATTATTAAATACTTTTATAAACGAAAAATAGTAGATGCCGAAAGGCGATGGATTTACGCTTTCCCAATTTCCATGAGCCGGGACTCAAACTCCTCGTTCGGGCACAAGGACGCCTTCCTGAGTTTAACCCTGTAGTTGTAGATGGTAGAAGGCGACTTCTTGAGGAAGCGGGCTATATCGGCCGATTCCTTAACCCCCAGACGGATGAGGGCGAAGATGCGGATCTCGTTGTTCAGCCGGCCCTCGGGCAGATTTCGTCCGATCCGGCTGTCCTCCTGGAGGAGGGCGTTGAGCTGGCTCACGAAATCCGGGAAAACGCTCAGGAAAACCCGGTCGAATTCCTGCAGCAGGGTTTCCCGGCGTGCGTCGATGAATTCGTCGGAGCGGAGGGCATGCGTTATCTCGTCCAGGTCCTTGGACTTGGCGATGACGCGGATGGAGGACCGGTATTCCTCCAGGCTGTTGATGTGGTCCGTGAACATGGCCACATACTGCCCCAGCGTGTTCTCCCTGAGCTCATTGGCTTTCTTTACTTCCAGAATATGCTGCTGAAGGTCGTCGTTGATGCTTTTGATGGTCTTGTCGTACTTGAGAACGCGTTTCTGGTAGCGGCGTACGAAATAGAGGCCTGCTACGGCCAGCACCAGCAGAAGGGCCATCAGGAAGATGATGAGGTAAATATCCTGAAAGCGCCGGCGGTTCACCTGTTCGTAGGAGGACATGACCCTTGGCATGAAGGCCGATATTTCCGTGAGGCAGATCCTGGCATCCGAGAGGATGGCGTCCTGATGGGCGCGGGTGATATAGGAGAAGGCCTTCCGGGTCTGGCCTCTGGCCATCACCATCCTGGCCGTCTGGATCAGGGAACGGGAGGCCCGAACCCCGTGGCCCAGGTCATAACGGGCGCTGATGGCATAGTGTACCAGGGCCTTGTCCATATTCCCCTCCAGCCGGTAAGTCTTGGCGATGCAATAGTGCAGGATGGCGAGGTCGTCCACAGAGTTGTTCCGCGTCCGGATGGCGTGTTCCAGTTTTTCACGGCCCTTTCCCGGATTACCCTTATCGATTTCATATTCCGCACTGTAAGTATGAAAATACAGCATGGTGCTGTCGGCGGAGCTGAAATACAGGTCCCGGTAATGGTGTTCCAGCGAGTCCAGCCTGTCGTTGAACAGCGGGTCCTTGTTGGTGAGTTTTAATCCGTGATACAGGACGGTATAGGCCCTGTAATAATCGCACAGGCGCTGTCTGGTAAGATGGTCGTCTACCGCGATACTTTCCAGGGCATCCTGCGCGTAGCGGTACAGTCCGGAAATCAGGTAACGGTCCGCCTTGTCCATGGCGGCGTCGTTGATGAGCGTCCGGTCGCCGATTCCCCGGGCCAGGTCTTCCTTCAGATGGACATAGACCAGGGCCGAGTCCAGACGCGACTTGGCGTACTCCTCATACAGGCTATTCAGGATCTGATAACGGCTATAGGGATTCTCGGCCTGGGCAAGCTGATCCCGAAGGACCGAGCAGTGCGCTTCCTTGGAAGCCGTGATGATTTCTTCGGCCTGGATGACCCGGTCCAATTCCCGCAGGGCGGCTTTAACCTCAGTGTCCGCGCTGCCGTGGTTACCACAGGACAGCGCGAACACAAGGGACAGGCTCAGGCTCAGGCGAAGGCGCATCATTAAAAACTACTTGCTGCGCAGGCGCTTGTCTTCAATGGAGGCCGATTTCCGCACGAGAGAGCCGTTGACGGCGGCCTTGGGCTGGGTGCGGCGTACGTAGTTGATGGTGTGCACCGGCGTACGGTCCTCTCTCACGGATGCCTTGGTCTTGACCATGGTCATCGGGAATTCCGGAACTTTTTGGTTAAAATGGTACCACAGCTGATCCTTGTCGCTGTAGATGGAGTAGCGCATGCTGTTGTAGGCCGGCTTGTAAACCTTTCCATTCACCTCGAATTCGGTATTGCCGGCGTTCAGGACCACGGAAGCGCCGTTATCTTCGGCCCAACCGACTTCCCAGCCTTCCCAGTCATCTACCTTCTCTCCGGAGCTTTCCACATAGGTTCCCACGAACATATAGTCCACGGTGCCCAGATTCTCATAGTTCTCGTACCGGGCGATGAACTGGATGAAGAAGGACAGGGTGCCGTCGTCCATCAGCCGGGTCTCGATCCAGTCGTCCTCCTGGTTCATCTCGACATCAGCACCAGCACCAGCTTCCCAGCCGTCCACGCGGTAGAAGTAATTGTTCTCGATAGGAGAAACCTCTATGTCGTAGAACCGATAGCGGTCGCCCACGTGCCATACGCCCAGCCAGGCGCTGTATTCGGCCGTAGCGGCCTCTTCCACCACATCTGCGGTGCCCTTGCAATAATGGTAGGTGGGCTTGCCGTTCTTGGCAATTTCAATGAGGTAGGCGGTATAGACGTTGTGGATAAGGATGCCGGAATAGAAGGTCTTGATCTTCTTGTTGAAGACCTCGTTCAATTCGGTGAAACTAATGTTCTGATTCTTGGCCGTCTGCAGGGTGGCGGCCACCTCCTCATCGATGAAAGTCTTCAGGTTCCCGTTATACAGGTTGACGAAATCGTCTTCCGTAACCGTGCGAAGGATGAAGTAGTTGTCTCCGGGATAGTTGAACTGAAATTCTTCCGTCATAGAGTCCTCATACATGGTGCGGCCGCGGTACTGGACACTCCAGTCCGTACGTTCGTAAAGCTGTGTCGTGGGGGTCGTGGGTGTTGTGGGCGTCGTAGGTTGGGTTCCTCCTCCGCCGTGGGGACGGTAATAATCCGTGCGGGTGCCGGTGCAACCGCTTAAAAGTATCATGGCCGCTATCGCCAGCCATGAGAGGTAGCGCATAGTCTTCATCGTTCAAAAGCTTTTCTCGTTTACAAAGGTAGCAAATTTCCGGCCAAAAGCCTAACCCGAGGCAAACTGCAGAAAAGAAGGACAGTAATAATTCGTATTTTTTCGCAGTCGGGACTTCGCAAACGTTTCATTGAACCTTAACCACCTTATCGCGAGGAAACTGGTTCTTTTCCCTTATTATTGCCTATCTTTGCCATCAGATATGAAACACTTTTACTTTTTACTGCCGCTGATGCTGTGGTGCGGCATCGCGGGTGCGCAGAACAAGTATGCGGGAGCCTATTACGTCTACGACTACAAGAATGCGCCGGCGATGACGCCGGCGCCGGAAGGGTATCGGCCATTTTATATCAGCCACTTCGCCCGGCACGGCGCACGCTACTGCACCAGCGAGTATGAGACCCTGTACACGCTGCTTTCCAAGGCCGAGAACAACGCCCTCCTCACGGAGGAAGGGAAAACCCTCTGCAAGCGTTATCTGGCCTTCTACCGGAAGGTAAAGGTCTGCGCCGGAAACCTCACCGGGACCGGCAAGGCGCAGCACCGCGCCATCGCCGGACACATGTTTGCACGCTTTCCCACAGTATTCGAAGGCCCCACGCATGTGGAAGCCGTTTCCACCGAATCCCCGCGGGTGATCATGAGCATGTGGTCCTGCCTGTCCCAGCTGCAATCGCTGGACCGGGATATCGCGGTGAAGGCCGACGCATCGGCCAAGTACTGCAGCTGGCTGCAGCCCAACCTCAAATCCAACCCCCATCTGATCAAGGGCGCGTACGCGCACGGAAGGGCGGCCCAAGAGGCCTCAAGAGCCTTTTTTATGGAAACCGTCCCCTGGAAGGAGATTGTGGCGAGGTATTTCACGGAAGAGGACGCCCTGGAGCAGCTTAAGAGCTCACCCGAGCAGTTTATCGGCCTGCTGCATTCCATTGCGGCCGACACTTATTGCCTGGACACGGATCAAGGCTGCTTCGACGACATCTTCTCCGAGGAGGAGTCGGCGGCCATCTGGCGGGCGAGCTCGCACCTCGCCCGCTATGAGGTGTCGGAAAGCCTGGCGGCCGACTATGCGGCCTATACCCTGGAGCAGATCATTCAATCGGCCGATGCAGACATCGCAAGCGGCGGGACGCAACTGCGTCTGCGCTTCGGCCACGACGCAGCCCTCGCGCCCCTGATTGCACTGATGGACGTGAACGGCTTTGGCCGCACCGCTACAACCATTGCGGAACGGGCGGAATTCTTCCCCAGCTACGAGGTGCCCATGGGTTGTTCCCTGCAGCTGATTTTTTTCCGGAACGCCTCCGGCGACATCCTGGTGAAGGTGCTGCTGAACGAAGCCGAGGCCACCCTCCCCTTCCCCGCCGTAAGCGGGCCCTATTACAACTGGGAGGACTTCAAGGCCCATTACTGGCCCGTTGTCAGGGCCTCGAAATACAGAATTGCCGCCAAGGAGCCCCTGGCTGCGCTCAAGGACGTAGACTAAGGCTGGACGGGGATAACGGAAACTGCACAGTTGACGTCGGTACGGAAGGAGACACACAAGGCGCGGGTCTCCCTCCTCTCCGGCGCAGGTTCCATAAAAAGGTCGAAGCCTGCTCCAGCGATATTGCTTCTCACGTGTGTGGAAGGCACATTCCATGGCGCAGGCCTTGGCACTTTTGCAGAACCTGCGCCACCAAGCTAGGGCACCTGCACCAATCCATCTGTCTCCATCGTTAAAGCACAGTCACCGGGGCTAGAACGCAGAAAGTGTGCTTTAACCACACGCAATCATGTCTCCGGAATCAGGAGACACAAAAAAAGCGCCCTCCGATAGAGAGGGCGCTTTGGTTGAAGAGGAACGGTCTGCTACAGCTCGTTCATCGCCTCGATGGCGTCGGTCTTGGAGCCTACCACGATATCCTGGTAGCGGGCCAGGCCGGTGCCGGCAGGGATGAGATGGCCGCAGATGACGTTCTCCTTGAGGCCTTCAAGATTGTCCACGCGGGCGCGGATGGCAGCCTCGCTCAGCACCTTGGTGGTCTCCTGGAAGGAGGCGGCGCTGATGAAGGAACCGGTCTTGAGGGCCGCGCGGGTGATACCCTGCAGCACCTGGGAGGCGGTGGCGGGTTTGGCGGGACGGACGACCATCAGCTTGGCGCCCTGGCGTTCCAGGGAACCGTTTTCGCCGCGGAGGTCGCGGGCGCTGATGATGTCTCCTTCCTGGAACCGCACGCTGTCGCCGGCTTCCTCGACATAGTACTTGCCGAAGATGGCGTCGTTGCGGTCCATAAACTCCCACTTGTCCACCAGTTCCTCCGGGAGGAATTCGGTGTCGCCGGGATCGCCGATCTGAACCTTGCGCATCATCTGGCGGACGATGATCTCGAAGTGTTTATCGTTGATCTTCACGCCCTGCAGACGATACACGGCCTGGATTTCGTTCACGATGTATTCCTGCGCCTTCACAGGTCCAAGGATGTTCAGGATGTCGGTGGGCGAAGTGCCGCCGTCCGAGAGACGGGAGCCGGCCTTCACGTAGTCGTTCTCCTGAACCAGGATCTGCTTGGTCATAGGAACCTCATAGTGGCATTCCTTGCCGCTGCGGTTCTTCACGATGATATCACGTTTACCGCGCTTGACCTTCCCCATCAGGACCTCACCGTTGATCTCGGAGAGGATGGCGGGGTTGGACGGGGTACGGGCTTCGAAGAGTTCCGTCACGCGCGGCAGACCGCCGGTAATATCGGAGGCCTTGCCGATGGCGCGCGGAATCTTGATCACCACGTCGCCCACCTTCACGGCGGCGCCGTCGCCCATCATGATGTGGGCGCCCACGGGCAGGTTGAAAGTGCGCAGGATCACGCCCTTATCGTCCACGATGTGCATGGACGGGCTCTTGGTCTTGTCGCGGCTTTCAATGATCACTTTGTCCGTATTGGTGGCGAATTCGTCGGCGCTTTCCTCACGGTAAGTGACGCCCTCGACCATATTCTCGAAGCGGACGGTACCGGCGGTTTCCACGATGGTGGTGGCGTTGTAGGCATCCCATTCGCAGATGAGGTCTCCCTTCTTTACCTTCGCGCCGTCCTTGAAGTACAGCGTGGAGCCGTAAGGGATGTCATACTGGGAATAGGTCATACCGGTGCGCTCGTCCACGATGCGGAGTTCCGTCATACGGGACACCACCACGGGGGTCACGCTGCCGTCCTCGTTCTCACGGTCGATGGTGCGCAGCTCCTCGAACTGGAGCTTGCCCTCGTACTTGGAGACGATGGTGTTATCCGCCACGGCACCGGAGGCGGTACCACCCACGTGGAAGGTACGGAGCGTAAGCTGCGTACCGGGTTCGCCGATGGACTGAGCGGCGATAACGCCCACCACTTCACCGGTTTCCACCATGCGGCTGGTAGCCAGGTTGCGGCCGTAGCACTTGGCGCACACACCCTTGCGGGATTCGCAGGTGAGGACGCTCCTAATCTCCACCTGCTCGATGGGCAGGGTGTCGATGAGGGCGGCCACATCCTCGCGGATCTCCTCGCCGGCGGCGATAATGAGTTCGCCGTTCAGCGGGTTGTAGATGTCGTGCACGGAAGTGCGGCCCAGGATCCTTTCACCAAGGGATTCCACCACCTCGTCCTTGTTCTTGATGGCCGTGGCGATGAGGCCGCGGAGGGTACCGCAGTCTTCCTCGGTGATGATCACGTCGTGGGAGACGTCCACCAGACGACGGGTCAGGTAACCTGCGTCGGCGGTCTTCAGGGCAGTATCGGCCAGACCCTTACGGGCGCCGTGCGTGGAGATGAAGTACTCCAGCACCGACATACCTTCCTTCAGGTTGGACACGATCGGGTTCTCGATGATTTCCGCTCCGGCGGCGCCGCTCTTCTGGGGCTTGGCCATGAGGCCGCGCATACCGCAGAGCTGCTTGATCTGCGTGGTGGAACCACGGGCGCCGGAATCCAGCATCATATACACCGGGTTGAAACCCTGTTGGTCGGCCGAGATTTCCTTCTTCACGATGTCCGTGAGCTTGTTGTCGATGCTCGTCCAGAGGTCGATCACCTTGTTGTAACGCTCGTGGTTCGGGAGAAGACCCATCATATAGTTGGCC
>JAEEIJ010000066.1 GCA_016281315.1 Bacteroidales bacterium
GAGAGTGAGTCTCATACCCCCTCTGGATACTTGTCTAACGGGGCCCTTAGTTCACCACTCTCAACTCAATGTCAAAGATACAACAAAAGAGCACCACGATTCCATATTGAAATCATGGTGCAAATCTAAAAGAGGGGCCCGTTGGATACAAGTCCCGCAGGGACGCAGGAGACAATGGGAGGGGCCGGAGTGAGCGCAGCGAACGGAGTCCCCCCGGCGTGTGCCTCTTTCGGCACGGCATCTTGTTAAACCCGTAGAATATTGTTAAATTTGCAAACTATGGGAATCTTTAGCAGCGGCGTCAAGAAAACGAACCTGAACTTCTTCCAGAAGTTGGGGCGGGCCATCACGGGAAAGTCCCGGGTGGACGACGACGTGCTGGACGCCCTGGAGGAGGCCCTGCTGAGCAGCGATATGGGCGTGGATACCACCCTCAAGCTCATCGACAACATCGAGGACCGCGTAGAGAAGGACAAGTACGTGGATATGGAGGAGCTCACTGCCCTCATTCGCGACGAAATCGCCAACCTGATGGGCCCGGACGAGCCCGTGCAGCCCTTTGACTTCACGAAGAAGCCCTACGTGATGCTCATCGTGGGCGTGAACGGCGTTGGGAAGACGACCACCATCGGCAAGTTGGCCGCCATGCTCAAAAAGCAGGGTAAGAAGGTGGTCATCGGAGCGGCCGATACCTTCCGCGCCGCCGCTGTGGAGCAGCTGGACATCTGGGCGGAAAGGGCCGGGGCCGATATTGTGAAGCAGCCGATGGGCGCGGATCCCGCCGCCGTGGCCTTCGACACCGTCAAGAGCGCCGTCGCCAAGGGGGCCGATGCCGTCCTCATCGACACGGCCGGCCGTCTGCACAACCGCGTGGACCTGATGAACGAACTCACCAAAATCCGCAATGTGATCAAACGCGTGGTTCCCGACGGTCCCCACGAGGTGCTGCTGGTGCTGGACGCCTCCACCGGCCAAAACGCCTTCGTACAGGCGAAGGAGTTCTCCAGGGCCACGGACGTCACCGCCCTTGCCGTCACCAAACTGGACGGAAGTGCCAAGGGCGGCGTGGTGGTGGGCATCGTGGACGGGTTCAAGATTCCCATCAAGTTCCTCGGAATCGGGGAGGGCGTGGAAGACCTCAAAGTCTTCGACAAGAAAGAATTCGTAGAAGATCTGTTTAAACTGGAAAATATACAATGAAACTGTCTTACAACTGGTTAAAGGAGTATTTGAAGTGCGACCTCAGCCCCGAACAGGTGGCGGAGGCGATGACTTCCATCGGCATTGAAGTGGACAGCCTGGAGATGCAGGAAGTGGTCCCCGGCGGCCTGAAGAACGTGGTGGTGGCGAAAGTCCTCACCTGCGAGCCCCATCCGGACAGCGACCACCTGCACGTAACCACCGTGGACGACGGCGGAAACGAGCCCGTCCAGGTGGTTTGCGGCGCGGCCAACGTAGCGGCCGGCCAGAAGGTCCTCTTCGCCCAGATAGGGGCCGTGCTCCCCGGTGACTTCAAGATCAAAAAGTCCAAGATCCGCGGCGTGGAGAGCTTCGGTATGATCTGCGCGGAGGACGAACTGGGCATCGGCGCCAGCCACGAAGGCATTATGGTGCTGCCGGAGGACGCAAAGATCGGCACGCCCGCCAAGGAGTATCTGGGGCTGAAGGACGAAGCCGTCATCGAATACGAAATCACCGCCAACCGCATCGACGCGGCATCCCATATCGGCGTGGCGCGGGACCTCTACGCCTACCTTTACAGCAAGGGCATCCCCGCCAAACTGGAACTCCCTTCCGTGGAGGCTTTCAAGGAGGCCGATGGCGACTCCATCCCCGTGGAAGTGCAGGACAGCGACGGCGCCCCCCGCTACTGCGGCATCACCATCAAGGGCGTGAAAGTGGCCCCGAGCCCCCAGTGGCTGCAGGAGCGGCTGCTCAGTATCGGCCTGAAGCCCATCAGCAACATCGTGGATATCTCCAACTTCGTGCTCTTCGAGACGGGCCAGCCCCTGCACACCTTCGACGCCGGAAAGATTAGTGGTGGGAAGGTGATCGTGCGCCGCGCCAAGGAAGGGGAGCCGATAAAAACCCTGGACGGCGTGGAGCGCAAGCTCGCCGCCTGCGACGTGGTGATCGCAAATGTTGATGGGCCGATGTGCATCGCCGGCGTCTTCGGCGGCGAAGATTCGGGCGTGAGCGACAGCACGGTGGACGTGTTCATCGAGGGCGCCTACTTCGACCCCGTGAGCATCCGCAGGACCGCCAAGAGCCAGACCTTAAGCACCGACGCCAGCTTCCGCTTCGAACGCGGAGCGGATCCCGAGGCCGCCCTCTACGCCGCCAAGCGCGCCGCCCTCCTCATCCTGGAGACGGCCGGCGGAAAGGTGGTGGGCAAGGTCCGCGAAGTCTACCCCAATAAGATCGGCCGTGCGCAGATCGAACTGGACTACAACCGCATCCAGCATTTCATCGGCAAGGAAATCGGGGCCGATACCATCGAGAAGATCCTCATCGGCCTGAACTACCAGTTCCTGGCGAAACGCCGCAGCGGCGCCCTGGTGGCCGCCCCCACCTATATGGTGGATGTCACCCGCGAATGCGACGTGGTGGAGGAAATCCTCCGCATCTACGGCTACAACAACATCGAGCTGCCGGAGAACCTGCGGATGAGCGTGAATCCGTCGGCCCAGCCGGACCCGGAAGCCACCCGCAACAACATTTCCAACTGGCTGGCCGCGAACGGCTTCGTGGAGACGATGAATAACTCCCTCACCAAGGAGGACTACTATACGCAGCTGGAAACCTTCCCCGCGCAGAAGTGCGTCCACATCGTGAACCCGCTCTCGAGCGACCTCAACGTGATGCGCCAGACGCTCCTTCTGAACGGCCTGGAAGTGGTGGCCTACAACCTGAACCGCCAGGCGACGAGCCTCAAGTTCTTCGAGTACGGCTCCGTCTATCAGCGCCTGCCGGAAGGCGACGGGAAAACCCTCGCGAGCTATGAGGAGCACCGCTGCTTCTCGCTCTTTATCAGCGGCACACCGGACAAAGTCTGGCGCAGCGCCGCCCAGAAGTCCAGTTTCTTCCAGCTGAAAGGCTATGTGGAGAACCTGCTTTCCCGCTACCGCGTGGATGTGAACGGCCTCATCGCCGGCGCCGCTCCCGCAGACCTCTTCAGCGAGGGCATCACCTGGAGCGTCCCCGGCCGTGAGCCGCAGCTGCTCGCCACCCTGGGCACGATGAATCCCGCCCTCTGCAAACGCTTCGGCGTGAAGCAGCCCGTCTTCGCCGCGGAGATCAACTGGGAAGTGCTCTTCGCCCTCATCAAGCGCGACAAATTTGCCTTCAAGGAGCTGCCGAAGTTCCCGGAGGTGCGCCGCGACCTGGCCCTGCTGCTGGATGAAAACGTGGCCTACGCCGACGTCCGCAAATGCGCCCTCAAAGCCGGCAAGCACCTCATCAAAAGCGTCTCGCTCTTCGACGTGTACCGCGGCGAGAAGATTCCTGCGGGCAAGAAGCAGTACGCGCTGAACTTCGTCCTCCAGGACCTGGAGCGCACCCTCACGGATGAGGTGGTGGAAAAGACGATGGAACGCGTGCTGAACGCCCTTCAGAGTGAATTAGGCGCCGCCCTCCGCTAATGCGCCGCGTCCTTTATATCGGCCTTGTGCTCCTCCTGGCGGTCGCCTGCGGCCCGCGGGTGATCAAGCGTGCCAAGATGCAGCGGATTATGGCCGATATGCTCATCCAGGACCAGCAGCTCAAGCAGAACTTCCAATCGAAGCGGCAGGCGGATACGATGCTGGTGTATGAAGGCATCTTCGAGGCCTACGGCTACAACACGGACGACTTCCTGCGCAGCATCAGCTACTACCTTTCGGACGCCTCCCGGATGGAGAAGATCATGAGCGCGGTGGCCGATGACCTGGAAGCCCGCGCCAAGGAAGTGAAGGCCGTCATCGACCTGCAGGAATGGCGGAAAGGCTTCCTTCGCATCTATACGCTGCAGCCGGACACCACCCTGCCGCATCCGCGTGTGCGGGCGGCGGATACGATGCGCATCCGCTTTGCCGGCGACAGCGTGTATTTCCACATCGTGGATACCGTGAAACTGCGGGAAGAACTCTATCAGCGGGATACGCTTCAGTAATGCGCTATACGGCCGAATACGTCTACACGCTGGCAGGGCAGCCGCTCCGCCGGGGCTTTGTGGAGACATCGGCCGATGGCACCGTCCTCCGAACGGGCGTCTGCCCGGAAGGGGAGCGGGTGGAGGAAGGCATCCTGTGCCCGGGCTTCGTGAACGCGCACTGCCACGCGGAGCTCTCCTACCTGAAGGGAAAGTTCCGCAAGGGGACCGGGATGGCGGGTTTTATCGACCAGATCAACGCGCTTCGGGATACATCCTCGAAGGAGGATCGGCTCGCGGCCTTGAAAGAGGCCCTGGACGGCCTCTGGGCGCAGGGCGTGGTGGCGATGGCCGATATTTCCAACTGCGCGGATTCCTTCGCCCTGAAGGCTTCCCATCCGCTTTATACCCGTACCTTCCTGGAAGTGTTCGGGGCTCAGCCTGAGGAATGTGACGCCGTGATGGCCTCCGTGCGGGATTTGCAGGCGCAGGCCCGTGCGCTGGGCCTGGACGCCGCCCCAACGCCCCATTCCTGCTATACGATGAGCCCGCAGCTGCTGTCCGCATCGGCCGCTGCAGGTCTCGAAGACGGCTTCCTGTCCTTCCACAGCGAAGAGTCGGAGGAGGAAGAGGAGATGATGCGCTACGGCCGCGGGCCGATGTGGGACAACCGCATCGCGAACGGCATTCCCACGCCGCCGGTGACGGGGACTTCCTCGCTCGAGTACTTCTTGGATCGGCTCAAGGCCGCCGGCCTAAAAAAGCCGGTGCAGGGGAATGTCCTCCTGGTACACGAATGCTGCCTCACCCCGGAAGGCGCCGCCCTGGCGCGCGAGGTGCTGGCTCATCCGTACATCGCCGTCTGTCCGCTTTCCAACCTGTTCATTCATCATACGCTGCCACCCATCTCCGTGATGCGCGCTTCCGGGATTCCCATCTGCATCGGAACGGACTCCCTGTCCTCCAACGATGCGCTGAATATGGTGGCGGAAATCGCCTGCCTGCAGGAAGCCTTCCCGGAAGTGCCGCTGCAGGAGATGCTGGAATGGGCCTGCCTGAACGGCGCCCGCTTCCTGGGGCTCGAGAATTGCCTCGGAACCCTGGAGCCCGGCAAAAAGCCCGGAGTCGTGCGGATTGTGAACTGCAAATCTGTCAGGTTATGCTAAGGGAAGACACGGTATTCGGCCCCATCTTCAGCCGGCGGCTCGGGAGTTCCTTAGGCATCAACCTCTTGCCGCGGAACGGAAAAATCTGTAACTTTGACTGCATCTACTGCGAGTGCGGTTGGAACAAGGACGGGTTGGCCGATACCCGCTTGCCCTCGGCCAAAGAGGTGCGGGAGGCGCTGGAAGAGAAGCTCCAGGCCTGCCGGGCGGCGGGAACGCCCATCGACTCGATCACCTTCTCCGGCGACGGCGAGCCCACGCTGAACCCTGCCTTCCCGGAGATCGTGGACCTGACGCTGGCGCTGCGGGACCGGTTTTATCCATCGGCCCGGGTGAGCGTCCTTTCCAACGCCACGCGCTGCGGCGTGCTCCGCATTTTCGAGGCGCTCCGGAAGGTGGACAACCCCATCCTCAAGCTGGACGCCGCCACCGATGCACAGGCGCGGCGGGTGAATCGGCCCGCAAAAGGCTACCGCGTAGCCGATGTAGTAAAGGCCCTGGAACGCTTCGAAGGGCAGTTCGTCCTCCAGACGATGTTCCTGAAGGGCGACGGTTGGGAGACGGCCGATTGGGCGGAAGACTGGATGGAAATCGTGCGGCGGTTGAAGCCCCGCGAAGTGATGGTCTATACCATCGACCGTGAAACCCCGCTGCAGGGGTTGAAGAAATATTCCGTGGAGGAAATGCGTGCCCTGGTGCGTCCCCTCCTGGACGAAGGATACAATATACAAATTAAAGGATAACACACTATGTCTATTTCCAGCAACTACGGCTATACGCCGAATGACGAGGCCATCGCCCACAAATTGGAACAGATTGCCGCCTCCCTGGAGGAGCTCGCCTCCCCGGAGATCTACAAGGCCTGTTTCGGCCTGATGGACCAGACCACCCTTTCGAGTGACGACACGCCCGCTTCCGTGAAGGCGATGGTGGAAAAGGTGAACGCCCTTCCCAAGGCTTTCCCGGAGTTCCCGCTTCCCGCATCGTGCTGCGTGTACCCCAACTTCGCATCCGTCGTAGCCGCCACCCGCTGCACGCCGGAGCTGCACGTCACCTGCGTGGCGGGCTGCTTCCCCAGTTCCCAGAGCTACCTGGAGGTGAAACTCCACGAGATTGAACTGGCGGTCAGGAACGGGGCCGACGAAATCGACATCGTCCTCGCCCTCAACAGCTTCCTCGCCGGCGATTACGCCGCCGCCGGGAACGAGATCAAGGCTTCCCGCGAGTGCATCGACAAAGCCGCCGCCGGGCGGAAAGTGGTTTTGAAGGTTATCCTGGAAACTGGCCTCCTGCCGTCCACCCAGGCCATCGCCGACGCCTCCTTCCTCGCGATGGAGAACGGGGCCGATTTCATCAAGACCTCCACGGGCAAGGTGAAGGTGAACGCCACCCCCACCGCCGCCTACGTGATGTGCGAATGCATCAAGAAGTACTATGAAAAGACTGGGCACAAGGTGGGCTTCAAGCCCGCTGGCGGCGTTTCCTCTGCCCTGGATGCCGTGTGCTACTGGTCCATCGTGAGCTCCATCCTGGGGCCCGAATGGCTGAACAAGGACCTGTTCCGCTTCGGGGTGTCTTCCCTGGCGAACAAGCTTCTTTCCGCCGTGGAACAGAAGACTGTGGCCCATTTCTAATCTTTTTTTCTGAAACGGATAATCGGCCTTCCACCAGCGTGGAGGGCCGATTTTTTGTGCCTTTGCGACGGTTTTTCGGTCATTATCCGTTTCATTCGCCGTGAAAAACGGCGTTTTACGCTTACGGGAGGCCGCTTTTGCAGTTAAACGTTTCACCCTGCCGTGAAACGGATAACTTTTCTCAGTTTTGCAGGGAGAAAAACTGAGCGCTATGATAAAAAAAGTCTTCTTGTCCCTGTTCCTGCTGCTGCCGCTTGCGTGCAGCTTCAAGGATGATCCCGCTCCCGCCGCTTCCCGCCAGCCCGACGGGGAAGTGTACCACGATATGATCCAGCTGGGGGAGAAGCTGGAGGATCCCTACACGGTGGCCAATATGCAGGAGGCCCTTACGAAGGCCTATCCCTCGAAAGCGGGCCGCGTGCAGATAGAGGCCACCGACCTGTATGTGCGTTTCCTGCCGGCCGATGACGCCCAGCTGGGGATGCTCAAGGACCTGGGCCTCTACCTGCTGGACCATCCGATGGACTACAGCATCCTGCGGGAGGGGGATTACTACAAGGATCCGTCGGTGGGGGAGGAAGCCATCACCTGGCAGTACGCCGTTGTGCCCAAATCGTTCGTTTTCCCCGCCGGCATTCGCTATGAGCTGCTGGACGAGTGCTTCTTCGCCGAACATCAGAGCGCGACCAAGGCCGCGGAGGGGGTGGACTGGGCGCTGGTGGAGCGCGAGGCCTTCCGCCTCACGGGAAACGAAGGGATGCTGGAGGCGGTAACCAAGGCCGGCGCATCGGCCCCGGCAGGGCGTATCACCATCGAGGACCCCCGTTTCAGCGGCGGGAAGCCGTTCGGCGTTTCGGGCGTGATGGTGGCGGCCAACGTGTTCGTGCGCATCGCTACCGCCTATACCGACCGCGACGGCTACTACAAGATGGACAAGACTTTCTCCGGGAAGCCGCGCTACCGGCTGGTTTTCAAGAACGAGAAGGGCTTTAACATCGGCCTGAACCTCATTGTCATTCCCGCCTCGGTGAGTACGCTGGGGAAGGGTTCCCCGGAAGGGATCGACTACCACGTGACGGCTTCCGGCGACGGGGCGCTCTTCCGCCGATGCGCGGTGAACAACGCCGCCTACGACTACTTTTCCCGCTGCACGCGGGAGGAGCTGGACGTGACGCCGCCGCCGGGGGACCTGCGCATCTGGATTTTCCCGCACCTGCGCTGCTCCAGCGCCTGTATGCTGCACCACGGGGCGTTTCTGGAGGACGGGCTGCTGAGCGAATACCTGGGCGACTGGCTGTGGCTGGTGAAGATGCTTCTGCCGGACGTGACCATCGGCACGAAGGAGGAGGATTATGCGGGCATCTATCGGGCCGTTACGCACGAACTCGCGCACGCGAGCCACTACGGAAAAGTGGGGAACGCTTTCTGGAATCCATATATCAAATACGTCGTCAAATCCTTCGTCCTGGAGGGCTGGAACGCCTACGGAAGCGGGACGCGGGAAGACGCGAACTACTGCGAAATCGGGGAGATGTGGGCCTATTTCCTTCAGGAAACCCTGTATAAGGAACGTTACGGCGGCACTGTGGCCACCTTCGGGAACACCTTCTGGTTCAAGCCGGACATCTTCGTCTATCTGTATGAACGGGGGCTTTCCCGCGGGCAGATCTTCCGGGCCTTGACGGCCGATGTCACCACCATGGAGGACCTGAAGGAAACCCTCCTGAACCTCTATCCGGCCCTGGACGACGTGATTGAGAATACCTTCCGCTATTTCGGAAAATGATGCGTTTCGCGGCGGGGCGCAGGGGGTGTGCGGCGGCGGCCGTCCTTTACGGCAGCCTTGTTTGGGCGTCCTGTGACGTCGTGAAGGAGGACCGCCGGGACTGTCCCTGTACCCTTGCCGTGGAGATGCGTGCGCTTCCCGTCAGCCCGGTCCGGTTGTTCGCCAACGGCCTTCCGGCGGGGGAGGCGCTCCGGGACACCTGTCTCACAGTGCTGGTTTCAAAAGGCCCCCGGGCGCTGCTTGCGGCCGTCTCGGGGGCCCTCCCGGCCGACGGAACCGCGGTGCGCATCCCTTACGGCTCCGAGGCCCCGCCCCTGTATGCCTGGCAGGCGTGGGCCGACTGTTCCGGCGACACCGGGGCCGCCACCGTACGGCTGCGGCGGCACTACTGCACGCTGGCGCTGGAGCCGGTCTCGCCGCCGGGCTGGGCACAGCCTTTCAAAGTGTCGGTGCGGGGGTCCGTGGACGGCTGGTCGCTTTCGGCCGGGGAACCTACCGACGGCCCCTTTCAGTGCACGCTGGACGCGGGCTTCCGCTGCCGCCTTCCCCGGCAGCGCCCCGAGAGCGAACTCTGGCTGGACGTGGTGATGCCGGAAGGAGTGGTGCGCAGCTTCCCGCTGGGGGAGGCGCTCGCCCGCTCCGGCTACGACTGGACGGCGCCGGATCTGGCGGACATCGGCCTCCTGCTGGACCTTTCCGTCAGTGAATTACGGCTGTCCGGCGGCAGTTTCCGGGAGCCTGTGACGCTTCCGCTGGAGATATGATTATTTTCGCCGCCAAAAGTTTGGAGATTCAAAAAAAGTGCGTATCTTTGCAGTCCCTTTCGATGCGCGGATGGCGGAATTGGTAGACGCGCTACTCTCAGGAGGTAGTGTCCGAAAGGACGTGTCAGTTCGACTCTGATTTCGCGCACAAAAAAAGATGGCCGGCAGGTCATCTTTTTTTGTGCCATTTCCGAGGGAAAATTGTAAATTTGCAGGTTTTTAAGGAAGCGATATATGCAGGATATCAGAAATATAGCCATCATCGCCCACGTGGACCACGGGAAAACCACGCTGGTGGACCGTATGATTTACCAGGCCAACCTGGTGCGCCGGCCGGAGGATCTGGGGAACCTTATCCTGGACAACAACGACCTCGAGCGCGAGCGCGGGATCACCATCCTGGCGAAGAACGTGTCCGTCACCTACAAAGGCGTGAAGATCAACATCATCGATACGCCCGGGCACAGTGATTTCGGCGGCGAGGTGGAACGTGTCCTGAATATGGCCGACGGCGTGCTGCTGCTGGTGGACGCCTTCGAAGGCTGTATGCCCCAGACGCGTTTCGTGCTGAACAAGGCCATCGATATGGGCAAGAAGCCCATCGTGGTCATCAACAAGGTGGACAAACCCAACTGCCGGCCCGACGAAGTGCAGGAAGAGGTGTTCGAACTGATGTTCAACCTGGGCGCCAGCGAGGACCAGCTGGACTTCAAGACCATCTACGGATCGGCCAAACAGGGCTGGATGTCCACGGACTGGAAGAAGCCCACGGGCGACATCACCGCCCTGCTGGATACCATCCTCGAGGAGATTCCCGCTCCCGCCATCCTGGAAGGCACGCCCCAGATGCTGGTCTCTTCCCTGGAGTACAGCCCCTACGTGGGACGGATCGCCATCGGCCGCATTACCCGCGGTTCCCTCCGGACCGGAATGCCCGTCTCCCTGTGCAAACGCTACGACATCGTGGAGAAGAGCAAGATCAAGCAGCTGATGGTCTTCGAGGGTCTTGGAAAGGCTAACGTGGACGAGGTCCAGTGCGGCGACATCTGCGCCGTGGTGGGCATCGAGGGCTTTGAGATCGGCGATACCCTGGCCGATTTTGAAAACCCGGAGGCCCTGCCGCCCATCGCCGTGGACGAGCCCACGATGAGTATGCTCTTTATGATCAACAACTCGCCATTCTTCGGCAAGGACGGCAAGTTCGTCACTTCGCGCCACATCAAGGACCGCCTGGAGAAGGAGCTTGAAAAGAACCTCGCGCTGCGCGTGAAGCCCGGCGTCAACGCCGATTCCTTCGTGGTGTACGGCCGCGGCGTGCTGCACCTGAGCGTGCTCATCGAGACGATGCGCCGGGAAGGCTTCGAACTGCAGGTGGGCCAGCCCAAGGTGCTGGACAAGACCATCGGCGGGCAGCGCTGCGACCCCATCGAGGAGCTTTCCATCGAGGTTCCGGAGCAGTTTGTGGGCGCCGCCATCGAGCTTTCCACCCGCCGCAAGGGGGCGCTGGTGCGTATGGACCCCCGCGGAGACCGCACGCTGCTGGAATTTGAGATTCCCACCCGCGGCCTCATGGGCCTCCGCTCCAACCTTCTCACCGCTACGCAGGGAGAAGCCGTTGTGGCTC
>JAEEIJ010000067.1 GCA_016281315.1 Bacteroidales bacterium
CCGGCGCCGTTGGCCACGCCGTCCAGGAAGCTGGGCCAGGGCTTGTTGCCCAGGGCGAAAGCCTCGATGCGGCCCATCACGATGCAGTTCGTGATGATGAGGCCGATGTAGACGCTCAGCTGCTTGTCGATGGCGTAGGTGGCTTCGAAGCTCTTGAGCACCTGGTCCACCAGGATGACCATCATCGCCACCACCACCAGTTGCACGATGATGCGCACGCGGCCGGGGATGGTGTTGCGGAGCAGCGAAAGAATGAGGCTGGAGATGCCGCAGACCACAATCACGGAGAGGGCCATCACCAGCGCGCCTTTCAGCGTAACGGTAACCGCCAGGGAGGAGCAGATGCCCAGCACCAGGACGGTAATGGGATTGCCCTTGAAGATGGGGTTCAGAAGGGTTTCTTTCAATTTGTCACTCATAGCTTATTCCTCCTCTGCGTTTTCGTGATGGTGCTGGCAGTGTCCGCAGTGTTTCTTTACGGGTTTCTCGCCGACGAAGTAGGCGGCATAGGCCGCCAGCCAGGTGTCGATGGCGGCATCCAGGCCCTGCGAAGTCATCGTGGCGCCCGAGATGGCGTCGATCTTGTTGTCCTTGACGGAGAGGCCCTCGGCATCCTTGGGCGCGCCGCCCTTGACGATGTCGAAGACGTTCTCTTCCCCGAAGAAGGCCTGCTCGCCCACGAACTGGGCTTGGAAGGAAGGATCGTCCTTGATCCGGGCGCCCAGGCCGGCGGTTTCACTCTCGTGGTCGAAATAGGCACCGCCGATGGTGGCTGCATCGGCCTCGAAGGAGATGTAGCCCCAGATGGGCCCCCAGAGGCCTGCGCCGTAGATGGGCACCACGGTGCGGCCGTTCTTGAAGAGGAAGACCGGGATGGCTGCCTCGCCGGTGGCGTTGGCCCCGCCCTTGATGTTGTAGTTCTGGCGCTTGAGTTCCTTGGGGCCGTAGACCTGGATGTCCTCGCGGGCGATGCCCAGCGAATCCACCACCTGGCCCTCCAGGTTAATCACGATGGCCTTCTCGATTTCCTCCGCGTATTTGTCCAGCTTGGCGCTGTTGCTGAGTTTGTCCAGTTCGGCCTTGGTGCCGTAGCCGGCGGAAGTGAGCATCTGGGAGATGGTCTCCGCCTTTTCGTTGGCGTCCTGCTTGGCCTTCAGGCTCTGGGAGACGAAGGCCAGGAGCGCGGCTACCACCACCACGATGAGGGTGGTGTAGATGACGGTGTAAACGTTGCTGTTTGTGTTCATAGCGGCTCTCCTTATGCTTTAGCGGCTTTGCGGGCCCTGCGGGACATATGCGAGCTCACCACACAGTGGTCGATGAGCGGGGCGAAGGTGTTCATCAGAAGGATGGCGAGCATCATTCCCTCCATATAGCCGGGGTTCCACAGGCGCACCACCACGGCGAGGGCGCCGATCAGGAAACCGTAGATCCATTTGCCGGTTTCCGTCTGGGCTGCCGTCACGGGGTCGGTGGCCATAAAGACCGAGCCGAACAGGAAGCCGCCCATCACGATCTGGTAGTAGCAGGGGAGGGCGGTGGCGCCTGCCAGCTGGCCCAGCCAGCCGACCAGGAGGCCGCCCGCGATGCTGGAGACCATGATCTTCCAGGAGGCGACGCCGGTCCAGACCAGCAGGATGGCACCCAGGAGGATGGCCACCACGCAGGTTTCACCGGTGCTGCCGGGGATGAAGCCCCAGAACAGGTCCATAAAGGAGTACTGTCCCACGGCACCCGTTGCCGCGTCGAAGCCGCCGTCGTGGGCAATGGCCAGTGGCGTGGCGGCGCTGATGGCGTCCACCCCGCCCAGGCCCGCCCAGGTCTTGGAGACCCAGACGCCGGAGCCGGACATACTGGAAGGATAGGAGAAGAACAGGAAGGCGCGGGCCACCAGGGCCGGGTTCCAGATGTTCATGCCGGTGCCGCCGAAGACCTCTTTCACGAAGATGACGGAGAACGCGGTGGCGAGGGCGAGCATCCACAGCGGTACGTCCACGGGGACGATGAGCGGGATGAGGAAACCCGTTACCAGGTAGCCTTCGTTCACCTCTTCGCCGCGGATCTGGGCCGATGCGAACTCGATGCCGAGGCCCACGACGTAGGAGACGACGAACAGCGGAAGCATCCGCAGCAGGCCGTAGAAGAACTTGTGGAAGAAGCCCCAGTCGAGGCCGTAGAGGGTGGAGGTCTGCACGCCCACGTTGTACATCCCGAAGAGGGCCGCGGGAATGAGGGCGACCACCACGATGATCATCACGCGCTTGAGGTCGATCCCGTCCCGTACGTGCGCGCCCTTCGCCGTAACGGTGCCGGGAACGCGCAGGAAGGTATCGAAAGCGTCTATGGAAGAATGCAGCCAGTACAGCTTGCCGCCTTTTTCAAAAAGGCCAGGTTTCGGAGTGTCTGCCATAGCTTATGCCATTTCTTTGATCATCAGGTCGATACCCTTTTGGATGGCGGCCTGGATCTCGTTCTTGGAAGGGTCTACATAGTCGCACAGCGCCAGGTCTTCCGGCAGCACCTCGTAGATGCCGTACTGCTCCATCTTCTCGATGTCGCCGGCCATACAGGCCTTGATGAGGTAGATGGGGAAGATATCCATCGGCGTCACGTCCTCGAAGCACTTCGTTTCCACGAAGGCGCGGGGACCGCCGTGCACGTTGGTGTCCATCTCGTACTCCTTCTTAGGGGTGAGCCAGGAGAAGTAGCACATGGAACTGGAGAATACTTTAGGACGTATGGGTTTGGCCCAGCCGAACCATTCGCGCTCGCGTCCCTCGCGGATGAGGGTGAGCTGGTCCTGGAAGAAGCCCAGGTAGCCCTCGGCCCCCAGGTTTTCCCCGCTCAGGACGTCGCCGCCGATTACGCGCACATCCGGAAGCACGTGGGCGATATCGGCCACGGGGGTGCCGGGGAGGCATTCCACATAGCCCAGCTTGGTGGCGTCCGGACCGGTGACGGCTACCCTGCGCATCAGGTCCAGCTTTCCGGTGTTGACCAGATGGCCGATGGCAGCTACCAGCATCGGGCTCACCGTCCACACCGTCTCACCCTTTTGGATGGGGTTGAAGTGGCTGATCTGTACGCCCGGGTTGCCGGCCGGATGCGGCCCGCTTACGCGGTGCTGGAACACGCTGCCCAGCTTCGCGAAGAGGGAATCGTCCCCGGTGATGCCTTCCTCCACCGGCGCGAAGCAGGTGAGGGCGAGGATACCGGACTGGAGGTCTTCCAGCCTGCCATCCAGGGCGAATTCGTTATCGGGCGCCAGCGGTGCCGTATTAAAGGTGGAGATGTAGATGATCTTGGGTTGGGCATCCAGGGAGGCCATCACGCCGTAGGGGCGCTGGACCAGGCTGGCCCAGAGGCCGGATTTGAGGAGGATGTCCCTGGCCTGGCCCTCTTTCACGATATCCGGGATGCCGAAATCCACGTACTCCTGCTTGGCATCGGCCTTTACCAGGACGGCCAGGAGCTTGCGCTTTTCCCCGCGGACGATCTGCCGGACCGTCCCGCTGACGGGGCTGGTGATGAGGATTTCGGGATGCAGTTTGTCGGCCATCACGGGGGAACCGGCGAGGACTTTGTCACCTTCCCGCACGAGGAGCCTGGGGACCAGGCCCTTGAAGTCCGTGGGTTTGATGGCAACGACGTCCGGCACCACTCGTTTCAGAACCACCGGGGCGGCCTTCCCCTTGATGGGAATGTCCAGCCCCTTTTTCAAAACGAGACGCTTGAACTTTATTGGCATAGGATTTTAAGAATTTGCCTGTTTATACTGCGCGAAGTTACGAAATTTTTCGCTAATTTCGCACAACTTATGTCAGAGATACTGAAGGCCTTGAATCCGGAACAGCTTGCCGCTGTCAAATGTACCGAGGGACCTATGCTCATCGTAGCAGGGGCTGGCTCGGGGAAGACGCGCGTTCTCACCTCGCGCATTGCCTATCTTATCGAGAACGGAGTGGCGCCGGAGCGCATCCTCGCCCTTACCTTCACCAAGAAGGCGGCCGGGGAGATGAAAGAGCGCATCGGCCTGATGGTTGGGGAGCGCCAGGCCCGCCGCCTCTGGATGGGGACGTTCCACTCCATCTTCATCCGGTTTCTGCGGGAGTGGGCCGGGGCCATCGGCTTTCCCGCCACCTTCACCATCTATGACACGCAGGACTCCCAGAGCGCGCTGAAAACCTGCATCAAGGAACTGGGGCTGGACGACAAACTGTACAAGCCCAAGGAGGTGCTCTCGCGCATTTCCCGCGCGAAGAACGACCTCGTGACCCCCGGTCCCTATGCCCAGGGCGCGGGCGGCTACAGGGATGAGGACGTCAAGCACAAAAAGCCGGATATCGGCCGCATCTATGCCCGCTACTGCGAGCTTTGCCGGCAGTCGGGGGTGATGGATTTCGACGATATCCTCCTTTATACGAATATCCTTTTCCGGGACCATAAAGATGCCCTGGAGGCCGTCGCGGCCCGTTTCGACCACATTCTGGTGGACGAGTATCAGGACACGAACTACGCCCAGTATCTCATCCTCCGGAAACTTGCCTCGGGGCACCAGAATCTCTGCGTTGTCGGGGACGATTCCCAATCCATCTACGGCTTCCGCGGTGCCCAGATCCAGAACATTCTCAATTTCCGGAAGGACTTCCCGAAGGCCAGCACCTTCCGCCTGGAACGCAACTACCGCAGCACGTCCACCATCGTGAACGCCGCCAATACCTTGATCGCCCACAACGAGGGCCGCATCCCCAAGAACTGCGTTTCGATGGGCGAGGAAGGGGAGAAGATCCATATGGTGCACTGCTATACGGAGCAGGAGGAGGCGATGCAGATTGCATCGGCCATCCTCTCCCGGATGCGTGCGGAACAGTGCGAATACGAGGATTTTGCGGTGCTGTACCGCACCAACGCCCAGTCGCGCGCGCTGGAGGAACAGCTCCGCCGCCGGAACATCCCGTATATGATTTATTCGGGGAATTCCTTCTTCGAGCGCGCGGAGGTGAAGGATATGATGGCCTATTTCAAACTGGCCGTCAACCTGAATGACGACGAATCGTTCAAACGCATCGTCAACAAGCCCGCGCGCGGCATTGGGGACACCTCCCTGCAGGCGCTGGCTTTAGCCGCCCGTTCCGCCGGCTGCTCACTGTTCCAGGCGGCCTCGCTGCCGTTGCTGGAGCAGTACGGGCTCAAGGGGGCCGCTATCGCCAAAATCCAGACCTTCTGCGGGATGATGTCCCGCGCGGCCGCAATGGCGCTCGAGGCGGAGGCCTATTCCGTGGCGCTGACCCTGGCGCAGGAAAGCGGGCTCTACCTCTATTATAAGAGTGACAATTCCGTGGAGGGGCAGAGCCGCTTCGGCAATGTGCAGGAGCTGCTGGACAGCGTGAAACTGTATCAGGAGGAGGCTTATGAGGAAGTCCCGGAGGAAGAGGCCGATGCTCCCGCCGCCGCTCCCCGCCTTGTTACGCTGGGGGATTATCTGGAGAATGTTTCGCTGCTCTCCAATGTGGACGTCGCGGAAGACGAAACGGCCAACCGTGTGGCCCTGATGACCATCCATACGGCCAAGGGCCTGGAATTTCCCTATGTTTTCGTGGCCGGGATGGAAGAGAATCTCTTCCCCTCCGGCGGCTGGCTCGTCACGCCCAAAGATCTGGAGGAAGAGCGCCGGCTCTTCTATGTGGCCCTCACGCGCGCCAAGAAGGCGGTTTCCCTGAGTTTCTCGGATACCCGTATGCGCAACGGAAAACACGAATCCAACAGTCCCAGCCGCTTCCTCCGCGAACTTGCCCCTCAGTATCTGGACAAGCCCCTGATGCGGGATGGAGGCTTCGGAGGAGGCTTTGGCGGTGGTTCGTTCGGCGGTTTTTCTGGCCGTTTCACCGGCGCCCCGGGACGGCATACCCCCTCGGTCGCTGAAAAGAAGGCCGATGCTCCCTCGGGGGCATCCCGTTCCGTGCCGCCGTTCTCCCGGCCGGCTCCGTCATTCTCACGGCCTTCATCGGCACCCGCAGCCAAGCCGCCGGTCATCGACCCGTCGTTCGTGCCGGACCCGATGACTTCCTTCAAGGCTGGGGACCGCATCGAGCACAACCGTTTCGGCGCCGGGGAAGTGCTGGAGGTGAGCGGTCAGCTCCCGGACCTCAAGGCCAAAGTGCGCTTCGACGCCTACGGCGAAAAGCTTCTCCTTCTGAAATTCGCAAAACTTCGGCATATCTAATGGAAAACAAGCGGTTATTGTCGATTGATACCCTGAGGGGCTTTGATATGATGTTCATCATGGGCATCGCCGGGATCATTACCTCTACCTGTGCGCTGTTCCCCGGCGGGGCGGACTGCTGGCTGGCTACGCAGATGAAGCACGTGGAGTGGGATGGGCTGGCGTTTATGGATACCATCTTCCCGCTCTTCCTGTTTATCTCCGGGATGACCTTCCCGTTTTCCTATGCCAGGCATTTGGAAAAGGGCGATTCCAAACGGCGGATCTTCTGGACCACGGTGCGGCGGGGCGTCGTTTTGTGCCTCCTGGGCCTGGTCTTTAACAAAATATTCCAGTTTAAGCCGGATTTCCGCATCCCCAGTGTGCTGGCCCGCATCGGCCTTGCCTGGATGTTCGCCGCCTGGATTTATATGGCCTGCAGGAACAAGTGGGTGCGCGCGATTATCGGCCTTCTCATCCTCATCGGCTATAACCTGCTGCTCCTGATTCCCGCACCGGACGCTGCCGGCGCCGGCAGTCTTACCCTGAATGGGAACATCGTCGGCTACGTCGACCGGACGCTGATTCCCAACCACATTTATATTAAAGGCGTTTTCGATCCGGAAGGCCTGCTGTCCACGCTGCCGGCCATCGTGACGGCCCTGCTGGGACAGTTTACCGGAGAGTTTGTAAGGACTTCGGACAAATCCCACAAAACCCTCCGGTTGCTGTGCGCTGCGGCCATCTTATTGATAGCTGGTTTGGTCTGGAACTGTTGGTTCCCCGTCAACAAGAAACTCTGGAGCAGCAGTTTCGTGCTGGTCGTCGGCGCCTATTCCGTAGCCCTCTTCGCCATTTTCCACTGGCTGATAGACGTGAAGGGATACACCCGCTGGACCGGTTTCTTCACGGTGATCGGTATGAACTCCATCACCATCTATCTGGCCCAGCGCATCATTCCCTTCAAGAATATCGCTGAGTTCTTCTTCGGCGGCTTGGCCGGTCTGCTTCCCGAAGTGTGGGGCAAATGGATTCTGAGCCTGGCGTATTTCGCCATCAGCTGGCTCTTCCTCCTGTTCCTCAAAAAGAAGCAGGTTTTCCTGAAAGTGTAGTTTTCGGGATGGAGTATTGTTTATTCCATAAACTTAAGTAACTTTGTAAAGTTTACGGGATAAACTTAAAATACCATCTCATATGAAACTAAAACATTTCATTCCTGTTCTGGCCCTGGCGGCCGGATTCATTGTAAGTTGCGAACCCCCGGTGGAAATAGGTAACGTCCAGGACAAGCTGGTCGTCGCACCCACGGCAAAGAAAACCGCCGAGGACGGAACGGCCTCCTTTACTTTCACTGTATCGCTTTCAAAGGGCGGCAATGCTCTTGATTTTAAAGAAATGGAAGCCAAGGCGACCCTCAAGTTCACGGCTACGGGCGGTACGGTGAGCCCCACCGAGGCGCAGACGGATGAAAACGGTTGTGTGAGCGTGACCTTTACCGCTTCGGGCTCCGTGGAAAGCTTTACCGGCGGAACCGTTACGGGTGTCGTCAGGAAGGTGGAGAGCAAGGATTTGTTCCAGCAGGGCAATCTTGCCACCGCCACGGCTTC
This sequence comes from Bacteroidales bacterium, assembly GCA_016281315.1. Classification (GTDB taxonomy): domain Bacteria; phylum Bacteroidota; class Bacteroidia; order Bacteroidales; family UBA932; genus Cryptobacteroides. Next base: position 7,810 of record JAEEIJ010000067.1, read on the forward strand.
CGTCCTGGCGCTGAACGCGGAAGAGCCCGTCGATGACGCTGTCATCAAAAAGGCCGAGGCCCTGAAAGACAATACGTATTCTATCCAGAAGAAAGGGGAAGCGGCTCAGGTATATAACTTTCCGCCGGAGTACTCCACCTGGTACGTCGGGTCCAGCTACTTGGACGGGACCCAGCAGGCCATCCACGTGGAACTGATGGACGAGGATCCGGAGGAGATGACTATGGGTTGGCTGAATGGAGAAATTCCCCCGGCGGTGGCGGGTAAACTCACTGCCATTTCCAAGGAGTTTTATGATAAGTATCCGTGGGCAAGTGCAAAACTGGGCACGATGAGGGTAGGAAAGGATAAAATGCTGGACTGCCATATGGGCCAGGGCGGTAACGTAAAGCTGGACGGAAGCAGCCAGATCTGGCTTAAGGAAAAGAGCGGCAGCAAGGCATACTCCGGAGAGTATCAGCTCCTGTTCGTCTTTGTCTTCACGAACCAGGACTACGACCCGGAGACAGACAGCTATGTTTCTGACGGCGATGAATATACCATCTGCTGCAACGCGACTTTGACTGAGCTGGTGGCCGATTTGTCCTATTTCAACCTGAATTACGAAAGCAACTGGGTCGCCCCCGGCCGGTCCATCACCCTCACGGCGTCCTGGACCCCCGGCGCCAGTTTCGACTGGAGCAAGGTCGCCCTTACCGGTCAGACCCGCAACGGCTCTTCCGGCAACTGGTTCAGCTGGAATGCCGCCACGCAAACGCTCACCGCCACGCAATCGGCTGAAAACCAGGAGGTCAAACTCACCTTTGGCTACACCGGCACTGAAATGACAGAAAAGATATCCCTCTACAACGGTCCGGGTTACTCTTCGTTCACACTTTCACCGCAAAACAGTTCCGCCGATTTTGTTTTGGTCGAGAACGATCCCGCCTACGGATGGAGCAGCGACTCCATCTATTTCACGCCAGAGGAATGGACGCCCAATAGCTATTCTTTCAACGGCTACGGTATAGAGATTGATCCTGCGACGGAGAACTATAACAAGCTGTATTACAATCCTTACGGAAAATATGTCGACTTTAAAAAAGGTATTCCGGAGGGGAATTTCAACCTGATTTTCCGCAGCGTGACCGACCACAGTGCCAAGTTCACCATTCCCGTAAAGGTGGTCAAGCACAAGGCGATTTCCTTCCAGATTACCTATAAGCATAAAAACGGAGCATTTGAGCCTTGGACCAGCGGGGGTGAAAACGGCGTCTGCAATTATCCTATGGGGATGGAACTGGGTGTAATCACAAATCCCGAAGATTGCTACTGGGATTGGTCGCACGTTGAACTCGCGAGTAACGAACAGAATTACAGCTTCGAGGGACACGGTGGACGCGATGATCATCCGAAGCTGTTCCTGAAGGCCAGCACCGGTAGTACTCAACACGGCGATCAGGTAATCTTCCGCCTCAAGTGGGATAACAGAAAGAAGTCTGAGATTTACGTAGACCACAATTAAAATCACTATCTTTGCCCCTGATATGGAACAATTCGACGCACTGGATGTCATTGCCCGTACCAGGGGCAAAGTAGAAATGGACGGCAAACCCACGGGGGAGAATCTTTTCCTCCTCTGGGGCGGGCTGGTCGCTGTGTTTTTCCTCTTGCAGTTCGTCCTGTGGGAGTGGCTGCACCAGGATTGGTGTATGTGGATATGGACGGGCGCCGTCGTCATCGGCTGGCCGTGGATGATTGTGCTGCTGCGAAAGGACCACAGACGCACCCATCTGCGCACCCACGCGTCCAAAATCATCCTGGACGTATGGATTTTCGTGGGAGTCGCCTGCTTCGTGGGCGGCCTGGCCTTCGGGTTTGCCGATAAGTTTGAAACCTTCGCGATGCCTTTCATCGGCCTGCTGGTCGGAATCGGCGCATTCGTGACCGGCGAGGTGAACCGCTTCCGCCCCAAAATCATCGGTGGAATCGTGGGTTCGGCCATCGGCATCGTTTCCTTCCTCCTTCAGGGAGACTGTTGGACGTGGCAGATGTTCGCCCTGGCGCTTGTATCCATCGTCTCCCTCGTTATTCCCGGATACCTTTATAAAAGAAGTTTGAAGAATGGAGTTTAAGGACCTGGATCCCATCCTGCACAACGAGCTCCGGCTGAAAGTGATGGCCGCCCTCGATTCGCTGGACGACGCCGACTTCGTGTACCTAAAAGGTCTCACGAAGGCGACGGCGGGGAACCTGTCCGTCCAACTCACGCGCCTCCAGGAGTCCGGCTACATCAAGGTCTCCACCAGCGGCGCCGGCCGCGGTTCGCACACCGTATGCCGCATCACGCCTAAAGGAATCAGCGCTCTCCGGGCGTACCAGAAAGCGCTGATGTCCTATTTCGGCCAGTAGCCTATTTCTTATACCGGAACTGCTTCCCGCTTTCGGGCAGGGTGAAGGTGATTTCATCCAGGTCTGGGAGGTCGGCCACGATGTGCCATTTCACGCCGGCGAGGGCGTCCGGGAGCATCTTGTCGTAGGCCGCCTTGAAGGCAGGGGCGTCGGCGATGGGAACCGGGAGGGTGTAGGTGCGCCAGACGATGGGCACCTGGATGTCCACCGGACGGTCCGTGCCGGGGATTTGCCGCAGGGTGGTCCCGCCGAGAACGAGCGGGAAGGTCTCTGTCTCGGCGTCGTACGGGCGCAGCATCAGGGTGAAGTTCGCCGATTTGATATAGGCGTCAAAGATGCCGCCGGTCTTTTTCTCGACGTAGGCCTCCTGCAGGGCGGGATCGGCCATCCTTTCCTGGAACTGACTCTCCTTCTCGAACTCGTCCTTCGTATTATATTGGGCCGATATCCGCTTCTTGCAGATGCTGTAGGCGAAGGGACGGAAGCTGTAGCCGATGGCCGCCTCCAGCTGCTTCCAGGCATTCTCCTTGCCGCGTTCGGCGAAGACGCAGGGGATGAGGATCTCCCCGGTGGTGCCGTCCAGCATGCCCCAGAGATCGCCCTTTTCTACCAGCGTCACGGGACCGTAGTCCTTGAGCACCATGCTCTCATAGTTGTCGTAGGGGAGCTGGATGGGGTTCATCTGCAGGTCGAAGGCCTTGGTCTTGCCGTCCTTTTTCGCCCAGATGTATTTCCCGTCGGTGGTAATGCTGCTGGCCCCAGAGAGAACCTCGTTGCCGTTCCAGTCCAATAGGCGAATCTCCCAGTACTGGTAGAACTCGCTCTTCTCGTCATAAATGTAGTGGTCCGATTTGACGTGGGAACGGGATATTTTGAGGTATTCGGTGCCCGGTAGCGGCTCTACCAAGTCCACCCAATAGTCGGTGGCATAGGGATAACTCCCTTTCGGATTAAGGCTGGTTCGTTTGTTGTTGGCCCACCAGGTTGCATATATCAGATTTGAGGTGGCCCCATCGTTCAATCCGCTGGTAGACAACTTTCCCAGGGGGAGGACCTCCTTCAAGGTCCCGTCCTGAATTCTGTAAAAGCCGACTTCGTGAATGGCATGCGTTTCCTTTTTACGGTTGGGCTCTTTTACGCCGCTAATATAAACGGAATCCGGGATGCCATAGACAAAGCTGTCCATAAACAGGAGGCCGTTCATCCGTTCGGGGCAGCCTTTCATCGGCCCTTTCTCCGAATCCACGAAGTACATACGCACGGGGATGCGCGTTCCCACCGGGACCTTATCCTTCAACTTAAGTTTCTGGTATTCTTTTACCTGTTTATTTGATGCGGGCTCATAACCGGGGAGGTACCAATGAGTGATGGTGTCCCAGATGCAGCGGCCCTGGGCTCCGGGGGATAGTTTCTGGCAGACGTGTACTTCATAGTTGCCGTATGCCTTGGCTTCGGCGTCCAGTTTCAACTGGGCCTCATAGCGCTCCGACCATTCTTTGTTTAATTCGCGGAATGCCGCTGCCTCGTAGGTCGCAGTGGTTTTTTGCTGTGCCGCGGCCGGCAGAACTGCCAGGGCCAGTGCCAGGAATGAGAGAATCTTTTTCATATTCTGTGTGTATTTGTCACAAAGATAGCCGATTTTCTGAAGGGTTCTGTAGTGATTTTCACTACATCATACTTTCTCTTACGTCCTCCTCCCAGTCGTAGTCGATTTCCCGTTCGGGCTCCTCGTTCAGTCCGGGGTCGAATTCCTGGATGGGGCAGAGCAGTTCCGTGGCCGTCATTTCCTCGATGATTTCCTGGAGGTGGGCGGGGAGTTTGGGGAACAGATTATAGCCGATTCGGCCTTCCAGCCAGTTCACGCTGTGGCTGTAGGAGTAAATGCTTTTGCCCGGCGCGGGTCCTTCCGGGGAAATGACGAAGGCGATGGACTGCCAGCCCAGGCTGGTGCGGGTCTTCTTGCAGACGGCCAGGAACCAGCCCTCCCGGCAGAGGCCGTAGACCACCTCCGCCGCTACGTGAGGCCGGTCCACCGCCCAGTTCTTGCAGAGTTCCAGAAGGGCCCCCAGATGCTTCGGTTCGGCCGGGCTTTCCGGGCCGATGAGCCGCTCCGTCCAGTGCGGGGCGTCCTTCATCGATTCCGCGCCCTCCCAGGCTCCGTCCTTGTAGCGGATGACGGGGTCGATGTCACCATCGGCCCGCCTGGGTAGCCCCAGCGAGGGCATATGCCGGGCCCGCGCCTGAATCTTCGACGCCTTCAGCCGCTCCTGGGCCGAAAGTGTGAGCGGCGCCAGCAGCAGGCCGATGAGGACGATATAACGGAACCACTTCATCCGTAGGGACAAAGATAGCATAAAAAAAGAGGAAATCCATTCGGAAATCCTCTGTAGTAGCGGAGGCAGGACTCGAACCTACGACCTCCGGGTTATGAGCCCGACGAGCTACCGACTGCTCTACTCCGCGGTTTGGGATTGCAAAGGTAAGCTAAAAATTCGGAACCGCCAAATTTTATTGCAGGAACGCGAGAATATCGTCCATCGCGTCGCGCGGGAAGGCCTTCTGCTCGCCGGAGACGAGGTTCTTGATGTTCACCGTGCCGGCCTCCATCTCGGACGATCCGTTGATGGAGATGAAGGGGATGGCGCGTTTTTCCGCGTATTCGAACTGTTTGCGCAACTTCGAGGGCTCCGGATACACTTCCACGGCCACGCCGGCGGCGCGAAGGGCGGAGGCGATGGGCAGGACGTAGCGGAGTTCATCGGCCCCCATCACTGCTAAGAGGAGCTTCGTGGACGAGGCGAGCGAGGCGGGGAAAAGGTCCAGGCCGGTGAGGACGTCGTAGATGCGGTCCGCGCCGAAGGAGATTCCCACGCCGGAGAGGTCCGGAAGGCCGAAGATGCCGGTGAGGTTGTCGTATCGGCCACCGCCGCAGATGCTCCCGATCTCCCAGTCCTGCGCCTTCACTTCGAAGATGGCGCCGGTGTAGTAATTCAGTCCGCGGGCAAGGGAGAGGTCCAGCGAAACCGGGGCCGATACGCCCGCGGCGCTGATGAGGCCGAAGAGCTCCTCGAGCTCATCCAGGCCGCGGAGACCGGTCTCGGAGACCACGCCGGAGGCGCTGCCGCCGTTAAAGAGCCGCTTCATCGCGGCCAGTTTTTCTGCGAATCCGCCTTCCAGCGACAGGATTTCCTCGATGACGGCGATGCCATCGGCCTGCAGGCCCTTCAAGGCCATTTCCTCCTTCACCTTCTCCAGGCCGATTTTGTCCAGCTTGTCGATGGCAACGGTGATATCCACCACCTTGTCCGGAGCGCCGGCGATTTCCGCGAAGCCGGTGAGGACCTTCCTGTTGTTGATGAGGATGCGCACGCGGACGCCGAGGCGCGCGAAAACGCCGTCCACCATCTGCACCAGTTCCAGTTCGTTCACCTGGCTTTTCGAGCCGATGACGTCTACGTCGCACTGGTAGAACTCGCGGTAGCGGCCTTTCTGGGGACGGTCCGCGCGCCAGACGGGCTGGATCTGGAAGCGCTTGAAGGGGAAGGAAATTTCGTTCTGATGCTGCACGACGTAACGGGCGAAAGGAACCGTCAAATCATAGCGCAGCCCTTTTTCACAAACCTGAGGGGTGAGGGGTTTGTCGAAATCCACCTCGGAAAAGGCGTCCCCGGAATTGAGGATGCGGAACAGTAGTTTGTCGCCTTCCTCGCCGTACTTACCCAGCAGGGTGGAAAGATTCTCCTGGGCGGGCGTCTGGATTTCCTGGAATCCGTAAGTGCGGAACACATTGCGGATTACGTCGAATATATAGTTCCGGCGGGCCATTTCGGCCGGACCGAAATCCCGCGTCCCCTTGGGTATGGAAGGCTTCTGAACGGACATTTCTCGAAAGTTTTCCACAAAGTTAAGAAAAAAGTGTTATATTTGCATTCCCGACGCGGAATTAGCTCAGTTGGTAGAGCGGCGGCTTCCCAAGCCGCAGGTCACGAGTTCGAACCTCGCATTCCGCTCCAATGGACAAATTGATAGCACTAAACCCGAATGAGGTAGTAGCGTACCTTCAGAAGCGGCCTTGGGACTTCACGAAGGCCGATTTGCTAAGATTCATCACCGAGAAAGGCATCCGGATGATCGACTTTATGTATCCGGCCGAAGACGGGAGGGTGAAAACCCTTAATTTCACCGTCAATAACCTGGAGTATGCGGAAACCGTTCTCACGGAAGGGGAGCGCGTGGACGGCTCCAGCCTGTTCCCTTCCTTCATCGAGGCGGGGAACAGCGACCTTTACGTGGTCCCGCGCTATCGGACCGCCTTCGTGGATCCCTTCAACGAGATACCCACGCTGTGCCTGCTGTGTTCTTTCCTCGGCCGGGACGGAAAACCCTTCGACTGTGCCCCCCACGCCACGCTCCTGAGGGCCGAAAAAGCCTTCGAGGCTTCCACCGGTCTGCAGTTCGAGGCGATGGGCGAGCTGGAGTATTACGTCATCACGGAGGAAGATCAGCTCTTCCCGGCTACGGACCAGAAGGGCTACCACGAGAGCGAACCCTTCGCCAAGCTGAACGATTTCCGCCGCGCCTGTATGGACCACGTGGCCAAAACCGGCGGCCAGATCAAATACGGCCACTCCGAAGTGGGAAATTTCACCCTGGACGGGAAGGTGTATGAGCAGAACGAGATCGAGTTCCTTCCCTGTCCCGTGGAAACGGCCGCCGACCAGCTTCTCCTGGCGAAATGGGTCATCCGTAACCTGGCCTACAAGTGGGGTCTGGACGTGAGTTTCGCGCCCAAAATCACCACCGGGAAGGCCGGTAGCGGGATGCACATCCATATGCGTCTGATGAAGGACGGGCAGAATGTCACCCTGGGGGCCGATGGCCGCCTCTCCGAAGAGGCCCGCGCCGCCATCGCCGGGCTGATGAAGATGGCCCCGTCCATCACGGCTTTCGGCAACAAGAACCCCACCTCCTACTTCCGCCTGGTGCCGCACCAGGAGGCTCCCACCAACGTCTGCTGGGGCGACTGCAACCGCAGCGCGCTGGTGCGCGTCCCCCTCGGCTTCCCGGGGAAGCAGACCTTCGAGATGCGTTCGCCGGACTGTTCGGCCGATATCTACCAGCTGATGGCCGGCCTTTGCGTGGCGGCCCGTATCGGCCTGGAGATGCCCCGCGAGGAGGCTTTGAAACTGGCCGACGAGACCTACGTGGATATGGACATCCATAAGAAGGAGAACGCCGCCAGGCTCGCAACCCTGCAGCAACTTCCCACCTGCTGCACCGAGAGTGCAGACTGCCTGGAGGCTGTGCGCACTATCTATGAGCAGGCCGATGTCTTCCGCCCGCGGATGATCGACGGTATCCTCAAGGCTCTGCGCTCCTACGGAGATGCGGATCTTCACCGCGAGGCCCGCGGCGACACCAAGCTGATGCGGAAACTGGTGACGCAGTACTTCTACTGCGGATAATTTTTTTTGCTTGGGCAATAGTTTGGCGCAAGATAGCCGTATCTTTGCCGCGAAATTGAGTTGTTTTTTCAATTCGATTTGATTAACTTTGTAGATGCGGTTTTACAGGACGTCCGCCTAATTTAATTTTTATTGCTATGGCAAAAGATGAAATTGGAGCAGCCAAGCTCAAAGCCCTCCAGGCAACCATCGACAAAATCGAGAAGGATTACGGCAAAGGCACCATTATGAAGCTGGGAGACCAGCCGCAGTGGGACGCTGCCCAGGTGATTCCCAGCGGTTCCATCTCGCTGGACCACGCCCTGGGCATCGGCGGTTACCCTAAAGGCCGTATCATCGAGATCTATGGCCCGGAAAGCTCCGGTAAAACCACCCTCGCCATCCACGCCATCGCCCAGGCCCAGAAGGCCGGCGGCATTGCGGCCATCATCGACGCAGAGCACGCGTTCGACCGCACCTACGCCAAGGCGCTGGGCGTGGACCTGGACACCCTGCTCATCTCCCAGCCGGACAACGGCGAGCAGGCCCTCGAGATTGCGGACAACCTCATCCGTTCGGGCGCCCTGGACATCGTGGTCATCGACTCGGTGGCCGCCCTCACGCCGCGTGCGGAGATTGAAGGCGAGATGGGGGACAACAAGGTGGGCCTGCAGGCCCGTCTGATGTCACAGGCCCTCCGCAAACTCACCGCCAACATTTCCAAGACCGGCACCTGCTGCATCTTCATCAACCAGCTGCGCGAGAAGATCGGCGTGATGTTCGGCAACCCGGAAACCACCACCGGCGGCAATGCGCTTAAATTCTATGCCTCCGTGCGCCTGGACATCCGCCGCACCACCCAGATCAAGGACGGCGACGAAGCCCTGGGCAACCGCGTGAAGGTGAAAGTGGTCAAGAACAAAATGGCCCCGCCCTTTAAGAAAGCGGAATTCGACATCGTCTTCGGGGAAGGCATTTCCCGCAGCGGCGAAATCGTGGACCTGGGCGTAGAGCTGGGCATTCTCCAGAAAGCCGGTTCCTGGTTCAGCTACGGAGACTCCAAACTCGCACAGGGCCGCGAAGCCTGCAAGCAACTGATGGCGGATAACGTGGAGCTGGCAGAGGAAATCGAAGCCAAGATCCGCGAGGCCCTCTCCGCGGTGCAGGACTAATCCATTTACGTGTTTTTACCATCTTTAGCACGCTGGGACCCCTCAGTGTGCTTTAGATGGTTCATTTCGCCATTTGTCCGGTCTACCCGACGATCTTACCTTGATTTTAACCACAAAACCGAGGTATGATTGCACGCACGGCCGGGGGGAATACAGGCAGGTAGATTATTCCGCCGGGGCGAGCAGGCAGCGGGACAGGCCGGCGTAATGTTCTTCGGACAGGATGCCGGCCAGATGCAAGCCGTCCAGCGTGCATTCTGCGGCGGGATGGTGTTCCCGGTACAGGACGATGCTGTGGGCCTCGGCCCTGGAGATGTGGGGGTGATGGGATAAATCGGCCTCCGGCAATGTCCAGATGGGGAAAGGCGTAGGTTTGGAGCAATAGATGAGATCCCGCATTCCGTCCAGTTTTTCCTCGTCGAAGTGATAGATTTCCGTGAGCTGTTCCACCGTGGAATAGCCGCCCAGCCGCTCGCGGTACCACACCACTTTCCCGGCGAAGTAAGGCCCTATCCCCGGCAGGTCCAGCAGTGCCAGGCTATCGGCTTTGTTGATATCCAGCCGCGGGATGTCGATGAAGGGGGCCAGGCGTTCATACACGCTGTCCGCCACCACATAGCTCTTCGCGAAGTCCGCTTTCCGGCGGAATCGGCCGCCCTTTTGCCGATAATGGTCGATGGAAAGCGCCTGCTTCTCGCTGAAACCCAGTCGCCGGAGGTCTTCCACGCTCACGGTGTTGGGGTTGAAGCGGAAGGTCTCCACCCGGCGCGGCGACGCCTTTTCGCGAATCTTGATGGCTTCGGGGCTGTGGTGTGCGTTATGGCGGGTGGTTTTGCTCGCGGTTCCTTCTTTGGAGACCGCGGTGCCAGTCGTTGAATGGGAGGTCTCCGGTGAGGCTGCATCTTCCGGCGGGGCCTCGTACACATACACCGTATCCGGCCGGTCGCGGTTGGCGACAAGGCGGGTAACGGCGGCCTTGTGTACGAACACGGCCACTTCATAGCCGATAATGAGGAATACCAGGGCGATGGCGCCCGTTACGAAACTGGCGGTTAAAGGACCGTCATCCTTCTTCTTCGGTGGGGTCATAGCGCTTTTTCTTCGCTGCTTTTACAGGCGGGACCCCACCCACCACGATTACAATTTCTCCTTTGGGTTCGTGTTCGCGGAACCAATCGGCCACCTGGGCCAGCGTTCCGCGCTTGTGCTCTTCGTGCACCTTGGATATTTCCCGGGCGACGGAACAGGGCCTCTCTGCGCCGAAGAACTGCACGAGCTGATCGAGTGTTTTGACGAGCCGATAAGGCGACTCGTAAAACACCATCGTGCGTTCTTCTGCGGCGAGTTCCTGCAGCCGGGTTTGCCGGCCCTTCTTCTGAGGAAGGAAGCCTTCGAAGACGAAACGGTCGCAGGGCAGGCCGCTGGATACCAGAGCCGGAATGCAGGCCGTGGCGCCGGGAAGCGTTTGTACTTCAATCCCTTCTTCGGCGCAGGTGCGGGCGAGCAGAAAGCCCGGGTCCGAGATGCCGGGCGTGCCGGCGTCCGAGACCAGCGCTACGTTCAAGCCGCCCAGGATGCGCTCCTTCACCAGCTGCACCGTCTGGTGTTCGTTGAACTTGTGATGGCTCTGCAGCGGCTTGTGGATGTTATAGTGCTTCAGAAGGACCGAGGACGTGCGGGTGTCCTCGGCCAGGATGAGATCCGCCTCCTGCAGCACCTTGACGGCACGGAGGGTCATATCATCCAGATTGCCCACCGGCGTGGGTACGATATAGAGTTTCCCTGCCACTAGCCCAGCTTTTTACGGATGGCCATCATAAAGCGGTAGGCCACTTCCGAGCCCAGATTCCACTGCGGGAAATGCGCCTGGATGTAGGCGACGGCTTCGTCCAGGCTGGTCATATTGTTGAGTTCCGCGATAGTATTGTCGTACAGCGCGAAATCCTCCTTGAACAGCGTGCCGATGAACTGGGCCCTGTCCAGCAGCGAAATGCCGCTGCGGATGTTCTTCACCTGCAGGCCCGGCTTGTCCCGCCGCCAGGGCATATTGGATGTGTCTGGAGCCGGCGCCGCCGGGGCGGGTGATGCCTCCTGAGGAGCATCGGCCTTCTTTTCAGCGACGATGGGGGCGTCATCTGCCGCGGCGGCAGCGACAGGCTCCTCCGCCACGGGCTCAGGTTCCGGCTCGGGCATCGGCTCCGGTTCCACGACCGGCTCTTCGAAGGCCATCTCCACCTCTACGGGGATATCTTCTTCGGCCGGGACCTCAGGTGCGGGTTCTTCAAACACCGGTGCGGGCTCCTCAACTGCAGGCGCCACGGCGGCCACCCCGATTTCCAGACCTGTGAAATCCACGCCGTCCGGGGCTTCATCGGCCGAAACGGGCTCCTCCGCGGCCTTTTCCTGTATGGCGGAAATGCGCTCCTCCAGAGCGGCGATGCGCGATTTCAGTTCCGCCAGCTCTTTTTGACATCCCTGCAGAAAATCCAGTTCACTTTTATCCATATTATTCGTATATTTGCAGAACAAGTGTTCACCTAACAAAGTTACGGAAATGTTTTTGGAAAATGCAAAAAAATCGGGTTGCATCGAAGTGATTTGCGGCTCTATGTTCTCGGGAAAGACGGAAGAACTCATCAGAAGGCTCAAGAGGGCCCAGTTCGCCAAGCAGAAGATCGCCACGTTCAAGCCCACCATCGACACACGTTATTCGGAGCTGGATGTGGTCTCGCACGATTCCCACAGCATTTCCTGTACGCCCATCAAGTCGCCCTCCCGGATGCTTCAGATCGATCCGGACGTGCAGGTGGTGGGTATCGATGAAGTCCAGTTCTTCGACGACAGCATCATCGAGGTGGTCCAGGTGCTGGCGAACAAGCGCGGGGTGCGCGTAATCATCGCCGGCCTGGATATGGACTATATGGGGAAACCCTTCGGGCCGATGCCCGGCCTCCTCGCCATCGCGGAAGATGTGCAGAAGGTCCACGCCATCTGCGTGCACTGCGGCGCCCTGGCCAATCACTCGCACCGTCTCTCCGCCAGCAAGAAGCTGGTGGTCCTGGGCGAAAAAGACACCTACGAGCCCCTCTGCCGCGAATGTTACCAAAAAGCGCTGGAAGAGGATAAGGCGTAGCGCGTCTCCTCATCCCACAAACCCCTTAAGCCCCCGTCCGGGCTTGATATTTCCCGTGGAAATCATTATTTTTGCAATGTATGAAAACCAAGCTGCTGGGAAAGACTCCGGACGAGTTGAAACAGATTGCGCTGGAGGCGGGCTTGCCGGCTTTTGCCGGGAAGCAGATGGCCCAGTGGCTGTATCAGAAGCGGGTCAGAAGCATCGATGAGATGACGAACCTGTCCAAGCAGGGCAGGGAAGTGCTTGCCGGTAAATATGAGGTTGGTTATCAGCCGCCCGTGGACGTTCAGATCTCCCAGGACGGCACGAAGAAGTACCTCTTCCCGGTGAAATGCCGGATGGGGGCCGATCAAACCGAAGGAGCTTCGCGCGAGGAGGAATCCTGCATCGAGGCCGTTATGATTCCGGACCAGGACCGCAAGACCCTCTGCGTGAGTTCGCAGGCGGGCTGCAAGATGGGCTGCAAGTTCTGTATGACGGGCCGTCAGGGTTTCCACGGCAATCTCACAGCCGCAGACATCCTCAACCAGTTCTTCGCCATCGAAGAGGCCGGGGAACTCACCAATGCCGTCTTTATGGGAATGGGCGAGCCGTTGGACAATTGGGATGAAGTCAAACGCGCGATTGAAATCCTCACCGCGGACTGGGGCCTGGCCTGGAGCCCGAAACGCATTACGCTCAGTACCATCGGCGTACTTCCCAAACTGAAACAGTTCCTGGAGGAGAGCAAGTGCCACCTGGCCGTGAGCCTGCACAATCCCTTCCCGGAGGAGCGCGCGGAGCTGATGCCGGTCCAGAAAGCCTGGTCCATCACGGAGGTTGTCCGTCTTATCAAGCAATATGATTTCACCGGCCAGCGCCGGGTGAGCTTCGAATACACGGTCTTTGAAGGCTGGAACGACAGCGAAAGACACGCTAAGGAACTGATCAAACTCCTCAGCCACCTGGAGTGCCGGGTGAACCTCATCCGCTTCCACCGCATCCCGGACTTCCCGTACGGCCCGGCCGGCGCGGAGAAGATGGAAGCCTTCAAGAACCGCCTCAACGAAGGCGGACTCACTGCCACCATCCGCGCCTCGCGCGGGGAAGACATTTTCGCCGCCTGCGGCCTCCTGGCCGGCCGCCACAACCCCGGCCGCCACAACCAACCGGAACTATGAGAAAAGTCGTCATTATACTGGCCCTGCTGCTCGCTGCGGGGCAGATAAAAGCCCAGAAGATTACGGATCCGCCTTCTTCCACCTTCGGTCTGGACGAGGAAGACGCCAAAGCGGTGATGGAAATCCGCAACCGGATGGCATCCATCCGCAGGACGCGTCCCACGGTGGCCCTGGTCATCTCCGGCGGCGGAGCGAAAGGCGCCGCGGCCGTGGGCGTACTGAAGTACCTGGAGCAGTTCGAATTCCCGATCGATATGGTCGTTGGAACCAGTATCGGCGGCCTCCTGGGCGGTATGTATTCCCTGGGTTATAACGCAGACTACCTGGACAGCCTCTTCCATCATATGGACTGGAATATGGCCTTGAGCGACAAAGTGGACCGCAAGTATCAGCCCTACTCCCGCATCCGCAACAAGGAGAAGTACCTCCTTTCCTTCCCCTTCTACTATAAGGCCGATGATTACAAGAACTACATCCAGGGCGAGATGCCCTTCGCCGCCGGCCGCTCCCGGGAACTGAAACTGGGTGCGGAGCAGGAGGATATGAGCGAGCTGGTCCGCGGCAACCTGCTGGGCAGCCTTCCCTCGGGCTTTGTCTTCGGCCAGAACGTGAACCACGTCATCACTTCCAGGACGGTGGGCTACAGCGATTCCACGAACTTTTTCAAGTTCCCCATTCCCTTCGCCTGCGTGGCGACGGATATGGTTTCCGGCAAGGCGAAGGTGTGGCACAACGGCTCCATCAACGTGGCCCTGCGCTCCACGATGTCCATTCCGGGCCTCTTCGCGCCCGTCCGCACGAACGGGATGGTGCTGGTGGACGGCGGGATGCGCAACAATTTCCCGGTGAACATCGCCAAGCGGATGGGGGCCGATGTAGTCATCGGCATAGACCTCTCGGAGCAGTCCCTCCAGGCCGATGAAATCCAGAACCTGGCAGATGTGATGATGGCGGGGATGGACCTCTTCTCCAACGACGCCTTCGCCATCAACCAGAAGCTGCTGGACATCCGCATCCACCCGGATATGTCGGGCTATAATATGCTCAGCTTCAACGAGGCGGCGGTGGATACGCTATTTAACAGGGGCTACAAGGCGGCGCAGGAGGTCGATGCGGAACTGAGAGCCCTCCGCCAGCGGCTGGGCTCGGAGAAGCTCCGGTGGAATGCCCCGCCGGCGGTGGACATCGACACCACGCCGGTGCGTATCGGCCACATAGAAGTGGTGGGCGTGGACGAAGAGGATGCCGAATACATCAAGGAAAAGATGCACGTGAAGCCCTACAAGGTGGTGAACCGCGACATTATCGAGGAGGACATCGCCACCATCTTCGGCAAGGGGGCCTACGACTACGTGAACTACGAACTGCGCGGGGACAGAGCGCCCTACACGCTCCGCGTATCCTGCAAACGGGGGCCGATGCACAAGATCGGCTTCGGCGCCCGGATGGACTCGCAGGAGCTGGTGTCCCTGCTGCTGAATGTGGGCCTGAACACCAATGCGATGCGCGGATCGTCGCTGGATATCACCGCCCGCGTGAGCACGCACCCGTATCTGGACCTGCTCTATGCCTACAACGGCCGGCATTTCGCCACGTTCAACGCCCGGGCGAACATCTATTACAAGGAAGGTCTCACAGTTCTCGGAAAGGACGGCGAACCGGACGTGTTCTCCCACATCCTTACCAACCAGGAGCTGTTCTTCTCCAATATGCACTGGTCCAGCTTCGATATGCGCGTGGGCCTGCGGAACCAGTTCTACTACACCTTCAACGACCTTACGCACGGGGGCGCCCTGAACGGCACTGTGGACATCCCGAGCTTCTTCCTGGAAGGGCGGGTGGAGACCCTGGACGACGGTTATTTCCCCAGCAAGGGCGTATCGGCCGGCTTTAACGGGGGGGTCTATTATACGGGCTTCGACCCGGACAATGCCCAGAAGGTGATGGGCGTCGTGGACTTCGACACCCGTGTGCCCGCTTCCTTCGGCCGCTTTGCGCTGGTCCCGCAGCTGGACGTCCGCTACGTAATGGCCCAGGAAGCCCCGCCGCTTCTGCAGAACTACCTGGGCGGCGCGATGAAAGGCCGCTATTTCGAGCAACAGATTCCCTTCGTGGGCATTATGAACAATCTCACGATGAAGGACTTCCTGGCGGTGGCCAAACTCGAAGCCCGCTACCGGATAGGGGAGAACAACTACGTGAGCCTGTTCGGCAACGCGGCGGTGAATTCGGAGAACATCAGCACCATTCCGGACGCGGACTTCCTCTCGGGCTTCGGCGCGGGTTATGCCTACGATTCCATCGCGGGTCCGCTGCAGTTCCAGGTCTTCTATTCGGGCTACACCAAGAAGGTCGGGGCGTATTTCTCGCTGGGATTCCACTTCTAGGACTATGGATGAAAAGCAGTCACTCTCGCGTCTGCAGCGCCTGTGTTCCAAGGCGGAGTATTGCCGGGCCGATGTCCGCCGCAAGGCGCTGAAGGACCTGGAAGGGGAGGCCGATGCCGCCGACCGCGTGGTAGCTTCGCTGGTGAAGGAGGGCTATGTGGACGACGTGCGGTATGCATCGGCCTTCGCCCGCGAGAAGGCGTCCATCCAGGGCTGGGGCCCCATCAAAATCCGTTTCCAGCTACGCGCGAAGGGCATTTCGGAGGCCGATATTGCATCGGCCCTGGAGGAGATCGAGCCGGAGAAGGCGGATTCACGCCTGGACAAGCTCCTCGCCGCCAAGGCTCGTACGCTGGAAGGGGATCCGCAGTTCCGGCTGAAGCTCATCAAGTTCGGCCTCTCCCGGGGCTACGACTATTCCGCCGTGGAGGCGTCCCTGGGGCGGATTCAAAAATAATTCGTATCTTTGCAGTCCTTTAATGGTAAGGCGATCTGTCGCGGCGTCTCGGCGCCGAGGAAAGTCCGCACAGGAAAGGGCACCCGTCTGTGGAAAGCACAGTGGGGAGTAATCTTCAGGCAGTGTAACAGAGAATAACCGCCGAAAGGTAAGGGTGAAAACGCGGGGTAAGAGCCCACGACGCTGTATGGCGACATCCAGCGGGTACGCTGCCCGGGCCTGCAAGACCAAATATACCGGCAGATGAGGGCTGCCCGTCCGATGCCGGGGGGTAGGTTGCGTTAGATAAATGACAGATTCAAAAACAGAAAGCGGCTTACGGCCTTGCCATCTTTTATCCCCGGGTGACGCCCGGGGATTTTTTTGTAATTTATACTGAGCCCGGAGGGGCGACAGGCGTCCGGGGGACTCCGTTCGCTATGCTCACTCCGGCCCCTCCCACCGTATCCTGCGTCCTCGCTGTCGCGAGAACTTGTCTCCGGCGGGCCCCTCTTTTAGATTTGCACCATGATTTCAATATGGAATCGTGGTGCTCTTTTGTTGTATCTTTGACATTGAGTTGAGAGTGGTGAACTAAGGGCCCCGTTAGACAAGTATCCAGAGGGGGTATGAGACTCACTCTC
>JAEEIJ010000068.1 GCA_016281315.1 Bacteroidales bacterium
ATTTGCAGAATAAAAAATATGTCTTACCTTTGCAGTGTACTAATGAACTAATACAGTAGCGAAATGAAAAAGATTGTTGCTATTTCGATGATGCTGCTCGCGGCTGTGAGCGCATTTGCAAAGGGAAAGGCCGACTGGGCCGGCAAAGTTGTGGACGAAAACGGCGAGCCCGTCGCATACGCCAACGTGGCCGTCCTTTCGAAGGCAGACAGCACCGTGGTATGCGGCACCGTAACCGCCGAGGACGGTACCTTTTATATCTCCACTTCTGAAACCGACGGTATCATGATGGTTGCCATGCTTGGCTACAAGACAGTATATCTCACGCCGGAAAATGACGCCGTGATCACTCTTCTTGACGACACGATGATGCTTGAGGGCGCGGTCGCAACGGCCGTCATGCCCAAGACCAAGCTCACTGGCGAGGGCCTTCAGACCAATGTCCGCGGCTCCGTTCTGGAGAATGCCGGATCGGCAAACGACGTTCTGGCAAAGACCCCCGGGCTCATCAAAAGGCAGGACGGGCTGGAGGTTATCGGCAAGGGCTCCCCACTGGTATATATCAATGGAAGGAAGGTCACCGATGCCTCCGAACTGGACCGCCTGCAGAGCAGTGAAATCCAGAGCGTCGAGGTGATAACCAACCCTGGCGCGCAGTATGACGCGACGGTGCGCAGCGTTGTCCGCATCAAGACCATCCGCCGCCAGGGTGATGGCTTCGGATTCAGCGTGAACGCATCCGATGACCAGAGCCTCCGCTGGGCCGATGGAAACGATGCCGGCGGCGCCGTCAACGCGAACTACCGCACCGGAGGGGTGGATCTGTTCGCCGGAGTGAACTACGACCGCTACACCTCGCTCCAGATAAGCGACCTTGAAAAGACATCCTACGGTGTAAAGTCCGACGGCAGCCAGTGGGTGTTTGCCGATAAGGGAGATCTCCGCAATGAATACTTCGGCAGCAGCATCTACGGCAACGGCGGTGTGAACTGGCAGATGGCCGACAATCACTTCATGGGCGGCAAGGTGGAATGGGGCAAACGCCTTGGTCACGACATCAACAATATCCTGAACGACCAGGTATTCGAAAACGGAACCCTTGTGGACGAACTTCACACCATCTCGCACGACGGCATGGGCGGCGGCGGACACTGGAACATCGGCGGAAACCTGTATTACAACGGCCTCATCGGCAATAAACTGGGGGTCGATGTGAACCTGGACTACTACGGCGTCTTCGACACATCCGTTTCGCATTCCGACGAGACCAGCGCAATGTCGGCCGATGCCGATATCCTCTCCTCGGCCAGCAACGATTCGCACCTGTATGCCGGCAAGGCGGTGCTGTCCTACCCCATCTGGACGGGCCAGCTGCAGGTGGGTACGGAAGAGACTTTCACCCGCAGGCGTGACCTTTACAGCATCAGCGGGGTTGATATCCCGGCATCATCGGCCCTGGTGAAGGAAGACAATTATGCAGGCTTTGCTTCCTATGGCTTCATGCTCCCCGGGGTTGGCATGCTGAGTGCGGGAGTCCGCTACGAATATGTGCACTACGCCTATGAGGACCGGCTCTCTCCGGAGAACAACATCGTGCGCAACTACGGCAACTTCTTCCCGAACCTGTCCTATGCCGGAGCCATCGGGCCGGTGCAGCTTATGCTCAATTACAGCGCCAAGACACATAGGCCGAACTACAGCCTCCTGACCAATGCCATAATGTACAACAACCGCTACATCTGGCAGGGCGGAAACGCCCAGCTGCAGCCGTCGATCATGAACAATGTGAGCTTGGCCGCTGTGTGGAAATACGTTTCCCTTATGATAAACTATACCAGGATTGACAATTCCATCGCCACCTGGTCGTCGCCATACGGAGACAACGGAGTTGTGCTGGTGCAGCCCAGGAATCTGGACGCCCCGGGGAGGTTGATGGCGGCATACGTGAACCTCACTCCCACCATCGGCCCGTGGAACCTCAATTACACCCTGGGCGTGCAGCCACAGTGGCTGTCCATCGACGTGCAGGACCCGCGCGAACCCGGCGGAATCCGCACTTTGAAATACAACGACAAGCCCATATTCTTCGCCCAGCTGCTGAACACCTTCACGGTGAAGGGCGGATGGCAGTTCGAACTTGGAGGATCGTTTACCTCTCCCGGCTATATGCAGAATCTGGAACTCACCAGCCCCGTGTTCGACCTCACTGCCGCCGTGCAGAAGACTCTCCTTGCCGATGGCTCCCTGGTGCTCCGCCTGGAAGGCTCCGACCTTGCCGGAACGAACCATTACAATGTCAACTCCGACTTCGGCAGCCATACGATACGCCAGACCAACAGTATGGATACCCAGAAGGTGAAACTCTCGCTGCGATACAACTTCAATACGGCCCAGAGCAAGTACCGGGGATCCGGTGCCGGGGCCGACAGCAAGGACCGTATGTAGCAAATTCAGAGTCCGGGAGGTAATTCTCCCGGATTTTTGTATCTTTGTATGCTATGGAACTGTTTTACGCATATCAGGTTCAGGGAAGCGTGGCGGCGCTGGATGCCGATGAAAGCGGGCACTGCGTGCGCGTGCTTCGGCACAGGGCTGGGGATGAGGTGAACGCCATCGACGGGAAGGGGACGCTCCTGAAGTGCAGGATTGCCGATGACAACCCACGCGGCGTGCAGCTGGAAGTGCTTGAGCGCGTTCCCGGGTTCGGCGTTCCGGGGTACCGGCTCACGCTGGCCTGCTGTCCTACGAAGAACAACGACCGCTTCGAGTGGCTAGTGGAAAAGGCCACGGAGCTGGGTGTAGACAGGATTGTGCCTCTTGTGGGCGAACGCTCGGAGCGCAAGGTGTACAAGGCGGACAGGGCGCGGCGTATCGCCATTTCGGCTGCAAAGCAGTCGCTCAAGGCGCTCATTCCGGAGGTGGAAGAGCCCGTGAGCGTGAAAGAGTTCTTACAGCGCCCGCTCGAAGGGGTTGGGCTAATAGCGTATTGCTTCGAAGGGGAACGAGTGTCAGTGACGGATGCTCTC
>JAEEIJ010000069.1 GCA_016281315.1 Bacteroidales bacterium
AAGGACCGCCTGGAGAAGGAGCTTGAAAAGAACCTCGCGCTGCGCGTGACGCCCGGCGTCAACGCCGGTTCCTTCGTGGTGTACCGCCGCGGCGTGCTGCACCGGCGCGTGCTCATCGCGACGCTGCGCCGGTAGGGCTTCGAACTGCAGGTGGGCCAGCCCAAGGTGCTGGACAAGACCATCGGCGGGCAGCGCTGCGAACCCATCGAGGAGCTTTCCATCGAGGTTCCGGAGCAGTTTGTGGGCGCCGCCATCGAGCTTTCCACCCGCCGCAAGGGCGCGCTCATCCGGATGGAGCCCCGCGGAGACCGGACCCTGCTGGAGTTCGAGATTCCCACCCGCGGCCTGATGGGCCTCCGGTCGAATCTTCTTACCGCCACCCAGGGGGAGGCCATCGTGGCCCACCGTTTCAAGGACTATCAGCCCTACAAGGGGGATATCGAGATGCGCACCAACGGTTCGCTCGTTTCGCTGGAGACCGGAGAGGCCATCGCCTACTCGATGAACAAGCTTCTGGACCGCGGCCGCTTCTTCGTGGAACCCGGAGAGGAAATCTATGGCGGCCAGGTGGTGGGCGAGCACACGCGCGACAGGGACCTGAACATCAACATCTGCAAGACCAAGAAGCTCACCAACGTGCGCGCTTCGGGCTCCGACGAGAAAGTGGTGCTGCCCCCGGCCATCAAGTTCTCGCTGGAGGAAGCCCTGGAGTATATCCAGGAGGACGAACTGGTGGAAATCACGCCCAGCCATATGCGGATGCGCAAAATCCAGCTGGATCCGCTGGACCGGAAGAGAAATTCCGCTACGGAGGATTGATTTTCCGAAAATAATTAGTATCTTTGCACCCCTTAATCTGTTTTTGTGGGAATGAACAGCATCGTCATACCGCTGAACGGTTGGGCTGCAGGAGAGCGGCTGTTTCGCTTTCAGGCAGGTTTAGAGTTCTTTCAAGCGTTTGACAATACAGAAATCCTGGACGCCGCAGTGGAAGTGGAAGTGAAGGCGGTCAAGGAGGCAGGGCACAAGGTGGAGGCCGAACTTCACCTGAGCGGGACCGTCACGGTTGCCTGCGACCGCTGCCTCGAAGCCCTCGTCCTTCCCGTGGAAGCCCGCCCCGAGGAAGTCTTCAAGCCGGAAAGCCCGGCGGAAGACTGGGACCTGAGCCAGGCTGTGTATGACTACGTGTGTCTGTCGCTGCCGCTCCAGAAGGTTCATCCGGAAGGGGAGTGCAACCCCGACACCGTCCGGTTTCTGGGTCAAGGGGAGCGTGCGAACGAGGAGGCTGGGGCTTCGGCGAACAGCCCGTTCAGCGCTCTGAAAGGACTTTTTGATAAAAAATAAACAATTAAAAAGATAAACAATGGCACATCCGAAACACAAACTCTCCAAGCAGAGAAGAGACAAGCGTCGTACGCACGACTTTGCTCCCGTACCCACGCTGAGCGTATGCCCTAACTGCGGCGCCACCGTGATGTATCACCGCGTATGCCCCGAGTGCGGCTTCTATCGCGGTCGTCAGATCATCGAAAAGAGCGCCGAATAAGCGCTTTTTTTATTAAGGTCCGGCCTCATAGTTCAACGGATAGAACGGAAGTTTCCTAAACTTTAAATCGAGGTTCGATTCCTCGTGGGGCTACATTTTAAACTTGCCGCCATCTCTTCGGGTTGAAGGGGTGGCGGCAATGTATTTAAACGAGTATTACGACTGTTCGTCCGGCAAGGCTGGATGGCTGCTTCCTGCCATCAGTTTTTGTCTTTCCCGTTCAAAGTTCTCTATGAAATGTAGTTCTACCGGAGAAAGCTCATTACGGGTACGCTCTTCAAACTTGTTATATTCGGCATCGGCCTTCTCCTTGGCCAGTTTGGCCGATATTGTACCAGCATGCTGCAATAGTTCCTTGCCGGAGAGTTTCAGGAAATCGTCCAGCCGCTGTATCCAGTCACTCATATACATGGGCTTGTGCTCCTTGGCCTGGAGTTCGGCGTAGTCCAGATAGAGGCTCACGATGCGATTCAAGGTATCCACTTCATCTGCGTTGAGGTAGTTCTTCGCCACTTCAGCATCTGAACGGCGAGGAAGCGGTCCGGTCCAGGTCATCAGGCCCATGAAATCTTTATCGGCATCGGCCCTGTCGTAAATGAGTTCCGCTGCGGTATGGCCGTGGACGGCGTAGTGCATCTTGTTCTGGACGGTCCTGAAGAAGGTCTGGGTGGTTTCCGATCGAGGATCATAGTCGATACTGAGGGCATATATTTCCAGAACCTTCCTGTAGAATACTTTCTCGGACGAACGGATGTCACGGATACGGGCAAGGAGTTCGTCAAAGTAATTGCCGCCTCCGGCTCTCTTAAGGAGTTCGTCATTCATGGCGAAGCCCTTGATAAGGTATTCCTTCAGCGTCCGTGTAGCCCACATCCTGAACTGAACCCCACGGAGACTGTGTACGCGGTAGCCCACGCTGATAATCATATCTAGGTTATAGTACTGTATGTCGCGGCTCACATTGCGTTCACCTTCTTTTTGAACTGTTGCAAAAAATGCAACTGTTGAATCCGGATTCAGTTCACCGCATTCAAAAGCGTCCCTGATGTGCCGGGAGATGGTGGATTTATTACGCTGGAAAAGCGTAGCCATCTGGTCTATCGTGAGCCATACGGTCTCGTTTACCAAGGTGACTTCAATCTTGGCAAGGCCGTCGGCAGTCTGGTATAGGAGGATCTCTCCAGTATTTGGCGTATTGCTACTCATAGCACAATTCTATTTCTACAAAGATACGCGAAAGCTTGTGAAGGAGCAAATCTTTGCAAGCTGGTGTAAAAGGATTGGTGACCCCCAAGTGAAATAATCGCCTAATGATTAAGGCTGATTCTCCTATTCTGGGCTAGGCTTTATTGGAGTTTGATTTCAGGCAGTTTGGGCGTCTCCATCGGATGATTGGAACGCCACTGCGTGTAGAGGTCGTCGCCAAGAATCTTCTTGAGTTTTGTTTCCTGTTTCTGGTTATACTTCTCAATCTCCTCAAT
>JAEEIJ010000070.1 GCA_016281315.1 Bacteroidales bacterium
CCTCGCTACGCACCTTGTGATGGTTTTCATAACGTTCCTTCAGCCCTTTCAGGATCGCGATGTATTCTACGGGAGAAGGCTCGTCCACAAGCACAATCTGGAAGCGGCGCTCCACGGCTTTGTCGGCCTCGAAGTACTTCTGGTATTCGTCCAGGGTGGTGGAGCCGATGGTCCGGAGTTCCCCACGTGCGAGCGCGGGTTTCAGGATATTGGACGCGTCCATCGCGCCGGAGCTGCGGCCCGCGCCCACCAGCGTGTGGATTTCGTCGATGAAGAGGATGATCTCGCCGGCGCTGTCCACCACTTCCTTCACCACGCCCTTCAGACGTTCCTCGAACTCGCCCTGGTATTTGGCGCCCGCGATGAGCGCGCCCATATCCAGGGAATAGACTTTCTTGGATTTGAGGTTTTCCGGCACCTGCCCGTTCACGATGTTCTGGGCGATGCCTTCGCTGATAGCCGTCTTGCCCACGCCCGGCTCGCCCACCAGGATGGGGTTGTTCTTGGTGCGCCGGGAGAGGATCTGCAGCACGCGGCGGATTTCGTCGTCGCGGCCGATTACGGGATCCAGCTTCCCCTGCGCAGCCCGTTCGTTCAGATTGATCGCAAAGCGGTCCAGAAATGAATTATTATTGTTTTCCATAGCCATAATGCAATAAACGCCTGCCCTGTGGCAGGGCAAGCGCTTATCTTCAATCTCCGTTCCGATGGTCCGGAACTGACAAAATGGCAGGAACTGCTTATTCGGCCTCCGGGGCTTCGGGATTCTCCTGGGTGACGGAGAAGTCCGGCATCTGCTCGGTGACTTCCTCGGTCTGGTTGAGGATTTCAGTGGAGAGGGCGTCGTTGCTGCCGCGCTGGGTGCCGCCACGGGCCACAAATACGGTGATGATGCTCAGGACCAGAATGAAGGCCACGAGGTACCAGGTGGCTTTTTCCAGGATGGTGGCCGTCTGGCGCACGCCCAGGGTTTGGTTGGCCGATGTAAAGTTGGTTGCCAGGCCGCCGTCCTTGCCGTTCTGCAGGAGGACGACCGCAATCAGAAGAATAGCTGCAATAATAATCAGGACAACCAGGATGGTGAATGCTGCGTTCATAAATTGTCTATTTTCTCAATAAGGGATGCAAAGTAAGCACTTTTTTCCGGAATATCCAACATCAGGCGGGAATAAATGCGTTTCGCCTCATCGTATTGGCCCTGTTCCAGGAAGATGGAGGCGAGGGTTTCGGTGGTGAAACGTTCCGCGATGGGACCGGCCTCGCTCACGGCGACAGGGGCGTCCGACTGGCTTTGGAGGGCCATCCGCGAGAAGATGCCGGCGCTCTCGCCGCCTTCCCGCATTTTGTCGTACTGGGCCTGGGAGAAATAGTCCCCGCCCACCACGTGGACGGAATGCGTTTCCTCCGCGGGGGCCTCCAGCATCGCGGCCACGAGTTTCTGCGCATCGGCATCCTCGAAGCCGGGCCTGGCGGCGCTGCGCACCATCTGGGAGAATCGGCCCCGGTCGGCCACATAGAGGGCCTGCGAAGCGAATTCTTCCTCGCTCCAGGCGTCCGGGCCCAGGGCGAACATCCGGCGGCAGAGCTCCATCCGGGCGGCGGCGTACCAGGGGTACAGGTTCACCACCCCCGTGAGTTCGTCCAGGGTGAGCCGGTGCAGGTCGATATGCCGGGAACTTCCTACCATTGGGCTACGGTCGCATTGAAGATGTCTTCCACCAGTTTCTCGATGATGGTCTCGCACAAAGTGGCTTCCACGGCGTCCAGGGACATCGTGGCGTCGAAGTCTTCGTAGGCGCTGAAGGACTTGTTCGAAACGTCGTCCTCCGGATATTTCTTGTTGGCGAAGTCGATTTTCACGGTGACGGTGAGGCGGTTCTGGGCGGCCTGTTCATCGGCCGTCACGGCGGTGGCCTTCACGTCGTAGCCGCTCACCTCGCACACCAGCTCCAGGTCCCCGTCCACGTCCACCTGCTCCAGGCGGGTGAGCTTGCGGAACTTCTCCTTCAGGGCCTCGGTGAGGTCGCCCGCCAGGGAGGGGTTCACGCGCAGGGCCTTGTATTCCACGTAGGGGATGGTGATGGTGTTTACGTCGGCCTGGATGGAGGTGCCCGTGAACGAGTAGATGCCACAGGACGCCACCATTAAAAGGAGGGCCGATATGAGGGCTAAACGCTTCATTTCTTGCGGTATTCCGGCGGGAGTTTGCGGTACAGGGTGCGCTCGCTCATCCCCAGTTCCTCGGCGGCTTTCTTGCGGTTGCCGTGGTATTTCTCCAGGGCGGCGCGGATGAGTTCTTCCTCGTTGCGGCGTACGCTCAGGGTGGCCTCTTCCGGGGTGGCGGGGAATTCCTCCTGCTCCTGCCATTCGGCCTCCTCCTCCGCGGGGGCGGCTGCGGGGGCCGACGGAAGCTCGCGGCGGTCCAGGCGCGCCTTCAGCGTATCCACCTCCTGCTTGAGGTCGAAGATGGCCTTGATGAGGGCCTGGCGTTCATCGGCCCCGAAGGCGGGTCCCGAGGGCTGCGGCCCTTCGTACAGCATAGGAATAGGCTCCCCCTGTTCGCCGGGCATGAGGGGCTGCAGGTCTTCCGCCCCCAGCTCGATGCGCTGGCGGGTGGGCGTCACCTTCACGGAAAGCTGGGCCGTGAGGCTTTGGGTAAAGCCCTGCAGCTGGCGGATGTTCCCGGGCCAGCGGTAGCTTTCCAGCAGGCGGATGGCATCCGGCCGCAGGCTGATCTTGCACATTCCGTACACCTCCGAGAAATCCGAAGTGAACTTCCTGAACAACAAGTAGATATCCCCTTTTCTTTCGCGCAGCGGCGGGATGCGCAGCTGGGCGGCGGAAAGGCGGAAATAGAGGTCCTCGCGGAATTTTCCGCGCTTGACCGCTTCGTACAGATGGGTGTTCGTTGCCGCGACGATCCGCACGTCCGTGTGCTCCACCTTATTGGAACCCACCTTGCGGTATTCGCCGCTCTGGAGCACGCGCAGCAGCAGGGCCTGGCTCTCCAGCGGGAGCTCCGCGATCTCGTCCAGGAAGAGCGTGCCGCCGTCGGCCTCCTCGAAATAACCCTTGCGGTTGTCCACGGCGCCCGTGAAGGAGCCTTTTACGTGGCCGAAGAGTTCCGAGTTCACCAGTTCCTTGGGCAGCGCGCCGCAGTTTACCACGAAGAAGTTACCCTGCCGCCGCTGGCTGAACTGATGAATGATGCGGGCCACGTTCTCCTTGCCCACGCCGCTCTCTCCCTGAATGAGCACGGAGAGGTCTGTGGGCGCGAATTTCACCGCTGTTTCCAGGGCGTCGTTCAGGGCCGGATCGTTGCCGATTATATCGTATTTGTTCTTGAGTGCTTGTAGGTCCATAGGCGTGCAAATTTACAAAAAAATATGTACATTTGTGCTTGATGTGAAACTTAACACGAACAACAGATATGAAAAAAATCATCCTCTTACTGGCCGCGGCGCTCCTTGCGTTTGCCTGCGCCTCTCCTGAAAAAATGGCCCAGATGGCCGAGAATGTGAAGGTGGAATGCAACCCTCCCGTACTGGAGGCTGTGGGCGGCACCATCGATGCCGTGGTCTCGGTCACCTACCCCAAGGATTACTTCCATCCCAGCGCCATTCTGGAGGTGACGCCCGTAATCGTGTACGACGGCGGGGAAGCCCCGATGAAGCCCTTCAAATACCAGGGCGAGGACGTGAAGGACAACTACAAGGTAGTGTCCAAGGACGGTCAGAAAGTGAGCGAAAGGGTACATTTCGAGTATGTGGAAGGGATGGAGAAGTGCTATCTGGAGCTGCGCGGGAAGGTGACCGCCGGCAAGAAGAGCATCGCCCTGCCCGTGAAGAAGGTGGCCGATGGCTGCAACACCACCTATATGCTGGTCAAGCGCAGCGGCAACCTTGCCGTGAAGGCCGATAATTACCAGGATGTCATCTCCTCCACCACCGAAGGCCAGATCAAGTACCTGGTGAACAGCTCGGACGTCCGCTCCTCGGAGCTGAAGGGCCAGAGCGTGAAGGATTTCCTGGCCGCCCTGGAAGCCGCCAAGGCGGATGGCGCCTCCGTCTCCACGGAGATCGTGGCCTACGCCTCCCCGGAAGGCGCGGAGAACAAGAACAACGAGCTCTCGGAGAGCCGCGGCGCCAGCGCCCAGAAGGCCTACAAACAGCTCACCAAGGACAAGGACGCCCCGGCCGTGCGCAGCGTGGGCGAAGACTGGGAAGGCTTCCAGCAGCTGGTCCAGGAAAGCGACCTGGAGGACAAGAACCTCATCCTGCGCGTCCTCTCTATGTACAGCGATCCTGCCGTCCGGGAGAACGAAATCCGCAATATGTCGCAGGTGTTCACCGCCCTCAAGGGGGAGGTCCTGCCGGAGCTGCGCCGCGCCCGCCTCATCGCCAACGTGGAGGTGAAGAACTACACCAATGAGGAGTTGAAAGAACTCCTTTCCAACAACGAGAGCGTCCTGGACGAGGAAGCCCTCCTGCGCGTCGCTTCCATCACCAAGGATGCGGCCCAGAAGGAAAGCACCTATAAGAAGGCCATCGAGCGCTTCGGCAGCGAACGGGCCCAGTACAACCTCGCGGTCCTGTACCTGAACCAGGGCAAGGACGACAAAGCCGAGGCCGGCCTGAAGGAACTCGCCGAAGATCCCGACGTACTCAACGCCAAGGGCGTGCTGGCCCTGCATAAGGATGAACTCAAAGCCGCGGAGGACCTCTTCCGCCGCAGCGGAACCCCCGAAGCCAAGGCCAACCTGGGCACCGTGCTCATCCTCACCGGCGAGTATGAAGAAGCCGCCCGCGTGCTGGAGAAGCCCCAGGGCTGCTGCCACAACAGCGTCCTGGCCCTCATCCTCACGGACCGGCTGGACCAGGCGATGAAGACCGCCCACTGCGGCGATCCGAAAGTATGGTATCTCAAGGCCATCATCGCCGCCCGTCAGGGTAAGCCGGCCGAAGAAGTGAACAAATACCTCCAGAAGGCCTACAGAAGGGCCGATCTGAAAGAGCGCGCCGCCCGCGACGTGGAATTCGCGGGCTATGAGCTGTAAGCCGTGAAGGCAGTCCTCTGGCTGGATGTCATCTTCTGCGCAGCCGTGCTGCCGGGGATGCTGTTCCTGTTCCCCGTGAGCGAATGGGCCGCGGTGCAGTTGGACTATGTCCTGCTGTACGTCCTGTGGCTCTACGGCGTCTGGGTGCTGGGCCGCAAGGTCCTGGGGCCGATGCTGGTCCAAGAAGGACGCAGCAGCGCCCTCACGGCGGCGGGCGTCCTTTTCCTGATGGTGGCCGTGAACGTGCTGATGAGTTTCACGCCGGTCAGTTTCCCCGTCACGCCCGGCTCCCGGGTGGGGCAGATGCTCCCGCACGTGCGGGCGATGTGGGTGCTGTTCCTGGCCGTGAACGCCTATGCCATCCCGGTGGGCTATCTGAGCGCCCGCCTGAAAGCCCTCACGGAAGTGAAGGAGGCCGAAGACCAGGAAACGGCGGCGGCCGAGGCTCTGGAGAGCCGGCGCACGGACGCCGGGGAAGCCATCGCCGGGGAAATCCTGGTGAAGGCCGATTATAAGACGGTGCATCTGCCGCTCTCGGCCATCCAGTACATCGAAGGGCGCAACAACTACGCTTGCTTCCACCTGGACCATCGGGAGGACGTGGTCTCGCAGATCGCCCTCAAAAACGTGATGGACCTGCTTCCGGAAGGGAAGTTCGTACGCATCCACCGCTCCTACATCGTGCCGCTCTGGCGTCTGGAAAAACGCAAGGGAACGGAGGTGCAGCTGATGGGCGTGAAGGAAAAGCTCCCCGTGGGCCGTTCCTTTAAAGAAAACCTGAAAAATGCCTAAGAAGGACTTCTACGGGTCCCGTTCCACCGCCTGGTGGAAGGTAGCCGTCGCGATGATCGGCTCCTGCCTTTCCGGGGTGACCTTCGTCTCGGTCCCCGGGATGGTAGGGAACGTGGGTTTCGGCTATCTGCAAATGTGCCTGGGCTTTTTCCTGGGCTATCTGGTCATCGCCTTCGTGCTGTCCCCGCTCTATTTCCGGCTGAACGTGGTCTCGGTGTACGAGTATCTGGACAGGCGCTTCGGCGTATCTTCTCATAAGACTGGTGCCTGGTTCTTCTTCGTTTCCAAGATGCTGGGGGCTTCCGTGCGGCTGTTCCTGATGATTGCCGTGCTGCAGCAGCTGGTGTGTGCGCCTGCCGGCATTCCGCTCTGGGTCACCACGCTGGTGGTGATGCTGCTGGAATGGCTCTACACGGTGCGGGGCGGGGTGCGGGCCGTCATCGGCCTGGATATCGCCAAGACGGTGGCGATGCTCCTCTCCGTGGTGCTGTGCCTGGTGCTCATCGGCCGGGAGGTGGGGGCGCCGGACCGCGGGATGATGCGCGTCTTCTACTTCGACGACGTGAACCATCCGCAGTTCTTCTTCAAGCAGCTGCTGGGAGGCCTTTTCACCGTGGTGGCCTGCACCGGCCTGGACCAGGACCTGATGCAGCGCACCCTGGCCTGCAAGAACCTCAGAGACTCCCAGAAAAACCTGATTGTGAGCGTCCTGCTGCAGATCGTGGTGATTACCCTCTTCCTGTTCCTGGGCGTCTACCTTTACCAATACGCCGCCCTGCACGGAATCACTGCCACTGGGGATGCCCTCTTCCCGGCCGTCGCCTGGTCCGGCACCTTGCCGGCCTCCTGGCTGGTGGCGGGGCTCTTCGTCGTGGGGCTCGTGATGGCGGGCTTCCCGGCGGGAGGATCGGCCCTTACGGCCCTTACTACTTCCTTCACCATAGACATCCTGGGCGGGAAGGACGAAAAACGCACCTGGGTGCACACGGGGATGGCCGTCCTGATGGCGGTGAGCATCCTCGTTTTCGCCGCCCTCAACTCCACCAGCGTCATCGACGCGGTGTATCGGCTGGCCAGCTATACCTACGGGCCCATCCTGGGGCTCTTTGCCTTCGGCCTGCTGTTCAAACGGGAAGTCCGCGACCGCTGGGTGCCCCTGGTGGCCGTCCTCGCCCCCATCCTCTGCCTTATCCTGGACCTGAATTCCGTCGCCTGGTTCGGCGGCTACCGCTTCAGTTATGAATTGCTGCCGCTCAACGCGGTCTTCACGATGACCGGCCTCTGGCTGGTCGCAAAACCCAAACAGGAATGAAACGACTCTTAACCCTGCTCCTCATCCTGCTTCCGCTGGCGCTTTTCGCCCAGAGCGAACGGGAGGCCCTGCTCGCCGACTACAAGGCGAACGTGCACCGCACCTGCGCGAACACGGCCCCCTATGAGTTCATCCCCGGCCCGCAAACGCGCGTACCCAAAGGGTATAAGCCCTTCTATATCAGCCATTACGGCCGTCACGGGTCCCGTAACAACTGGAACAACAAGTATCGCAACTACGAGCAGCTTTCCGGTTGGTATCACAAGGCCGATTCCGCCGGCATTCTCACCGCGGAGGGGAAGGCGGCGATGCAGCTGGTGGATTCTGTGATAGTCCTGCACGCCGGTATGGACGGCCGGCTCACCCCGCTGGGGGCGCAGGAACACCGGCAGATTGCCCATCGGATGTATGTCAATAACAAGAATGTCTTCCGCAAGGGCAGCAAGAAGATCGTCGCCCGCTCCAGCATCGTTCCCCGCGTACTGGTGAGCATGGCGGCCTTTACCGGCGAACTGCTTTCCCTGCAGAAGGACCTGGATGTGAGCTGGGACTCCGGGGAGAGACTGATGTCAATACTGAGTTCGGACCACACCAGGGAGATGTCCAGCCGCACGAACGCGTGGAAGAAGGAATGGGGGAAACAGCACACGTATGGCACGGAGGCTTTCCTAAAACGCATTTTCACCGATCCTGAAGCCGGCCGCGCTATCGTGGATAACAACCCCGAGCGCTTAATGCGGCGGAACTACGAGGTGGCCAGCGTCTGTCCCGCCTTCGGCCTGGACGACCGCCTGTTCGATCTGTTCGAGTGGCCGGATCTCCTGTTTTTCGGGGAGGGGAAGAACATAAGCCTCTATATGAATGAGTGCAACAGCGTGGAGATGGGCGACGAGCGTATGCCCGGCACGGACAGCCTCATCCGGGATATTATCGAGCGGGCCGATGCAGCCATTGCCACGGGCGCCGTTGCCGCAGACCTGCGTTTCGGCCACGACTTTCAACTTCTGGCGGCGAGCGCCCGCCTGGGCCTTTCCGGCGTAGCCGAGCGCCGCACCTTCGAAGAAAGCGTGGACTGGCCGGCCTGGCGTTATTCCCCGTTCGCCGGCAACTTCCAGCTCATTTTCTACAAGAACAAAAAAGGAGAGGTCCTGGTGAAACCTCTCCTGAATGAGCGTGAAACTGTCATCGTGGGCCTGGAAGGCTTCCCGTATTACAAATGGGAAGAAGTCCGGGCGCTGTGGAGCCGTTCGCTTTAGCTGCCAGTACCGGATGAGGACACTGATTTTTGATTTCGGCGGCGTACTGGTGGACTGGAATCCTCACCACCTGTATGACAAGCACTTCGGGGATGCGGCGAAGACCGACTGGTTCCTGGCGAACATTTGCACGATGGCCTGGAACGAACAGATGGATGCGGGAAAACCCTTCTGCGAAGGCGTGGCGGAACTCTCCGCCATCCATCCCGAGTGGGCCCGGGAGATTGAAATGTATTTCCATCGCTGGATAGAAATGATGGGCGACGAAATCGAGGGAATGTATTCCCTGCTGCAGGAGCTCAAGGAAAAGGGCTGTCCGCTTTACGGGCTCACCAACTGGTCATCCGAAACTTTCTGCCAGGTCCGGGACCGGTATCGCATCTTCCGCCTGTTGGACGGAATGGTGGTCTCCGGGGAAGAGCATTGCCTAAAGCCCTATCCTGAAATCTATCACATCCTGCTGGACCGCTATCATCTTAATCCTGCAGAATGCATTTTCATCGATGACCGCGCGTCCAATCTCCGCGGCGCCGAGGCCGTGGGCATCCGGGGCATTCTTTTCACCGGCGCCGGTGATTTAAGGCGGCAGCTGTTATAAAGGACTTATACCACAAAAAACAGCCAGTTGCTTTCGCAACCGGCTGTAAATCAAACGCTTGGCGGAGGGGACGAGATTCGAACTCGTGGTACAGAATAACCCGTACGGCAGTTTAGCAAACTGCTGGTTTCAGCCACTCACCCACCCCTCCGGGCTTAAAGCGTTGAAACTCCGTCACAGCGGACGGGACTGCAAAGGTACGAAAAAAAACAGAGTTTGCAAGGCCCGCCCTCAAAAACTTATCGCACCTGCACCAGGTCCTGGGCGACGGCCTGGGCGACGCATTCCACCAGGGAGTCCAGGCCGAACTTCCCCTTGATACGCTCCTTGTAGCTGTCCACCGTGGTGGTGGCCACGTTCAGGGCCGATGCAATCTGGGAATTGCTGTAGCCGGAAGTGACCAGTTGCAGCACCTCCAGTTCCTTGGGGGAGAGGTTCTGGGGCCGCCTGGCCTGGAGGTTCTCCTCGCCGCCGAACAGGCGGGTGATCTGCCGCTCGGGGATGGTGTCGCCGAAGAAGATGCAGTCGCCGGCGGCGGCCCGCACGATGGCATCGGCCACCTCTTCCGGGGCGGAATCCTTGGCCAGGTAGCCGCGGGCGCCGTAGGTGATGGACTGGATGATGTAGGCGGGAATCTTATAGTGGGAGAGAACCAGGGCGGCGACGCCAGGGAATGCTTCGCGGAGGATGCCCAGCAGGGTGAGACCGTCGGTCTGCTGCTCCAGGGTGATGTCCACCACGGCTACGTCGGCCTCATCGGGATGGGCGTTCAGCCAGGCCACGGCGGCCCCGGAAGTGACCACGTGCTGGACCAGCGTCAGATCCTTACGGCCCTCCAGGGCCATTTTCAGACCCATCGCAAAGACGGTGGAGTCTTCTACAAGCAGAACTTTTATCATAAGGTTATCGTTATTTCACAGCCTCCTTCGGGAAGGTTCCGGGCCTGGAGCGACGCCCCCAGTTTCTCCAGTAGTTCGCGGGTAATCACGAGCCCCAGGTGCCCGGGCCTGGAGAGCGTCTGAAGCACTTCTTCCGGCATTCCCGGCCCGTGGTCGGTAATGACGATATGGGTGGCCGATGCCTGCAGCCGCACCTCCTCCGGCGACACCTTGAAGGCGTTGTCCAGGAGGTTTCTCAGGCAGGTGGTGAGCATATTCGGATCGGTGACGAGGGTGAGTCCTTCCGGGATTTCCGTCCGGACCGGGCGTCCCGCTGCGGCTTCCTCCACCAGGGCGGCGAGCGGCACCTCGCGCCGTACGGGCACCAGTACGCCCTTCTGGTTCACGGACCACATCAGCAGGTTTTCCAGCAGGGCCGACGTATGCCGGGCCGCCCCGCCGATGGCCTTCACGCCGTCCCGGAGTTCCCCGTCGGGGGCTTTCTCCAGTTCGGAGGCCAGGTTCCTGATCCCGGAGACCGGGCCGCGCAGGTCGTGCGAAACGATGCCGAAGAAGCGGTTCCGGGTGTCCAGTTCTTCCTGCAGCAACTTCGCCCGCTGCCGGTTTTCCAGGTAACGGACGAGGAGCCAGACGGCCCCGCCGACGAGCAGCAGGTACAGCAGCATAAAGGGCCAGCGGAGCAATAGCGCGGGACGGATGCGGAAGGCGTGGGTGAAGACGGGCTCCTGCCATCGGCCGAAGAAATCCGTACATTGAATCTCCAGCGCATAGTGCCCCGGGAAGAGGCCGTTGTAGCGCCCCTCCAGGTTCGGGAAGGAGGCCGATATCCACTCCTTGTCCACGCCGGAAATGCGGTAGCGGTACTGCAGGAGGGCGGCGTGGGGAAGGTTCCGTACGCTGAAGGCGAAACGGAGGGAAGTCCCGTCGGGGATGAAGTCCGTCAGGAAGAGGTCCCCGGTTGCGCCGGAAGCGAGGAGGTTGTCCGGATGGAACGCCGCTGCGCCGCCGGTGCCGCCGAAGGCCAGACGGCCGTCCGGGAGGACGCAGGCGGCTTTTTCGGCATAGAGGTCCGACGGGAAGCCGAGGGCTTTCCCGGCCCGGCCCGCGCTGCCGTCGGCCTCGATGAACCAGAGCCCGTCCTCCGTACCGGCCCAGAGGCGGCCGCTGCGGTCGAAGCGCAGCGACTGCACCAGCTTTCCGTCCAGGAAATGCGCCCCGGAAGGACTCCAGAGCCCGCCGTGGGTGGCTGCCCAGAGCTCGCCGGTAGGGGCAATGCAGAGGTCGCTCACATAGTCGTCCGGAATGGAGGAATTCCCTTTATAGTATTTGGTCACCAGTCCGGAATCCTTGTCGATGATGTTGAATCCGGCCTCTGAAGTACCGAAGACCAAATTCCCGTTGGCGTCTTCGATGAGGCGCGTGCCCAGCCTGGAACTGAGGTAGATGGCCGAATCTTCCTGCGCCGACGGATACCAGAAGGGACTCAGCCATTCCGGCGGCAGGGTCCGGCCGGTCTTGCGGTCCCATTCGTTGAGGCCGACGCCTTCCCACGTGACCACCCAGAATCGGCCACGGCTGTCTTCCAGGAAATCCGCAATCCAGTTGGAGGTGATGCGGTCGCCGCTGGCGGCCTTCGCCTGCGCCTTGGGGATGGGGCCGGACACCACGCCTTTCAGCGTGCGCCCGTTCTCCCTTATAAGGAATCCGGTATTGTTCCACAGGCCGATGTAAATAGTCCCGTTCCGGTCCTCGTACAGCGCCGAAACCCGTCCGTTGGTGTTAATCTGCCCTTCGGGGGAGGGTATCCTCCACGCCGTCACTGAATAGGGGGCCGATGTTCCGGCATGGAGGACACCCTCCCCCTTCAGGGATAGGATAAAGGCACCGTTATCCGCGGTTCCGACCCAGAGTTTGCCGTCACGGGAGGCCATCAGGGCGGTGATTTGCCGGGAGGGGATGTCGAGGCACTGCACCTGCTGCAGGGCGGGGCAGAGGACGCTGAGGCCGTTGTCACCGCCCACCCAGAGGTTCCCTTCCCGGTCCTCGAAGATGCAGTAGAGTTCCTGCGAGGCGAGGGAGTGGGGGTCGTCGGCGTCGTGCCGATAAACGAGGGTAGCTTCCGGTTTTTCCAGGTTCACGAGCCCCAGACCGCCGGAGCCGGCGGCCCAGAGGCGGCCTTCGTGGTCTGTGAGCAGCCGTGCGTGGGCGACGGGGAGGCGGCCGATGGAGGGACGTGCACTCCTTTCGATCCGGCACAATTCCGAGGTATGGTCGTCGAAGCCATAGAGCGTCCCGTTCACTTCCGCGTAACTGCCGATGCAGGTACCCCCTTCCCTCCCAAAGGGATACACGATCCGGGGGTTGTTCCTGTCCGTGAAATAGTGGTTGCGGACGATGCGCCCGGCCGGGCGGATGTTGCCCTCGGAGTCCTCAAACAACTGAAAATACGGGTAATCGCCCTCGTGGTAGCGTTTGTCGTACCAGGTGCGCAGCTCCTCGTGCCAGCCGTCCTTCCAGGAATACTTCACCAGGGTGCTGTCGCCGATGGTGGCCCAGACGAAGCCGTCGGAATCCGTCATCAGCGCCCGCACCTTGTCCCGGGCGGTTCCTACAAAAAGGTGATTCTCTTTATCTACCGTGAGGGCGGTTACGCGCACGGGTTCGCCGGAGAGGTGGAAGCGGGCGCCGTCGAAACGGTACAGGCCGCCCCGGGTGCCCACCCACAGGAAACCGTCGGCATCCTGCGCGATGGCATAGACGCTGCCGGCGTTCAGTCCTTCCTCGCTGCCGTAGTTGACGAAGCGCGCCTGGGCGCCCGCCAGGCAGCAGCCCAGCAGCAGGAGGAATATGCTGCAGAAACGTCTCATTTCCATTACATTCGACACGGAAACCCGGTCGAATGCAAATGTACCGTTATTTTCTCAAGGATGCAACTACAGCCCGAAGCCCAGGATGAAGCCCATCTCGAACATCAGGTTGCCTTTGCAGGCACCGGGACTGAACCACTCGCCGTAGGTGTCCGCCCTGTCGCCGTCAAACATATTCGTGAAGGATTGGGTGAGGCGCATTACCATCGCCAGGTTGTCGGAGAAGTTGTAGCCCCAGCCCGCACCGACGCCGAAGCCGATGGCCTGTTTGTCCGTTGCGGGAGGAGTGTACTCCCTCGGATTGTTCACGTGGGGGTCCGTGATGGTAGGGTTCATCGGAATGTCCAGCTGCGGATACACTTCGATGAACATCGCGTTGCGGAAGGTGTATTTGTAGCCGGGCCTCACATAGAGGTTAATCACCTTGCCGGACACCTGGCCGTCATATTCCGTACTCTTGAACTTACCCTTGAGCCACTGGACACCCTCGTTCACGAAGATGCCGTGCTGCTGCCGGTTGCCGAAGAGGAACTCCATATGCATCCCCACGAAAAAGTCGCCGAAGCCGAAGCCGGAACGGGAGTAGGGTTCTGAGACCTGGAACCAGTTGGCGCCGGAGCCGGCTTCCAGGCCCATAAAGGCCCATTCGTGGGACTTGACGGGCGTCCGCTGGGCGGCGGCCGGCAACAGGAAAGCCAGCGTCAGGAGAGTGAAAATCAGTTTTTTCATAGGTTATTGCAGTTTTAGATGATACGTGCTGCCGTCCTCCAGGGTGAAGACCATATCTTCCAGCCAGAGGCGGTCGTCCTTTACCTTATACACGGCGGTTTTCGCGGCCTCGTCCAGTTTCCCTTC
>JAEEIJ010000071.1 GCA_016281315.1 Bacteroidales bacterium
AGCTGGGACTACCACTGCACCGCCTCCTCATCGGCCATGAATTCCACGCAGATGCTGCAGACGGTGATTAACGGGCAGTATGGCGGTTTCAACGGCCTGGAAGACTTTGTCCGGAAGGCACATGCCGTGGATTACGACGGCACCCGCGCCATGTTCGAGGCCTTCCGCGTACGGATGCCGCTCTCCACGGGGATTGTCCAGTGGATGCTCAATTCCGCCTGGCCGTCGCTGTACTGGCAGCTGTTCGACTTTTACGGCGTCCCCACGGCCGGCTATTATGGCACCAAAAAGGCCTGCCAGCCGCAGCAACTCATTTACAATTATGCCGATGAAAAGATCTACGCCGTAAGCGAAAGTCTGGAGCCCGTGGCCTTGAAGGCAAGGGCGCAGGTGTTTGACAGTCAGTCGGTTCCGATAGGGGAGGAAAGCCTGGACATTCCGCTGGGATATCGGCAGAGCATACCTGTATTTGACCTTTCCCCGTACGCCGGAAAGCCCCACTTTGTGGCACTTACCCTCACAGATGCGGAAGGGACCCCGGTGGCCGATAATTTCTACAGCATCCCCGCCACGGGGAACCGCTACGACTGGAGCCGCGCCAACTGGTATCTCACGCCCATTACCCGCTATGCCGATATGGGCTTTGTCTTTAAGCAGGGGCGGCCGGACATTCAGATGGACGTAGAGCAGGAAGGTGACAAATACACGGTTACACTTACTAACCGCTCCCCCGTCATCGCGCCCCTTGTGATTGTGAAGGTGGTGGATGAGGAGGGCCGGCTGGTGGTCCCCGCCCTCTGGAGCGACAACTTCATTACCCTTCTGCCCCGCCAGAGCCGAGAACTCAGTTGCACCATTTCCCGGCCCGGAGCCCGTTTCCTTATTGATTTTTAATCAATATTGGTTATATTTGCGGTATGCGGCGCAAAAGAGACAATACTGCAACACGGATTTCCATCACGGCCGGTATGCTGGTGGTGCTGGTGGCGGCCGCCACTTTAGCGGCCACCTCTTTCATCCAGGGCTATTATTCGTCGGAGGGAATCAAGCGTGAGGCATCCGGGCGTGCGATGAGTGAACTGGAAGGCGCCCGGAGCGATATCATGGATATCGTGGATCAGGCCGAAGCGGCCGTCCGCAACAATCTCTGGATTGCGCAGTGGTGCCTGGAAAGGCCGGACAGCCTTTACCGGGTGCCGCAACGGGTTGTCCTGGACAATCCCGTGGTGGTGGGTTCCACCATAGCGCTGGTTCCCAATTACAAGAAAGGCCAGCCGGCCTATGTGGCTCCTTACGCCGTGCGGGACCTCGTGAGCGGAAAAATCCAGATACGCTCCCTGGCCACGGAGGAATATGATTATCCTTCCCAGGAGTGGTTCGAGGTGGGCCTGTATGACAACGATGGCTACTGGTCGGAGCCGTACTATGACATAGGCGGCGGAGAACAGTACATGACCACTTTCTCCATGCCGGTGACAGACATGGACGGCAAAACCGCCGGCGTCCTCACGGCCGATATCTCCCTGGACTGGCTCACCTCGGTGGCCAAAGACATCAAGATTTATCCGCATTCCGTGAGTACCCTCACCAGCCGTGACGGGAACACCCTCATCATGGCCGGAGATATGCCTGCCGATGATGAGAAGTACCAGACGTATTCCGTTCCGGTGGAACGTACGGGCTGGACCCTGTCCCTCACGCTGCCGGAAGAGGACCTGTTTGAAAGCGTCAACCGGATGGAGATCATCGTGCGCATGCTCCAGTTGCTGGGTCTTGCCATGCTCATCCTCATCCTCCGGGTGGTGGCCAAGAACGTGACAAA
Organism: Bacteroidales bacterium; assembly: GCA_016281315.1. Taxonomy (GTDB): domain Bacteria; phylum Bacteroidota; class Bacteroidia; order Bacteroidales; family UBA932; genus Cryptobacteroides. The sequence goes on from JAEEIJ010000071.1 coordinate 1,823, forward strand.
CTACCATCGGCTCAATGAGCAGAAGGAACGCATGCAGAGCGAACTCCGCATCGGCCGGGATATCCAGATGTCCATGGTCCCCAAGACTTCCCCTCCCTTCTCGGACGCCAAGGCGCTGGACTTCGCCGCCTCCATTGTCCCGGCCAAGGATGTGGGCGGAGATCTGTACGACTACTATATCCGGGACGAAAAACTCTATTTCTGTATCGGCGACGTTTCCGGCAAGGGCGTCCCTGCGGCCCTGGTGATGACGGTCACCAGAACCCTGTTCCGTGCCATCTCCAGCCACGAATCCAGTCCGGCGCGGCTGGTATACCTGATGAACAATTATCTGTCCGAATCCAATGAGAACGAGATGTTCGTCACCTTCTTCATGGGGGTGCTGAACCTGTCTTCCGGCCGGATGAGGTATTGCAACGCGGGCCATAACCCTCCGCTCATCCTCACCGATACGGTGAGCGAACTCCCCGTCAAGCCCAACCTCTCAATGGGCGTGATGCTCGATTTCCCTTACGAGGAGCAGGAAATCACCCTCCATCAGGACGATGCGCTGTTCCTCTATACCGACGGCCTTTCGGAGGCCGAAGACGCCCAGTCCAGGCAGTTTGGCATGCAGCGGATAGAAGAGATACTGCATACCCGCAGGGACGCTCAGAAACAACTCTCGGCCATGCAGACAGCCGTGAATGCCTTTGTGGGGGACGCACCCCAAAGCGATGATTTAACTATGTTATTAATCCATTACCTTGGCCAGGTTTCCGCTGCACGGGAGGTGCGGCACCTGACTTTGCATAACGACATCCAGCAGATCCACCAGTTGGAAACCTTCGTGGAGGCTATTGCCTTGGAAAAGAACCTGGATCCGGGTCTGGCATTAAACTTGAATTTGGCGCTCGAGGAGGCGGTGACCAATGTCATCACCTATGCGTATCCCAAGGGAACCGACGGCCTGGTGGAGATAGAAGCCGTCATCAGGGAGAAAGCCGTGGGATTCGTCATTACGGACAGCGGAACGCCCTTCGACCCCACGGCCCGTCCGGATGCCGATATAACTCTGTCCGTGGAAGAGCGTCCCATCGGCGGCCTGGGCATCCATCTGGTGCGCCAGATCATGGACGAGGTACACTACGACTGGGTAGATGGAAAGAACAGATTAACACTCATTAAGAAACTATGAATATCGTAATTGAAAAAGAAAACGGAATGGTGACAGCCCGGCTGGAAGGCAGGCTGGATACTCCGGCCTCCCTGGAGGTGGCCCCTCAGATGGAATCCCTTCAGGCCGATGCCGACAAAACCATCGTGCTGGACTGTGAAAAACTGG
>JAEEIJ010000072.1 GCA_016281315.1 Bacteroidales bacterium
ACAAGAAGGATATGATCTGGGCCGATATGACCTGGGTCTACATCGTCATCTACGACATCTGGAACTTCGCCTACACCTATAACTGCCTGCCTACGCACAGCTGGTACTGCGGTGTGGCCCTGCTCCTCGCCCCCACCGTGGCAGCCCTCCTGTGGAACCGCGGCGGCTGGATCCAGAACCGCGCCAACACCCTGGCCATCTGGTGTATGTTCGCCCAGGTGTTCCCGCTCTTCCAGGAGACCTTTATGAACGGCAAGCAGTGGTTCAGCTGGGCCACCCTTCCCGTTCTGTATCCTCAGGGAGCCGACACCATCAGCCAGCTTTATGCGACGGCCGGCATCACCGCCGAAACGGTGACGCCCGAGATTGTGGGAACCACCGTGGATCCTTCCCTGGTGGCGGCCAATCCCAGTATGATGATCTTCATCAGCGCCCTGGCCCTGGTGACCAACATCGCCGCCATCATCTGGATCATCTGCATCTCCAAGAAGCGTCACATCAATCCTTACAAGGAAGACGTGTTCGTGGACCAGAAGTACTACAAGGATTCCATGGCCCGCGCCGACGTGAGCTAAGGGCCGGCGGCGGCCGTCACCGTTACCGGCTCTGACACCCCGTAACCGATCCAGTAGCCCAGGCCGCCCTGAAGGGTGGTGAGCTGCTGCGTATCCTGCGGACGCAGGCTGAAGGCGGTGCCGTTCACCCGGACGTCGTGGGCGGCCCAGAAGTCGTAGCTTTCGCGGGTCATCGTGCGCAGCTTTATGCTCACTACGTCTCCCTCTTCGATGTTGGGATTGATGTAGCTCTGCATCATGCGCATATTGCTGAAAATAAAGATCTCCGAGGCCGACTGGTCCAGGTCTTCATCGGCCACCAGCCCGAAGGCGATGGGGATGTAGTCCCCGTCCTTTCCTTTGGTCTTGGTGAAAACCTTGTAATAATTGCCCGGCGTGGCGGGATCGGTGAAGGCGCACACCAGCGTGGCGAAGCCGTCCACCACTTCCCGCACATAGGCGCGGTCGATGGGAACCGGTTCGGGGATGGTGGTTTCGCCCGTCACCACGTAGTCCTGGTACTCCACCCGCAGCGTGTAGGTTTTCCCCACCTCGCCCGTGAGGGCGTCCGTGGTGTAGCGGTACGGCGGGAAGACGTCCGTGTCGATATGCCCTTCCAGCGGGTAATCCCGCGTACCGTCATTGACGGTCACTTTCGCCCGCCGGATGATGTTGTGCGCGATGTCGCCGGCCGTCACTTCCTTCCCTACGACCACGCTCAGCGACCGGGTCACCGTCACCGCGGGATGGCCGCCGCTTTCAATCCACCCTTCCACCACCAGCTGCTGCGGGACGGGTTCGGGCGTGCGTTCCTGACAGGAAACCAGGACGAGCAGGGCGGCGGTTATGAGGGGAAAGCGTTTCATCAGAAGTTATAGTAATAGGATATCGACGGCAGCCAGCGCAGGTAGATGCTGACGGGTTTGAAGGCGTAGGATTCTTCTTCCTTGACATAGTGGATGCCCAGGGCCAGGGCGTTTTTCCGGCCCAGCACGTTGTAGAGGGAGAAGTTGAGGCCGGAGTGGGGCCGGATGTGCCAGGTGGCGGAGAAATCCAGCCTGGAATAATACGGCAGGTTGGCCCCGTTGTAAGAGCCGTACTCGCACACGAGCCGGTTTCCGAGGGCGTAGAGGGCCGTGGGCGGCGTATAAGGAAGGCCGGTGGCGAAGACATAGCTGGCGCCCAGGTCCCATTTGTCGCTAAGGTGCCAGGTGGCCACGGCGTCGACCTCGTGCAGTCTTTCGTGGGCCGACGGATACTCCAGCCCCTCCTGCAACCCGTCGAAACTGCGGAGGCTCCGGCCCCAGGCGTAGCTCACCCAGCCCGTCACGGGGCCATCCGTGCGCTGGAGCATCAGGTTCACGCCCCAGGCGCGGCCCCGGCCCGGTGCGACGCCTTCTTCGAGGCTGAAGTCGCCGTAGTAGACGTCCATCATCGAGCCGATGTATTCCACCTGATGCCGCAGGAGTTTATAATAGGCTTCGGCCGATACTTTCCAGCCCTCCAGTCCCAGGTTGTAGGACAGGGAGAAGTTGTGCGCCTGCTGGGGCTGACGCACGGAGTCGGCCGCCATCCAGAATTCAATGGGCAGGCCCGTATTGGTGAGGCCCAGCTGAAAGAGGTTCTGCCGCTTGAATCCGTAGCAGAGGTGGAAGACGCCCTTTTCCTGCAGGTCGGCCTTCAGGTCCGCCTCCGGCACCGGCGCCCAGAAAAACGCGCCGTCCGGGCCGCGGTAGAGGTTCAGGCCCAGGGTGGCCTTCAGCTGCAGCCAGTACCCCAGGATGCGGCTGTACTGTGCGTAGAGGATGCCCTCCAGCGCCCGCTGACGGGGTGTCCCGGCCATTTTCTCATCGGTGAAAGTACCCCGGCTGCTGGGGCTCTGCGGCTGGACGTCGAAGTAAGAAAGGCGGGCGCCCGTCTCCCAGCCGCGCCATTGCAGCGTGGCCCTGTAACCGTATTCCCGGATGAAGGAGGGAACGTCCCAGACCACCTGGAAGGCGTCCATCGTCGAATCCAGCCCGTAGGTGGTGGCGAAGGCCGACTGCTTCAGCGTGGCCTCCGGGAAATAGTGCGTCCAGTGGACGGCGCCCATCGCGTTGTACCAGTGGGCTTCGGCCCGTTCCACGACGGCCTGCCGGGTGGAGGCGTTGTCCCCGCCGGCGAAGAGGTCCACCCAGATGTGATCCCTCTCCGACGGCTTCCACTGCCAGGTGAGGTTGCCGTCCGTGAAGCCGTAGCGGGCGGGGAAGCCTTCATACTGGAGCCATCGGCCGTAAAGGAGGTTGACGAAGGTGCGCCGCACGCTCACGGTAAGGGCCGATTTCTTCCCGGTGGGGGCGCTCAGCGTGCCCTGGGCGCTCAGGAGCCCCAGCGAGACGGTGCCGGTGACGCGGCGGGCCAGGGTGTCCTGCAGCAGCATATCCACCGCGCCGCCGATGCGGCTTTCGGCCCCGGCCGAAGTGGTATATTGCATCCCCTTGTAGTGGGGCGTATTGAAGACGGAAAACAGGCCCAGCATATGCTGGACGCCGAAGAGGGGAACCCCTCCCTGCGAAATGCGTGTGTGTGAGTGGTCGCTGCCCTGCATATACAGGCCGCCTTCCAGCTCGGTACTCAACTGGACGCTGGGCAGCAGGCGCACGAAACGAAGCGGGTCGGCATTCCCAAGGAAGGACGGGATGGTGGCGATTTTGGCCGTGTTCACCGTGCCGCTGATACCCTGGACGTTCTCCAGCATCGGCCGGTCCAGCCGTACGGTGATCTGCGATTTCCCGAGGGTGTCGCGCACTTCCTGCGCCGCCGCCCCCTGTCCCAGGAGGAGCAGCAAAGCCACGCCATATGCCCATCTCCGGCCTACTTGCACAGCATAATGTCCAGAATCATCTGGTCCGTGGTTTTCATCCCTGCGCTGCCGATGGTTCCGATGTTTTGGATGGTTTTCTCCACGTCGTCCTCGATGATGCCGTCGGTGGAGGGGATGCAGCTGCCCTGGAGGGCCAGGACGGCCGACTGTACCGCGCAGGAAACGCCCGAAGCCACTTTCATCGCGCAGCCCACCTTGGCCCCGTCGCACACCATCCCGGTGATGTTGCCGGCCATATTCTTGATGGCGCTGCACACCTCCTCGTAACCGCCGCCCTGCAGGTAGACGATGCCGCAGGCGCTGCCGGTGGAGGCCACCACGCAGCCGCATAGGGCGGAGAGCTTGCCCAGATAATGCTTGATATGGATGGCGACCAGGTTGCTCAGGATGAGGGCGCGGGCCAGTTTTTCATCCGGGGTGTTGTAACGGAGGGCATAAGCGATAACGGGCATACTCACCGTGATGCCCTGGTTTCCGCTGCCGCTGTTGGACATGGCGGGAAGCGTGCTTCCGGCCATACGGGCGTCCGAGGCGGCGGCCGTCATCCCCATCGCGAAACTCATAAAATCATCCCCGTAAACCTCCTGCTGGTTGCTCCGGATGGTTTTTCCCACCTTCAGGCCATAATTGCCTTCCAGTCCCTCCCGGGCCAGCGCCAGGTTCAGCGTACGGTCTTCCAGGATGAATTCAATGTCCTTATAAGGGGCTGTGAGGGCGAAGTCCCAGATCTGCTTCACGTCCAGGTCGTAGTCCTCCCTCCGGCGGATTTTGGCCGCGGCGGCGCTTTCCGAGCTCATCAGGATTTTATCCGCATAGCTGGTTTCCACGATGCGGTCGTGGTCGTCTTCGATGACGGCATAGGCGTGGAGATCCACCTCCGCGCTGGCTTTCCGTCCGCCTTCTACGGTCACCGTGGCTTTCACGTAAAGCAGGTGTTCCGTATCGGCTACCTTTATTTTAACGCTTCCTTCGGAAACCAGTTCCTTGGCGCGTTCCACCGCCTCCGGCGTGAGTCCTTTCAGCACTTCCAGCCCCTGGGTGGAATCCCCGCACACGGCGCCCAGGGCGGCCGCCACGGGAAGCCCCACCATCCCGGTGCCGGGAATGCCCACGCCCATCCCGTTCTTGAGGATATTCCCGCTCACTTCCACATCCAGCTGGAACCGGGCTTTCCGGCGCTCCAGCGGGCAGTTTTCGCAGATAATCTCCACGGCCTTGGATACGGCCAGGGCCACGGCGATGGGTTCCGTACAGCCCAGCGCGGGCTTCACTTCGCTTTTGAGGAGGGCGATGATGGCGGCGTTTGTCATTGTATGTGGATTATTGAGACAAAGTTAGTATATTTGTAATTCAAAGACAACCTCAAGATGAACGAACCGAAACTGGACCCCCACTGCGAAGCCATCCTGCAGGAATACAGGGACAATCTGCCCGCATTCCAGGAGAAGGCGGCGGCGATTCACCAGACCCTGAAGGACACCCTCGCCGGGGCCGGGCTGCTGGTGGCCGCCCTCGAATGCCGCGTGAAGACGGAGGAATCCCTGGCGGGGAAACTGGCCCTCAAGGGCGGGAAGTACGCCTCGCTCAAGGATATTACGGATATCATCGGCCTTCGCATCATCACTTTCTATACGGACGACGTGGACAAGGTGGCGTCGGCCGTGGAAAGGCTCTTCACCGTGGATTGGGAGAATTCCGTGGACAAGCGCAAGCTGCACGAGATAGACAGTTTCGGCTACCTTTCCCTGCACTACGTGTGCTCGGAGCCGGACTTCCCCTTCCGCTTCGAGATTCAGATGCGCACCGTCCTGCAGCACGCCTGGGCGAATATGAACCACGACACCGGCTACAAGAGCGGGGTGGAGGTTCCGCGCGAGCACCTGCGCAACCTGAACCGCCTGGCGGGGATGCTGGAGCTGGTGGACGAACAGTTCAGCCGCATCCGGATGGACATCACCAATTACCGCCGCAAGATCCAGGCGCTCGTCGCCTCCGGCAACCTGGACGAGGTCCCGCTGGACGGCGATTCCTACCGCAGTTTCCTGCAGCTGGGCCCCTTCGACAAACTGAACCGCCGCATCGCCTCGGTGAACCAGGCGGAAATCCAGGAGGTGTCTTTGCTCGCTTATATGCCCGTTTTCAAGGCTTTGAGCTGCAAAACGCTGGGCGATGTGGTGAAGCTCATCAAGGAGCATTCGGAGGCGGCCTACCAACTGGCCTGCTATCAGCTGGGCTTGACGGACCTGGATATCATCTCCTCGTCCCTCGGGCCCCAGAATATCTGTATCGCCGCCATCCTCAAACGCGGTTTCGGAGCTGAAGGCCTCCGTCTGATGTTCGACCAGATAGGCGGTACGGCGGGCGGCAACCAGGCCCTGGCGGAAATGATCCTGGAACAGGCGCAAGACCTTCCTTTTATGAACCAGAAATAGTATGGAAGCCATCAAGATATCCCTCAACGACTATGTCCTCTCCGGCGGCGGCGCCAACGGGGAGAGCTTCGACCACAAGAGCGACCCTTCGGTGATGCTCAAACTCTATTTCCCCGGAAAGATTACCCAGCCGCTGGACGAGATGAAACTCTCGCGCAAGGTCTACGACCTGGGCATTCCCACGCCCGAGCCGGGCGATTATGTGGTGACGGAAGACGGCCGATACGGCATCCGCTTCAAACGCATCCTGGGGAAGAAATCCTATTCCCGCGCCACGGGGGACAACCCGGAACTGGTAGGGAAATATGCGGCGGAGTTCGCCCAGATGTGCCGGCAGCTTCATCGCACGCACATCCCCACGGATCAGTTCGAAAACGTAAAGGTCCGCTATTACCGCCTGCTGGAGGAGAATCCCTTCTTCACCCCGGCGGAAAAAGACCGTCTCGGGAAGTTCATCGCCGATACGCCCGACGAAGACACCGCCATCCACGGAGACCTGCAGTACAGCAACGCCATCTTCGTGGGGGACAAATGCTATTTCATCGACCTGGGGGACTTCGCCTGGGGCAACCACCTCTTCGACGTGGGAATGGTCTACCTCTGCTGCTGCCTCAGCGACGAAGCCTTCATCCAGGAGACTTTCCATATGCCCAAGTCCCTGGCCATCCGTTTCTGGGAGGAGTTCGTGCCGGTCTATTTCGGCGCGTCCACCAGCGTGAAGGAAGCCGAACAGCTCATCCGTCCTTATGCGGGCCTCAAGACCCTCATCGTTGAACGGGATACCAAGTGTCCTATGCCGGAGTTCCGCGCAGCCTTGGAGGGCATCCTATGAGGGAGCGGCTCCGTCAGATCTTCTCGGGGATTCTGCTCCTCGTGGTAGCCGCCGCTATGCTGGAAGGCACGGCGCTCATCCAGATGTTTTTTTCGCAGAAGGGGCTCCGTAATGAGGCTTCCCTGCGGGCCGAATCCGAGATGGAGACGGCAGGCGTGAAAATCCTCGATATCGCGAACCAGGCCGAGGCAGCCGTCCGCAACAGCGAATGGATCGCCCAGTGGTGTATGGCGTTTCCGGACAGCCTGGTCAGCGTGAGCCGGCGCATCGTGGAGGACAACCCCGTGGTGGTGGGTTCCACCGTCGCGCTTGTGCCCGGATATGACCGGAAAAGGCCGCTCTTTTCCCCATATGTCTGCCGCGATGGCGATGGCCTCGCTGTCAGTTCCCTCGCCACGGAAGAATATGATTACCCTTCGCAGGAATGGTTCGTAAAACCGCTGGAGGTGAATGGCGGTTACTGGTCGGAGCCCTATCTGGACGAGGGCGGCGGCAATATCCTGATGACCACCTATTCGATGCCCGTCACTGATTATGAGGGCCGTCAGGCCGCCGTCATCACGGCCGATATTTCCCTGGACTGGCTCTCGGACCTGATTGCCGATATGGAAGTGTATCCCGGCGCCCAGGCCATTCTCTACAGCCGCGGCGGGGAGGTGATGGTCCAGACGGGCCCGGCGCCGGAAGGGAAAACCACCCACTTCTCCTCTCGGGTGGAAAGGACGGGCTGGATGATGTCCATCACCATTCCCGATAAAGAAATCTTCGGGAGTATCCGCCGCATCGCTATCTATATTACCCTGCTGCAGCTCATCGGCGTGATTCTGCTCGCCGTGATTATCCGTTCGGCCTCTAAGAGCGAGAAGAAATACCAGAAGATCCACAAGGCTCAGGAGCGGATGGAAGGGGACCTCAAGATTGCCAGCAGCATCCAGATGTCGATGATTCCCAAGGCCGATACCATCGGCCCTGAATACAAGGAACTGGATATTGCAGCCTCCATCCTGCCCGCCAAGGAGGTAGGCGGAGACCTGTATGACTTCTTCCTCCGCAACGGCCGTCTGTACTTCTGTATCGGCGACGTGAGCGGGAAAGGCATCCCTGCCTCGCTGGTGATGGCCGTCACGCGCAGCAGTTTCCGCACGCTGGTCGCCCGCGAGAGCAGCCCTGCCGCCATCGTGACGGCGATGAACGACGGTCTGGCGGAGATGAACGAGAACAATATGTTCGTCACCTTCTTCTGCGGCGTGCTGGATCTGGACAGCGGCCGCCTGCGCTATTGCAACGCCGGTCACAACGCTCCGCTCATCCTCACGGACGCCATTCGCCAGTTGCCTGTGCAGCCGAATCTTCCGCTCGCCGTCATCAGAGGTATGAGCTTCCCCGAGCAGGAGACCGTCCTGAAGCCCGACGACGCCCTCTTCCTCTTCACCGACGGACTCACCGAGGCGGAAAACATCGACCACGAGCTCTTCGGCGATGCACGCGTGGCCGCCGCCCTTCGCTGCCGCCGGACGGCCGAAAACCACCTGAAGGCGATGACCGAGGCCGTATCTGCCTTTGTGGGCGACGCCCCCCAGAGCGACGACCTTACGATGCTCTTCATCCACTATCTGGGTACGGAAATCTCCGGAAGCATTACGCTCCGCAACGACATCGCGGACCTTCCCCTCCTCTCCGAATTCGTTCGGAAGACCGCCGGGGAGGCCGGAATGGACGGCGCGAGCATCGAACTGGCCCTGGAGGAGGCCGTCACCAATGTGATGCAGTACGCCTACCCCGCGGGTGTTCAGGGGAGCGTGGAGGTATCGGCCTCCATAGAACCCGAGTCGGTCCGTTTCACCGTGGCCGATGAAGGCAACCCCTTCGACCCCACCGCCGCGCCCGACCCGGACGTTTCGCTTTCGGCCGAAGACCGACCCATCGGCGGCCTGGGCATCTTCCTGGTCCGACAAATCATGGATTCCGTCGCCTATGCCCGCGAGGGGAACCGCAATATCCTGACAATGATAAAAAAACGCTGATATGGAAGTAAAGATCGTAACTGAAGGGACCACAACTACGGTCTCGTTCATCGGCCGGCTGGACACCCCGGTCTCGCAAGAGGTGGCCGCGAAGGTGGAACCCGTCCTGGAGAAGGCCGATGGCATCATCGTCCTGGACTGCAAGGAGATGAGCTACATTTCCAGCTCCGGTCTCCGCATTTTCCTCACCGTCCGCAAGGCCGCCGCGGCCAAGGGGGGCCGCGTGATCGTGCGCGATATGAACCCCGACATCCGCAACGTCTTTATGATGACGGGCTTCCTGAACCTGTTCGAAATTCAGGAAGGCTAGCTTTTTTCCGGCCCGGAATGAACCGCTGTGGTGAAATCCACCACGGCGGTTATTGTTTTGCTGCCTAATTTTGTGAAAAAATATGCAGCATATGAAAAAAGTATTGATTGGTAGTCTGCTGGTCCTTGCGGCCGCGATCCTCACCTCCTGTAACAAGGACGATCCCTCCAATGCGAAAGTGACTTTCAGAAAGGCGAACATCGCCGGCGCTCAGATGCTGGCCATCGCGCAGGGTGACGGATCCGCCACCAAGGCCGAAGGAGACGTTACCATCGGCCCCAAAGCCTTGTACACGGTGTCGGCGGACGGATCGATGGTCCAGGTCTCCTACGACGTGGAAGTGGAAGGAGCGAGCGGAGAGGTCGCGGAGGCCATCCGGGCCGACCTTATCCTCTCCCCGGGCTTCATTTTCCCGGTGGGCGAAGGATGGCTGTGGCTGGCGAACTGCCATTATTCGGTGGCCGATTGGGAGCACTATCCCCAGGGTTCGGCAAGAAGTGCGCTAAGCAAGATAATGAACGGCTTCAATGAAACCTACCACGAGCGCCACGGCGCGCATTTCCTGATCCGCAAGAGCGACGGAGCCCTGTTCGAATGGACGCTGGAGGCCGGCGCCCCGGACGGAATGGACGACGGCTTCAAGCAGCCCACCTTCCTGAACGGCTGGTTCCATCAGCTGGGGAAGGACCTGTATGTGAAGCGCTTCGGCTGGACCTATGATGGCGGTTCGGACAACTATCTGTTCCGGTTGGAAGACAAGGGAAATACCCTTGACGCCGTGAATCTGCTGGGAACGAATATCCAGTGCGAAGCCATCTACCCTGCCACCGGCTGTCTGGGTTGCGGCTTCCGGTATCCGGGGGCCAGCGCCCTGGGCATCATCGCCCCGCCTTCTTTCGAGCCCATTCTTCTGAACGTGGACATCCCCAATGCAGAGAAACCTTTCCTGCTTTCCATCGGCGGAAAACTCTACCTGGGGGTCAGTCGGACCGAAGATATCTATGAAAACAACGGAAAGGAAGACTTGTATGTGGGGACCGCCTATATGACTGATTTCTATAATCTTACCGTTACGGGCAGCGCCATATCGCTGGGTAGTAAAATCTGCTCCGGCGAGGGATGGGTCGACAACGGAAGACCCCTTGTTTCCAGCGGGGAAACGCTCAACTGGTGGGCCGGGAACGGCCACGGCGGCAGTATGATCTTTACCCTGGATCCGAAAGCCGGTACGGTTACTTCCAGAGACCTGCCCGCGCACTATCCCGACCGCGAAGACGAGTATGTGAACGGCATCGGCTACACGATGGACGGAACCGCCGGCTTCTGGGAATGCGACCTCTCCAAGGACGCCGCCACGTACGTTTCGCTGGACTGGAGCAGCGCGGCCGAATACCAGGGCAAGATCGTCCCCGGTTCGCTCCGGCTGGACCGCTTCGAGGCGGCTTCCCTCACCCTGTGGTTCGCGGCGTCCCTGTCCAACGGCAACCAGCTGGTTTTCTATACGTCGGTGACAGGCGCCGACCGCGGCAAAATCCACGCTGCCGTGGGCAGCGAGAACAACGCCGGCGTCGTAGTCACCACGATGGTGCGGCTGAACTAATCGGAAACTTGTTATTCTGCCTGGGAAATCCTACCTTTGCAGGTAAGGATTATGAAAACGTATATCTACCTTTTGCTTTCGGCTCTTTTGCTGTGTGCGGCTTTTTCCTGTAAGAAAGATCCGCAGGGCGGTGACCAGGAAAACCCGTCGTCCCAGCCGGGAGGTCCGCCGGCCACCCAGGTGTATTCCATTAAACTCAGTAAGACCTACGCGATCGTCTATAGCGCCGACTATCAGCTCACGGCTACGGTGGATCCGGCCGATGTTCCCGTTGTGTGGTCTTCCTCCGATGAAACGGTGGCGACGGTGGACTCCGACGGCTGGGTTCACACTCATTCCGCCGGGAGCGTCATCATCACGGCCAGAGCCGGCGACAAGCATGCCATATGCCAGCTGGTCGTCTGCTTCAACCTGTCCCGCGAGGGAACGGCCAACTGCTATGTGGCTCCCAAAAGCGGTATGTATTATTTCAAGGCGGCGAAGGGAAATTCCAACGAGGGAATGAGCGGGGTGAGCAAGGCGGAAGTGCTGTGGGAGTCCTTTGGAACAGCCACATCGCCCAAAAATGGGGATGTCATCCAGATGGTCGCCTATTCGGATTATGAGACGGTGCCGAACAACTGCATCTGCTTTATGATACCCTCGCCCCTGAAAGAGGGCAACGCGGTCATTGCGGCCAAGGATTCAGGCGGGAACATCCTCTGGTCCTGGCATATTTGGGTGTGCAAGGATTTCGACCCCGCCGCGAGCGCGCAGGACTACCGGAACTATTACGGGACCACCACCTACGGCACGGTGATGGACCGCAACCTGGGCGCCTTGTCGGCCACCCCCGGAGAAGTCTCGTCGCTGGGCCTGTTTTACCAGTGGGGCCGGAAAGATCCCTTCCCCGGCTTCAGTTCCTTCTCCCAGAATGAATCGGCCAAAACCACCATCTCCTGGCCTTCCCCGGTCGCTGCCGGTAGTGGCGGCACTGGTACGATAGACTATGCCGTTCAGCACCCCACCACCTTCCTTGCGGCCGATATGGACTGGTACTACACGACCTCGTCCATCAAAGAAAACACCCGCTGGCAGGCCTCCAAGGGCCTGTACGACCCCTGTCCTCCGGGCTGGCAAGTCCCTGTCGGAGGCGATGACGGGATTTGGATCAAAGCTTCGGGCGTGCGCTTCTTCGACCACGCTTTTGATTTCGCGAAGAACGGGATGGACCTTTCCGACAAGTTCCACACTACGGGCGCCTGCTGGTATCCCGCCGCCGGATACAAGTCTTCGTACGGTGTTATGTACAATGTCGGTCAATACGGCTACTATTGGACCGCCACGCCCGTCAGCAGCGACAGTTACCGCGTGTATTACCTCAGTCTCCAGGGTGAAAATGGCAAAGTGACCTTCAACGAGGGTTTCACCTCCCGTGCCGCCGCCCTTTCCATCCGTTGCGTGAAATGAAAAAGTTTATTCTTTGCCTTTGCGGCCTGCTTCTGGCTGTCACTGCTTTTTCGCAGGGAATACAGGAGTTTTGTACTCTGGACAGCCTGAAGTACAAGGGAGATATGCGGCATTACTGGATTCACGTGCCGGAAAAGCTCTCGGATGCCGCTCCGCTTCTGATTTGCCTGCACGGGTATGGCGGAGACGCCAGGAAAAGCAAGGTCCAGCTTGTGGAACTGGCCGACCGGGAAGGTTTCGTGGTCTGCTTTCCGCAGGGCCTCAAGGCCCCGCACGGCAAAACCGGCTGGAACGTAGGCTACCCCGCCCAGGAGGGAATGAAGACGGATGACATCGGCTTCGTGGAAAAACTGGTCAAAACCCTCCTGCGGAAGTATTCCCTGAATACCAAGAACGCCTTCCTGGTGGGGATGTCCAACGGCGGCGAGATGTGCTATCTGATGGCAAGGCACAAGCCGGACCTTTTTGCCGGCATCATTTCCATCGCCGGTCTTACCCTGGAGTGTATGACGCCTCTTCGCTATGCCAACCCGGTCCCGTTTATGGAAGTCCACGGCACGGCCGACAAGACCTCCTACTGGACGGGAGACCATACGAACGCCTATGGCTGGGGCGCCTATCTTTCCGTCCCGGCCGCCATTTCCTACGTGGTTGCGGCCAATGGCTGCAGCGGATACAGCCAGGAGATGCTCCCGGATACCGCCAAGCCCGTAATCCTGCACAAATACCTCGACGGAAAGCCCGCCCGCCGCGGCAAAGGCCACATCACGGAAGTCTGGCTCTACGAGGTGCAGGGAGGCACCCACTCCTGGGCCGATAAAGAAATGGATACCTACGCCCAGATCTGGGCCTTTATGAGCCGGTTTATGTATTGAAATGATTTCCTTTCCATATTGACTTATTCGCTTCTATGAAAGAATTTCTTAGAAAGATCAGCATCCTGGCAGTGTCACTGCTCTGCGTCTCCTGCGGAACGCAACTCGCTCTCAGCAGTTTTAAAGACCTGCCCGAAGACATCAGCGTGGAAACCATTGGGAATCGCGTTGTGGAGCAGTTCCTCGCCGCCGATCCGCTGGACTACGGAAATAATCTTCCGGGTTATCAGGCGCCCTATAACTATGGACGCGGAAAGGAAATGAATTATTCCGTGGTAAGCCTTTGGGTCAATGCCATCGAATTCGCCCACCGTTCCCACAACAAGGAGCTGGAGAAGCGGCTGATAGATTTTTTTGAACCGTTCTATGGAGAGAGAAAGGACAAGCGTAACCGCGACAATCACGTGGATTTCTCCATCTTCGGAGCCATTCCTCTGGAGATTTATCTGATGAACGGCGACAAGCGGGCATTGGAACTGGGACTTCGCTATGCCGATCATCAGTGGGAGGATCCCACAGGGGAGCCCGGCAAGAAAGTGGGCGGCAACGGGAATTACCCGATTGAGGGGCAGCGGGAGTTCCTCGCAAACGGTTATTCTCCCCAGACCCGCCTGTGGATCGATGATATGTATATGATTACGGTTCTCCAGACCCAGGCTTATCGGGCCACCGGAGACCGCAAGTATATCGACCGTGCGGCCCGTGAGATGAAGATGTATATGGACGCGCTCCAGCGGGACAACGGCCTGTTCTACCACGCCCCCGATGTTCCCTTCTTCTGGGGCCGGGGAAATGGCTGGATGGCGGCTGGTCTGCCGATGCTCCTGGCCTATCTCCCCAAGGACAGTGAGTATCGGCCCTCACTGATGGACGCCTATATGAAGATGATGCCGACGCTCCTAAAGTATCAGCGCGAAAACGGGATGTGGGGACAGGTGATTGACGATCCGGAGTTTTGGGATGAGTCATCCTGCTCGGCGATGTTCGCCTATGCTTTTATCGAAGGTATACGTTCTGGCTTGCTGGACGAGGCCACTTACGGCCCCGCCGCACGCAAGGCCTGGGTTTCCCTGTGCGGGAAACTGGATGAATATGCCAATCTGGCGGATGTCTGCATCGGGACCGACCGCAGGAACAGCCGGGAGTGGTATATGGACCGCCCCCGCTCCAATGGTGACCCTCACGGGCAAATGGCCGTGATGTGGCTTTGCAGCACACTGTTGAAATAGTAATCCCGGAAAATCTCGGGCTCGAGGCCCACTCCCAGGGGCTTGCCGCTGGATGCTTCAACGTTTTTGAGGTTGATGACTCCCTTTGCGATAAAGGGATACGGCACCTCTTCGCCGGCAGTGCGCTTGAATTTTCCGAAAACCAGGGGCCCCTGGTAGTCCTTGCTGCTCACGCGGCTGTCGTCAATGACAAGATTCTCGATTTCGATTCTTTCCGGGAGGTGACAGGTGTAGCCGAAGTCGTGCTTCCCGGCATTGGATCCTCTCAGGATGGATACGTTTTTGGCCCCTTCAGGAACGATGAGCTTGCAGTTTCTGACGATGAGTTCGCCTTCCCAGGAACTGCCATAATCCTCCCTGAGGGCGACGAGGGACTTGCGATGGACGATGCAGCCATCCAGCAGCAATGTCCCGTAACCGACGACATTGACGCCCGTGTGCCCGAACTCGCAGCCGGTAAGGGTGACGTTCCTCACCCCCTGGTGGGCATCAAAGCGTGAGAAGACGCAGTGGTCCAGGGCGAGGTTCTTGCAGAAGTTGGAAACGAAGATTCCCCAGTACCGCGTGTCGTTTATATCGGTGGTCTGCGAACAGTTCTCCCATTTGACGCCCACGCAGCCGTGGGCGGAGATGTCGTAGGTCCCCATACTGACGGGCACGCCGGCCGATCCGATGGTCCTGTAGGTCTTGTGTGCGGTGAAGAGGCAGCCGCTGACCACGATGTCGGCAGCCTTGTGCAAGTCCAGGAAGCCGTCGTACGGGGCGCCGTGGTCGAGTTCTCCTTCGATATAGTGGGAGAGGCCCTCAATTCTGACATTGGACCGCTCGACGGTTATTCCGCGTCCGTAATAGGTGTACTTGGAAGGAGCCTGGTTGGCGATGGTGGTGAAAGTGCCACCCTTGATGGTCAGGAGCTTATCGTCGATGGGGCGGGCTGTCATCCCGGTGATTTCGTCGTAATCCCAGATCAGCGCAGAGGCTGGATCTATGTTGCCATCGGCATCGGCGATGAAGTATTCTTTCTGGCTCACCCCGCCATTCTGGTTCGCGCCGAGTCGGATGTACACTTTGTGATGGTCATTGACCACTTCCACCAGGCTGCGGCCGGGAAGGGACTGGCCGATGCCCGTCTGGTCCCGCTTCAGGCTTTCGATCCCATCGATGGGAAATGGCTCGAGAGCGGATTCGACCCGGAAGATATAGTCCTCGCGGTCTTCGAGGCTCACACGGCTGTCGTCGATGATGAATCTGGCGGTGCCGAAATCGACATCGGTCCGGATGACGGCCGTCCCGGGGGTGTTGCCGATGTAATACGTCTTTCCGCCGGCGGCCTTGACCGGGAGCCCCTTTTCATTGGCGGCCGCGTGGGTGGCTATGATGGCGGGGAAGTCGTCCGTGACGCCATCCCCCTTGGCTCCGAATTGCTCATACGTGAGATACTTCGGTGCAGCGCACGCCAATGCGCTTAGCAGGCATCCGGAAAGAAGCAGCGTTTTATTCATAACTGGAATTCTACGATTGCGATTGAATTATTGCCTAATTTCACGCTCACGCTTCCGTCTTCGGCCGGGAAGAGGGGAATCTCGGTATAATTGTGCCGATAGTCGGTAAGGTGGCAGTATACCACCTCGCCCGGACGGTATCCCTTGACCGAAATGTTTACCGTTGCGATGTTACAGGCATTGTTGTCGCCATTGTAACGGGTCAGCATCAGCGTGGTTTTGCCGTCCTGGACGGCGGCAACGGCATAGATGTCTCCCTCGCTGCCTTCCAGGGCGCAGTCGCACTGATTCCCGCGGAGTTTGCTCCAGGCGTAGAATACATAATACGTGGGCATATGTTTCCGTGTCTGGGGATCGTAGAAACCGCAGAAGGAATCCACGTTTACGCGGAAATCATAATACATCAGCATATCCACCGGAGCATCCTGCATCGCGCTCATAACGGCACCCACGAAGGCGGCGCCCTTGATATTGAGACGGGTTTCGAAGTTGTAGTATTCGTAGGAAGACTCGGAGCCGGGTTTTTTCAACTGCCAGTAATTCCACTCGGTCAGGAAGAGCTCGGCATCTTCATACCCGTACTGCTTCATCCATTCCCGGAGCATATGGGCTTCCTTCACATATAGCGAAGGCTCAACGTCGTATTTATGCCAGGTGACGAAGTCGATAGGGACGTCGTGGGCGCGCATATAATCGAAGAACTGCGGGAAATACAAATACGTTTTGTCGCGCAGGATCCTGCAGTAGGAGGGGCCGCCTATCTTCAGGTCCGGAAAACGCTTTTTCAGGTGTTTCGCCGCCACTTCGTAGAACTTATGGAACTCTTCCAGGGGGCCGGCCCATGTACGGGGGTTGGTCTTCCATCGGTCTGCATTCTGGTCCAGATCGGCCTCATTCCATATTTCCCAGTAGCGGATGTCGTAATGGAAGCCGTTGGCCCAGCCTTCGTTGTAGTGCATTATGACGTGCTCGCAGATCCGGGCCCATTTCCTGTAATCCTTGGGCGGATAGATGTGGTATTTCGCCTCCGGGTGGGTTTCGATGGACTGGCCAAGCCGATACATCACCTTCGCCCCGCAGTCCAGCAGCGTCTTGATGTAGGCGTCGGTCTCGCGGAAATCATAGGAGGATTCCTTGTCGGGATCCTTGCCGAAATCCGGAAAGACGTCGGAAATGTCCACCAGGTGATGGCCGTAATAATCATCTACGGTTGAATCGTGGGTACGACTGAACGGGATCTTTAAAATGCGGAAATCCTCCATCTGCTGCGGATCGTCCCCCACGTTGGGGCCATTGTTCACGGCGTTCATCGGCTTGATGGGTCCCTTGATGGCCGACGGGTCGACGGTGGCCTTCACAAGCACGGAAGAAATATCCGGATGCGTTTTCTGGGCCTGTACGCCTGCTGCGACGAAAAGAAAACCGAATGCAAGGAGTATCTTTTTCATAGTTTCCATCATATAGAATACACAAACATACGATTTTTTTCGTCAATATCGAAAAATAGACCGCGGAATCCACAAGTTGGAGGAACTGGTCGGCGAATGCATTGGCTGCCACCTCTGCCGCCTGGTATGCCCTACCGGGGAATCTCTCCTAGCCGAGCTTTATGCTTTCGATTCTGAGGCGCAGGATTCCGGATGGGACCTGCGCTTCTGCGATTTCGCCCACCTTCTTACCCATAAGGGCGGCGCCGATGGGGGATTTCAGCGAAATCTTGCCTGCCTCGAGGTCCATCTCGTGGGGGCTGACAATCTCGAAAGTCGAACGGGCATTTGTCGATAGATTCGTGAATTCCACCCGGCTCAGAAGGCATACCCTGTCCTTTGGAAGGACACCGGGGTCGATAACGCGCGAATGTTCCAGTATCTTCTGAAGGAAGCGGATACGGCTGATCGTCTTCCCCTGAATTCGCCGCGCTTCACGGTATCCCGCATTGTCGCTCCGGTCTCCCTGAGCGCTGGCCTCCGCAAGGTCGTCCGTCACCTTGGGGTAGACCTCGCTTATAAGATGCTCCAGCTCGGCGGCAAGAGAGTCGTACCGCTCTTTTGAAAGATATTCCATCGCTCAAGTCCTACTGTTCGAAGACGCTTCTGCCCCTCCATTCCCCGGGAATGGACAGTCCCAGGGCTGCTGCAGTAATTGCCGCCACGTCGTATTGCATCACGGGGGAAGAAATCTTCCCGGCCTTGAATCCCGGTCCGTTCACAATCAGGGGCGCCATTACGTCTTCTACTTTGTAGGTACCATGTTTCCTGTCTTTCTTTCCGCCGTGGTCGGAGCTTAGGACGAGAATGGTATTGTCCCTCTGCCCGCTTTTGTCCAGGGCGTCAAGAATAAGCCCCAGGGATTCATCCATGCGGGCCATCGCGTCGAAGTATTCGGGAGAACCCCATCCGTATTTGTGCCCGTGTTCGTCCACGTCCACAATGTAGAAAAGGAATAAATCCGGCAGGCCTTTCTCTATTTCGGGAAGGGCATACTGCCTGGTGTATTCCACCGACGAAAGCTCTTCCGGATTCCATTTGACGAACTGGTGCCTGGTTACAGCCGCAGTGTCCACCACGTATGCTATTCCGTCCCAGTCGAAGATGCATAGCGACGCTGCCTCCGGCCTCTGCTCTTTCAGGAGCGTGAACACGGTGGGGGGCATGCCGTTCGGCCCCACGGCGTAGGGCTTGAAGGCACTTTCCTTTGAATTCCACTTTGTGTAGGCGTGCATCTCCGTGGGAACACCCATGAACGTGGAGGCCCAGTTGATTGCCGATGACGTGGGCGCAACCGAACGCTTTTCAAGAGTCCATGCCGACTCCTCCATCAGTTTGATAAGGTTCGGGATCCTGTCCGGAATGCTGTCTGTGGCTTTTTCCACGCACCAGGACGCGAGTCCGTCCACACCAAAAAACAGTACTTTGCGGGGTTTACCCCCAGTGCAGGCAACCGTAAGTGCGGCCGCAAGCAACAATATCAAGGTCTTTTTCATAACGTTAAACTTAACGAAAATGCAAAGAAAAATGGAATAATCCAAATTTGGTGAACAGAAACCCTATAAGTCCTTGATGTACTTCGGGCGATCTGTTCGTCCCGCCATAGTCTTAATAATTGAGTCCGAAATGCCAAAGCGGAATGACATTCATATAGCCAAATTCAGTATCATCTTTAACGACAAATCCGTCAGGAATGTTTTCGATTTGCCGGTGGCCTTTTTTTCTGCCACCGACCTCGAAGGTATAATTGCCAATGACAAAGTCTGAGTCCTTTGAGCTAATGATATCATTTCTAACTCTCATCTGGTTGTAAAAAAAAGTTTCTCTTAGATTGCCCAGATTCGGGGTGCCACCGCTCAATACTGTCATCAGAGACGGATTGTCGATATATACCTTATCAACTTTTCCTATTCCCCGGATGCCTCCTGTCGCGTCTCTGAGTTGCCCAACAAATCCGGCACGTTCCATATAAATAAGGTAATCGGCCACGTTGTTTTTACTTACTCCGACTATGGTGGCGAGGGAAGACATGTTGGGTTTGAAGGGAGCCGATTCTGCTATCACGGCCAGCAATCGTTTGAGTTTCCTTGCCGTAGTTGCTTTAAGGTCGGCAAATTGCGCAATGTCAGATTCAATCGTCTGGGAGATGACCTGCTGCATCCTGATAGGAAATCCGGGCTCTAATGCAAAGGGGTAGTATCCCTCTGTAAGATACTGCTCAAAAACTGGCCTAGGATGACGCAGGCCGGGGATCTCAACCTTGTGGGCAAGAATCTCTTCCAGAGAAAACACCTTAGCATCGATTCTGTGGAACAACTTTAAATACTCTCTGAACGAAAGGCCGTACATTGGATAAACTACTGCCCTTCTGGAAAGATCGGCTTCTCCGTGGAGAATATCCAAAATGGAAGATCCGGTGAAAATAACGTGGAAGTCAGGATATGCATCATATATATTCTTCAATTCCCTTGACCATCCCGGATACTTGTGGATCTCATCTATCACAAGATGGGTAAATCCGTCCATATAGAGTTCGTGGACCAGATCCACGAGCGAATGGGAAGTAAAATAGAGTAGGTCGGCAGATGCATATAGATACTTTCCTTCATCTCTATGGGCGAGTATATACTGCTTCACCAAAGTGGATTTTCCTATGCCTCTGGCGCCTACGATTCCCAGCAGGCGATTCTCCCAGTGGATATCATCGTATGCGTATCTCCTGAATTCAGTTGGAGTCTGGCTGAGCAGGGACTCCATATACTCTATGAGGGTGTGGTCAATCATAGTACAATTTATTTCTGTCGCAAATATAATGAAAATCCCTCAATGAGTGACGAATCCTGTAAAATATTCACTCAATAAGGGAAATTATCGCGCCTCGTGCGGATATAGCTTTATCGGTGGCAATAGTGTATTCTTGGAGGCTATCGAATGATTTGTCTATCAAGTGGTTGATGTATTCCCTCGGTGTATTCAAATAATGAACGGAAAATGCGACCAAAAATCTAGTTCTAGAGAGTCTGAAGAATAATGATTAATTTTGAGTGTTGGACTTTCTTTGGTATGAAACATATTCTTGGATACTTTCTTGGCTTTGCCATTTTTATTGCTGGAATTCCAGCTTTGATGTGGCTGGTTTCCGGGATGCCTGCACTTTCGGATATTCCCGTGGGGCGGCTGTATTTATCGGCCCTTATTGCTATTGCCGGGCTCTCGCTCAGCGTATGGAGTATCGTTTATATGAAGCACGTGGGGAAGGGCAATCCTTTTGATGCGATGGGACACGAAGTTGCGCCCAGGACCAAACACCTGATGACGGACGGGCCGTATAAAATGTCCCGGAATCCTATGCTGTCGGGAACCTATTTTTATTATGCCGGCATTGTCGTTGCCCTTTGGAACTGGTGGGC
>JAEEIJ010000003.1 GCA_016281315.1 Bacteroidales bacterium
TTAATGATGTTTTTAGAGGAGGTATACGAATTAAGGCAGCCCGAAAGCTGCCTTACCGTGCGGATGAGAAGAGTCGAACTTCCACGGGCTAATGCCCACCACCCCCTCAAAGTGGCGTGTCTACCATTTCACCACATCCGCGATTGGGTTTGCAAAGGTAAAATGTTTTTTTGAATTCAACAAATTTTTCTTACCTTTGCAGTCCCTCACGAGTTGGGGGACTACGCAATACATTAATTTAAACAGATTCACAATGGCTGTTAAGATCAGACTCCAGCGCCACGGTAAGAAGAATTTCGCATTCTTCCACATTGTTGTGGCCGATTCCCGTGCACCGCGCGACGGTAAGTTCATCGAGCAACTTGGCTCCTACAACCCGAACACCAACCCTGCCACCATCATCCTGGACGGTGAGAAGGCACTGGCTTGGCTCAAGGTAGGTGCCCAGCCCACCCTGGTCGCCCGCCGCATCCTCTCCTATGAGGGCGTGCTGCTTCGCAAGCACCTGGCGGAAGGCGTTGCCAAGGGCGCGCTCACCGAGGCTCAGGCCGAGGAAAAGTTCGCTGCCTGGAAGGCCGAGCACGACAAGAAGGTCGCTGCCAAGACCACCGGCATCAAGAACGATGAAATTGCCAAAGCCAAGGCTGCCAAGGCCGCCGAGGCAAAGGTGAACGAGGCCCGTGCGAAGGCCATCGCCGCCAAGAAGGCAGAAGCTGAAAAAGCCGCCGCCGAAGAGGCCGCCGAAGAGGCTGCCGCCGAGGAGGTCGCTGCCGAAGAAACCGCAGCTGAAGAGGCTCCCGTAGAGGAAGCTCCCGCCGCGGAAGAACCCGAGGCACCCGCCGCCGAATAATGCTGCGGATCGCCCAGGTACTGAAATCCAACGGGACGGAAGGAGAGCTGCTGGTCAGTTTCTTTGACATCGGCCCGGAGGATATCGACCTTCAGGAACCGGTATTCATCTATTTCGATGGATTGCCGGTTCCCTTTTATTTTGAATCCTTCCGTCAGCGGGGCAACTCCCGCGCCCTGGTGCGCCTGACGGGCGTACGCTCCCTCAAGGACGCCGACGAACTGGCCGGCGAGGCCATCTGGGCCGACTATTTCGAGGAAGAGGCGGGGGAGGACCTCACCGGCTGGACGGTGAAATCGCCGGAGGGAGAAACCATCGGCACCGTTACGGACTACGAAGACATCCCCGGCAACACCTGCCTCTGGGTGAAGCGCCCCGGCGGCGGGGAGGTTCTCCTTCCCTTCCACGAGGACCTGGTGGTGGAGGCCGATGAAAAAACCGGGACGCTGGTTCTCAGCATCCCGGACGGAATTCTCGATTTATAGCGGTTAGTCCAATCCGCCGTTTAAGGCGTAATCGGCCTTGACCTCCTCATAGAAGGCGGCCTGGGCCGTTTCCATATAAGGCACCAGCCACAGGAAGCCGATTCCGCAGGTGAGGATGGACAGCAGGAACCAGCCGATGAAACTGAGCCACAGCCAGAAGAGGTCGAACTTGTGCCCCTTCATCATCATCCGGCTTCGGTGAATGGCTTCCACGCCACTCAGCTCCGGGTTATCCTCCAGGATGAAGGGTGTCATCGCATAGGAAAACGACTTGATCAGGCCCGGGACGATGAGCAGCAGGCTCCACAGGAAGATCAGGATGGTCATCCAGAGAAGGCCCCAGACCTTGTGCCAATAGTTGCGGAAGGCAATGCGGATCGTATTGGAAATCAGTTCATCTTCCTGGTGCACCAGCAGGCGCCGCATCGCATTCGCGTAGCCCAGCGAAAGGGGCATTATCAGCAGGATGCTCACGAGGGTGGACAGGCTGGAATACCCGTTTGTGCGTTTGGAAAGCAGCTGGTAGGCGGGATCCTGCATCAGGGAGGCCATATCGTAGAGACTGGCGTGCGAGCCCGCGTTCTCCGTTAAATAGGACTGCATCTTGAAGCTCTGGTAGGTGACGGGAATGTTTACCAGACTGATCAGGAGTACGTAGAGGAGCGTTGCCAGGACGGCTTTGCCCCAGTTTCCGCGCAGGGCCGCCAGGGCTTCGTTTTTGAACGCTTGGTTGGTTTTCATCTGCAAAAAGTGTTTTTACTATTGACAAATTTAAGCATTTTTCGCATATTTGTAAAACTAAAACACTTAACATTATGGTACTCGCAATCGTTATTGCCGTTATCGTCCTCCTCGTCCTGTGGGTGATAGCAGTCCAGAACAAACTCGTCAAGAGCGACGAATTCTGCAACAATGCCCTGAAGCAGATCAATGTGCAGCAGATCAGCCGTTATGACGCCCTCAAGGCCCTTGTCAAACTCACGCGTGAGTATGCTTCCTATGAGGCCGATACCCTTCAGAAGGTAGTGGAAGGCCGCAAGATCACCTCTTCGCCTTCTCCCACTGCAGCGGATATCAACGCCAACGAAGCCGCCCTGCAGGAAATGAGCGCCAAGTTCATCGCCGTGGCGGAGGCCTATCCGGACCTGAAGGCCAGCGCCAACTATCAGCAGACGATGCAGGACATCAAGTCCTACGAAGAAAACGTGCGCCTGTCCCGTATGACCTACAACGACACCGTCACCCGCTTCAACCAGCAGGTGCGCTCGTTCCCCACATCGGCCATCGCCGGTATCCTGGGCTTCTCCAAGCGGGATTACCTGGCCGATGACGTGAGCAAGAAAGATTACCCGGACATCATTTGATGTCCGGATAATCGGTTATTTTAAGGGGGCTCTGCCCCCTTTATAAACACCCCCGGGCGCCTCCGGCGCCTATTGCGTCATGAGAAAAACCTTTATTACGCTTTTTTCGCTGCTATTATATATAATGGTGGCGGCGCAGCCCATTAAACAGATCCGTGAGGTGCAGATTCTCGCGGAGCTGCTGCCCAACGGCGACGCCTGGGTCACCCAGGCCTGGGATGTGGAAGTGGGGCCCGACGGCACGGAGTTCTATATGCCCATCAGCAATCTGGGGCCGATGGAAATCAGCAACCTTCACGTCTGGGACGACGACACCGAGTTCGAAAGCCAGGGGCGGAACTGGGACGTGGACCGCAGCCGCAGCTGGAAAAAGAACAAGTGCGGCATCGTTCCCAAGAAGGACGGCGTGGAGCTGTGCTGGGGTCTCGGAGACCCCGGAGACCACGTCTGGACGGTCCTGTATTA
Organism: Bacteroidales bacterium; assembly: GCA_016281315.1. GTDB lineage: Bacteria > Bacteroidota > Bacteroidia > Bacteroidales > UBA932 > Cryptobacteroides. The sequence continues at coordinate 3,165 of JAEEIJ010000003.1, forward strand.
TGTCAGCGGCCTGGTCCAGGGTTATGACGACGCCGACGGCTTCACTTATATGTTCGTCAATGAGGGCCTGGATCCTGCGCCCCAAAAGGCCACGGTCACCATTGTCCCGGACGACGAATTCGACTGCCCCGAGTGGACCTATGACAACACCCGTGTATGGGGCTTCGGCTACAGCGGAGACATCAACGTGGTGGACGGCGGCATCCTGGCGCAGACAGACGCCCCGATGCAGTACAGACACCGCCTCATCGCTACGGTCAAGTTCGAAAAAGGAATGTTCCAGCCCCACGTGGAAAAAGGCGGGCCGGTGCAGGATATGATAGACGCGGCCCTGGACGGCAGCGCTTATGGCGCGGATGACGACGGAGACGGAGAGGAAGCGCTGGGCTGGCTGATGGGTGCCGGCATCCTTGGCTTCCTGGCCTGGTTCCTCTATGCCGCCCTGATGACGCTCACGGGTCACAAGTGGAAACCGAAGATGTTCGGCCGGAACAAGATTGTGGAATGGTACCGCGAAACCCCGCTGGAAGGGAATCTGCTGGCTTCGAATTACGTCCTTTCGAAAGGCCGCCGCTTCGGCGCCACCGATACCAAGGACAGCAACCTGATAGGCGCCTTCTTCCTGCGCTGGATTATGGACGGACACGTGGGCGTGCAGCCGGATCCCAAGAGCGACAAGCGGGTGAACCTGGTCTTCCAGGATGAAGCGCCGTCGGAGGAAGCCGTGGAGAAGGAACTCTACCAGATGGCCCGTGCCGCTGCAGGCGGGAACAAAATCCTGGAGAAGGGCGAGTTCGAGAAATGGTCCGCCAGGAACTATACCCGCGTGATGGGCTGGCCGGAACGGGCCAGGAGCGCGGGTCTCGCCTGGCTCCGGCAGAAAGGTCTCCTGGTGAGGGCCGGCGAAGCCACGCTGGACGGCCAGAAGGAACTGAGCCACGTGATCGAGTTCAAGAACTTCCTGAAGAACTTTACCCTTTCGGACCAGCGCGACGCCTCGGAGGTGAAGCTCTGGAAGGATTATCTGGTGTATGCCCAGCTGTTCGGCATTGCGGATAAGGTAACCAAGCAGTTCAAGAAACTATATCCGAAGGAATTCGACGAACTGGCCCGTCAGACCGGTTTGGCCAACAGTGACGCCCTGCTGTACACCACGCTCTGGACGAGCAGCATCAGCAACCGTGCGTTCAGCAGCGCCACGGCCAAGGCCGGCTCGGTGAGCGGCACCGGCGGCCGCGCCTCCTTCGGCGGTGGCGGCGGCTTCTCCGGCGGCGGCTTCGGCGGCGGCGGAAGGTAACGGGGTGTAGCGCAGTTGGTAGCGCATCTGGTTTGGGACCAGAGGGTCGCACGTTCAAATCGTGTCACCCCGACATATGATAATAGACGCTAAGCAAATACGGAAATCCTTCGGCCCGCTGGAGGTGCTGAAAGGCGTGGATTTTTCCGTGGAACCGGCCGAGGTAGTAGCCATTATGGGCGCCTCGGGGGCCGGGAAGTCCACCCTGCTCCAGATTCTGGGGACGCTCCTTACGCCGGACGGCGGGGAACTCCTCATCGACGGCACCGATGTTCTGCGCCTGAAGGGGAATGCTTTATCGGCCTTCCGGAACCGGCGCATCGGCTTCGTGTTCCAGTCCCAGCATCTGCTGCCGGAGTTCACGGCGCAGGAAAATGTGATGATGCCCGCCCTCATCGGGGGCGCCGGGATGAAGGAGGCCCGGAAAAAGGCCGATGAACTGCTGGAAGCCGTGGGCCTCGCCGGCCGCGCCGCGCACAAGCCTTCGGAGCTCTCCGGCGGCGAACTCTCGCGCGTGGCCATCGCCCGGGCGCTCGTCAACGAACCCGCCATCGTCTTCGCCGACGAACCCACCGGCAACCTGGACACCCGCACCAAGGACGAAATCCACCAGCTGTTGCTGCAGTTAAGGAAAGACAGGGGCCAGACCGTCGTGGTGGTTACGCACGACCCCGCCCTCGCCGCCCTCTGCGACCGCACCTGCATCCTGCAGGACGGCGCCTGGAAATAATACTACTATATAATTATATGGCTAAAACGATTCAAGAACTCCAAACCGTCGCCACGCAGGTGCGAAGGGACATCCTGCGGATGGTGTGCAAGGCTTCGTCGGGCCATCCGGGCGGCTCAATGTCGTCCACGGACATCCTCACGGCCCTGTATTTCAACGAAATGAAACAGGATCCCGCCACCTGGACACGGGACGGCAAGGGCCAGGATATGTTCATCCTGAGCGCCGGGCATATGACCCCCGTGTATTATTCCGTCCTCGCGCGCGCCGGTTATTTCCCGGTGAGCGAGCTGGCGACCTTCCGCCAGATGGGCAGCCGCCTGCAGGGCCACCCGTCCATCCGCAAGGGCCTCCCGGGCATCTTCCAGGCCTCCGGCTCGCTGGGCCAGGGTCTCAGCGCTGCCGCAGGCCTGGCCGCCGCCAAGATACTGGACGGGGACGACAACTTCGTCTGGTGCCTCTGCGGCGACGGTGAAAGCGAGGAAGGGCAGATCTGGGAAGCCGGGATGTTCGCCGTTTTCCACAAGCTGGACAACCTCATCGCGATGACGGACTGGAACGGCAAGCAGATCGACGGTCCCGTGGAGGAAGTTTCCGGGGAAGGCGACCTCGCCGCCAAGTGGGAAGCCTGGGGCTGGCGCGTAATCGTGGCCGACGGTCACGACTTCGAAGCCATCCTCAAGGCCTATGAGCTGGCCAAGGCCGGCAAGGGCGGCGGCAAGCCCACGATGATCCTGTGGCAGACCGAGATGGGTCACGGCGTGGACTTTATGGCCGGCACCCACAAGTGGCACGGCAGCGTCCCCAAGCCCGAACAGCTGGAAGACGCCCTCAAACAGTTAGGTGAAACCCCTTTAGGAGACTTTTAGTATGAAAAAGTATATCGACTCAGGTAAGAAAGACACCCGCAGCGGCTTTGGCGCCGGCCTCCTGAAAGCCGGAGAAGCCAACCCGCGCGTAGTAGCCCTCACCGCGGACCTCAAGGGTTCCCTCAAGATGGACTCTTTCGCGGCGGCGTTCCCGGAGCGTTTCTTCCAGTGCGGCATCGCCGAAGCCAATATGGTGGGCGTGGCCGCCGGAATGGCCATCACGGGGAAGATTCCTTTCATCGGTTCCTTCGCGGAGTTCGTCACGGGCCGCGTGTACGACCAGATCCGTCAGGAAGTCTCCTACGGCAACACGAATGTGAAGATCGCCTCCTCACACGCCGGCATCACCCTGGGCGAAGACGGCGCCACGCACCAGACGATGGAGGACCTCGCCCTGATGCGGGCCCTGCCCGGAATGGTGGTCCTGAATCCCTGCGACTACAACCAGACGGTCCAGGCGACGCTCGCCGCCGCCGCGTATGAGGGCCCTGTGTACCTTCGCTTCGGCCGTCCTTCCGTCCCCAATTTCACGGATCCCGAAGAGCCCTTTGTCATCGGCAAGGCCCTCGTCCTGAATGAAGGGAAGGACGTCACCCTCATCGCTACCGGGCACACCGTATGGGAGGCCCTGCAGGCCGCCGAGGCCCTGGAGGCCGATGGAATCAGCGCGGAAGTCATCGACATCGCAACCATCAAGCCGCTGGATGTGGATGCCATCGTCGCCTCCGCCGCCAAGACCGGCGCCGTGGTGGTGGCCGAGGAACACAATATGGCCGGCGGCCTGGGAGAAGCCGTCGCCGGCGTCCTCGCAGCGAAGCGTCCCACCCCGGTGGAGTACGTGAACGGGGAGGACCGCTTCGGCCAGTCTGGCACGCCTTCTGCATTGATGGCCGCGTACGGCCTTGACGCCCCGCACATCGCGGCGGCTGCCAGGAAGGCCATCGGCCGAAAGTAATGGAAAACCCCGAGCAGGTATTTAACGGCATCGTTCACGACTACGCTGAACGGCTCTACTGGCACGTCCGCCGGATGGTGGGCAGCCACGAGGACGCCGACGACCTGCTCCAGGACATCTTCCTGAAGATATGGAGCGCGCTTCCCTCTTTCCGGGGGGAGGCGCAGCTCTTTACCTGGGTGTGGCGCATCGCCACCAACGAGACCCTCAACTGGCTCCGGAAGGAGAAGGTGCGTGCGGCGCTTCGTTTCGCTTCGGCCGATGACCTGGCGGCGCAGAAGGTGGCGGCCGACCCCTACTTCAACGGCACCGCCGCCGAACGGGAGATCGCCAAAGCCATCGCCCGTCTCCCGGATAAACAGCGGCAGGTGTTCCTCCTGCGCTGGTGGGACGAACTCAGCTATGAGGAGATATCGGCCATTACCGGCACCTCGGTGGGCGCCCTCAAGGCTTCCTACCATCTGGCAAAAGAAAAACTTCAATTAAACCTTTCGGACACAGACGTGTCAAAATAAGCGATGACCAAGAAGAATCCCATATCCGTTCCCGACGGCTACTTCGCCTCCCTGGAGGAGCGCCTGCAGCAGATTCCCGCGCAGAAGGCGGCTCCCCGTTTCCGGATGGCACCGTACCTGGCCTTTGCCGCCTCGCTCCTGGCGCTGGCGGTCATCGGGAATTTCATCCTCCGCAAGTCGGCCTCGCCCGAGCTCAGCGACGACGACATCCGGAGCTATCTTCTGGCCAGCAACACGTCTGTCGAACAAATTTATTCCGTGATTTATGAAGAAGATTATTAGTTTGCTTTGCGCCATTGCGCTGGTGAGCGTGGTGGCCTATGCCCAGCCTCAGAAGGGCAATGACGATGCGTGGAGAGAACGTGTGAAGATCGAGCAGATCTCCTACATCTCCGCCGAGTTAGGTCTTACTGCAGAACAGTCACAGGCCTTCTGGCCCGTGTGGAACGACGTGCACGAAAAACGTCAGGAGACCTTCAAGGCTTCGGTCGAGGCCTTCAAGGCCCTGCAGGAAGGGGTGAACGGCCCCGATGCCGCGAAACTCCTGGATGCCTATGTGAAAGCCAAGGCGGCTGTTAACGATCTGAACGCCGAAGCTTTAGAGCGTTTTGGAAAAGTGCTGCCCGCAGAGAAAGTGGCCAAGCTCATCGTGGCCGAGGAAACCTTCCGCCGCAACCAGATTGGTAAGCTGGGCGGCAAAGGCGGCCACGGCAAGGGTGGTCACGGTCAAGGCGGCCACGGCCACCAGGGCGGCTTTGGCCAGGGCGGTCCCCGCGGCGGTTTCGGCGGTGGCAATAATATGCCGCAGGATTATGACTAGGATTTAATCCAGTTTAAGCACGGCCATAAATGCGCTCTGGGGCACCTGGACGGTGCCGATCTGGCGCATCCGCTTCTTTCCCTCCTTCTGTTTTTCCAGCAGTTTGCGCTTTCGGGTGACGTCGCCGCCATAGCATTTGGCGGTGACGTCCTTTCGTACCTGACGCACGGTTTCACGGGCGATGATTTTCGCGCCGATGGCCGCCTGGACGGCGATGTCGAACTGCTGACGGGGGATGAGGTCCTTCAGCTTCAGGCAGATCTTCCGGCCGAAGTCGTAGGCGTGGTCCTCGTGGATGAGCGTGGAGAGGGCGTCGGCCGGGTCCCCGTTGAGGAGGATGTCCAGCTTGACGAGCCGCGCCGGACGGAAGTCCGTGACGTGGTAGTCGAAGGAAGCGTAGCCCTTGGAGATGGACTTGAGTTTGTCGTAGAAGTCGAACACCACCTCGCTGAGCGGGAGGTCGTAGTTCAGCTCCACCCGGTCCGTGGTGATGTAATGCTGGCCGATGAGCGTTCCCCGCTTGTCCATGCACAGTTTCATGATGGGGCCGTAGAAATCGGCCTTCGTGATGATCTGCGCGCGGATGTACGGCTCTTCGATATGGTCGATCACCGACGGGGCGGGCAGGCCGCTGGGATTGTGCACGTCCACCACTTCGCCCTTGGTGGTATAGACCTTATAGGATACGTTGGGCACCGTGGTGATGACGTCCATATTGAATTCACGGAAGAGGCGCTCCTGCACGATTTCCAGGTGCAGCAGGCCCAGGAAGCCGCAGCGGAAACCGAAGCCCAGGGCCAGGGAGCTCTCCGGCTCATAGCTGAAGGAGGCGTCGTTTAACTGGAACTTCTCCAGCGTGGCCCTCAGTTCCTCGAACTTGGAGGCATCCACGGGATAGAGGCCGGCGAAGACCATCGGCTTCACTTCCTCGAAGCCCGCGATGGCCTCTTTGCAGGGTTCCGCCACGTGGGTGATGGTGTCGCCCACCTTCACCTCCACGGCCGCCTTGATGCCGGTGATGATATACCCCACGTCCCCGGCTTTTACCTCGCCGGTGGGGTTGAGTTTCAGTTTGAGATTGCCCACTTCCTCGGCCTCGTACTCGTTGCCGGTCGAGAAAAACTTCACTTTGTCTCCGGTTTTCAGCGAGCCGTTCACCACCTTGAAGTAGGCGATGATGCCGCGGAACTGGTTGAACACCGAGTCGAAGATGAGGGCCTGCAGGGGCGCTTCCGGGTCTCCTTTCGGCGCCGGAACGCGGTCCACGATGGCGTCCAGCACGGCCTGCACGCCTTCACCGGTGCGGGCGCTTACGCGCAGGACTTCCTCCGGATCGCAGCCCAGAAGGTCGCAAATCTGGTCCTGCACCACCTCCGGCTGGGCGCTGTCCATATCGATCTTGTTCAGCACCGGGATGATTTCCAGCGAGTGGTCTATCGCCTGATACAGGTTGGAGATGGTCTGGGCCTGAATGCCCTGCGAGGCGTCCACCACCAGCAGCGCTCCTTCGCAGGAGGCGATGCTGCGGGATACCTCATAGGAAAAGTCTACGTGGCCGGGTGTGTCGATGAGGTTGAGCCTGTAGGTCTCCCCATCCCGCTGGTAATCCATCTGGATGGCGTGGCTCTTGATGGTGATGCCTTTCTCCCGCTCCAGATCCATATCGTCCAGTACCTGGTTCTCCATTTCCCGTTCCGTCAGGGTGCGGGTGAGTTCCAGCAGGCGGTCGGCCAGGGTGGATTTCCCGTGGTCGATGTGGGCGATGATGCAGAAGTTGCGGATGTTCTTCATAGGCAGTGCAAAGATACTTTAAATCCTGGAATCTGCCTAAAAAAGATATGCGCAGAAGCCCAGGCCCATCAGCAGGCACAGGGCGAAGGTGGAAATGACCAGAAGCGGCAGCATCGGGTCCAGTTTTTCGTCTTCCAGCGTCCAGATGCCCTTCAGGTGCTTGATGTACAGCGGTAGGGTAATCACCCACACCCAGTGCCACCAGGAGGGCCAGCAAAGAAGGCAGTAGGCCGTCATACAGGCCCAGCCCAGGCCGATAAGAACGGTCTGGTAGATGCGCGCTTTCTTCGGCCCCAGCTTGATGGCCACCGTGACGCGGTTCACCGCATCGGTTTTGGCGTCACGGGTATTGTTTACATTAAGGACACCCACGCTGAAAAAGCCCACGCCGGCGGCCGGCAGCAGGAGTTTCCAATGCAGTCCCAGTCCCTGCGTACAGACGAAATAGGCACCCATCACCGAGACCAGGCCGAAGAACAGGAACACATAGATGTCACCCTTGGCCCGGTAGCCGTAGGGGTTGCGGCCCAGGGTGTATTTCATCGCGCCGGCGATGGCGGCCGCGCCCAGCATCAGCACCAGGATGGGCGTAAGGTCCCAAAGGGTGCCGAAGGCGCGCCAGGTCATCAGCGTGCCGAAGAGGATACACGCGCCGACGGCAAGGCCGATGAGCCATTTCATATCGGCCACTGTCAAAGCTCCGCTGTTGAGCCCGTACTGCGGACCCACCCTTTCCTCGGTGTCGGTCCCGTGCAGGACGTCGCCCAGTTCGTTGGAGAGGTTCGACAGGATTTGCAGGCTCACGGTGGTGAGGCCGATGAGAACGGCAGTCCAGAAGTCTACGTGATAATCGGCCGCGGCCAGGAGGATTCCCAGCAGGACCCCCGCCAGGGAGAGGGGCAGGGTGCGCAGGCGCATAGAACGGATGGCGGCTTTGAGTTTCATAACGCAAAGTTAGCCAAAAAAAAGCAGAATCTCTGTTTCTGGTGCGAATGCTTTGTTGTAAGTAATTGGTTTTCTTACAGTTTAGTTTGTAAAAATATTTATTTACTTTAAAATTGTAAGAAAAGTTTGTTTTAACAATAAAAGAGTGTAACTTTGCCCTTGGACAACGAAGTATTCTTCGTGTCTGTTTGTTAAGTTCGTTTTATATACCGGAATAGCGTCCTTGGGGAGGGACGCTATTCTTTTAATACAGGGGGCGCCGCCCCCTCTTTCTCAAGGCGCCGTTAAAGCACACTTTCGGCCTTCCACATTGTTTTTCGTGCTTTAGCGCCCTGTTTCCACGCCGTTAAAGCACACTTTCGGCCTTCCACATTGTTTTTCGTGCTTTAGCGCCCTGTTTCCACGCCGTTAAAGCACACTATCTGTCTTCTACGTCGGTTTTCGTGCTTTAGCGCCCTGTTTCCACGCCGTTAAAGCACACTTTCGGCCTTCCACAATGTTTTTCGTGCTTTAGCGCCCTGTTCCCACGCCGTTAAAGCACACTATCCGTCTTCTACGTCGGTTTTCGTGCTTTAGCGGATTATATTAGGCATTTTCGCTGAAAATGATTATATTTGTACGATTTAGCGGAAAGTAATTTAAACCCTTAATATTTTATGGCAGATAATAAGAAAAGAGTCTATCGCTTTGGCGGCAAGCACGCCGAGGGCGACGGAAAAATGAGAGAACTGCTGGGTGGCAAAGGCGCCAACCTGGCGGAGATGAATCTTCTGGGGATGCCCGTTCCCGCCGGTTTCACCATCACTACCGAATGCTGCACGGAATACTACCGTCTGGGTGGTGGTTACACCCCGGAACTGAAGAAGGAAGTGGCGGAAGCCCTCGCCGCCACGGAGAAGATTATGGGCAAGAAGTTCGGCGACCCGAACGATCCGCTCCTGGTGAGCTGCCGCTCCGGCGCCCGCAGCTCCATGCCCGGTATGATGGACACCATCCTGAACATCGGCCTTTGCAGCGCCACCATCCCCGGTATGATCAAGAAGACCGGCAACCCGCGCTTCGTCTATGACGCCTACCGCCGTCTTATTATGATGTATTCCGACGTAGTGATGGAGAAGGCCGAAGGCATCGAGCCCGCGGACGGCGAAGGCATCCGCCAGCAGCTGGACCGTATGATGGAGGAGGTCAAGAAGGCCAACGGTTACAAGAGCGACACCGAGCTCACCGCAGACCAGCTGAAAGACCTCGCCGAGGCTTTCAAGGTGCGCATCAAGGAAGTCCTGGGCGTCGAGTTCCCGGACGATGCGATGGCCCAGCTGTGGGGTTCCATCGGCGGCGTGTTCAAGAGCTGGAACGGCAAACGCGCCATCCGCTACCGTCAGATCGAGCACATTCCGGACGACTGGGGCACGGCTGTGAACGTCCAGTCCATGGTGTTCGGCAA
>JAEEIJ010000073.1 GCA_016281315.1 Bacteroidales bacterium
GCAAGACCGGCTACAACTGGTACACCTACAAGTGGAGCGGCGATAACTATATGTCGATGACCAAGTATTGCACAAGCAGTGGATACGGTACGGAAGATAATATCACGGAACTTCAGCGCGGCGAAAAAACCGGCGAGACGAAGGATGACGCCGCTCGCGCCAAGCTGGGCGGCAAATGGAGGATGCCCACCGACGCCGAGTTGGAGGCACTCCGTACCCAGTGCACCTCGGAATGGACCAGCCGGAATGGAATCGATGGCCGTCTGGTAACCGGCCCCAACGGCAACAGCATCTTCCTTCCCGCCGCGGGCAACCTGGACCAAACGAGCCTTGGTAATAAGGGTGCCTATGGCCTCTACTGGTCTGCCACCCTCGATAAGAACTCCCCGTATGGCGCGCTTGGCCTCGTCTTCCGCTCCACCGGCAATATAACCAGGGGCTCCGACTACCGCAAAGTCGGCCGCTCTATCCGTCCCGTTACAGAATAAAAACACATCACCATAATGGCACAAGAGTTTAAATACGCACCTATGTTTCAGCTCGGTGAGGATACCACCGAGTATTACAAGATTCCCGGTTCGGAGAAACTGGTGAAGACTTCCAAGTTCGGCGGCCATTGCGGCTGCGGCGGAAAAACGATTCTGGAGGTGTCGCCGGAAGCCCTCACGCTGGTCGCTCAGCAGTCTTTCCACGACTGCCAGTTTATGCTGCGCCGCGCCCACAATGAGCAGGTGGCGGCCATCCTCCGGGATCCCGAGGCCTCGGACAACGACAAGTATGTGGCACTGCAGTTCCTCCGCAATGCGGAAACGGCCGTAAAGGGCGTGCTCCCTTTCTGCCAGGATACCGGAACGGCCATCATCCACGGGGAGAAGGGACAGCGCGTATGGACGGACTTCGAGGATGAGGAAGCCCTTAGCCGGGGTGTCTTCAACACCTATACGCAGGAGAACCTGCGCTACAGCCAGAACGCCCCCCTGGATATGTACAATGAGGTGAATACCAAGTGCAACCTCCCGGCACAGATTGACATAGAGGCCACCCAGGGCGATGAATACCGCTTCATTATGGTGGCGAAGGGCGGCGGCAGCGCCAACAAGACCTATTTCTACCCCATGACCAAGGCCACCATCCAGAACGAAGGCACCCTCATTCCCTTCCTGGTGGAGAAGATGCGTTCGCTGGGTACGGCAGCCTGCCCGCCCTACCATATCGCATTTGTCATTGGCGGAACATCGGCCGAGAAAAACCTCCTTACCGTGAAACTCGCCAGCATCAAGTACTACGATTCGCTTCCCACCACCGGAGACGAAACCGGCCGCGCTTTCCGCGACATTGACCTGGAGGAAAAACTCCTGAAAGAGGCGCAGAAAATCGGCCTGGGCGCCCAGTTCGGCGGCAAATATATGGCCCACGACATCCGCGTCATCCGTCTTCCCCGCCACGGGGCCAGCTGCCCCATCGGAATGGGGGTAAGCTGCAGCGCAGACCGCAATATCAAGTCCAAGATCAACGCGGACGGCGTGTGGATCGAGAAGATGGATACCAATCCTTCAGAGCTCATTCCGGAAGAATTCCGTCGTCCCGGCGAAGGGGCAAAAGGCATTGAAATCGACCTGGACAAGGGCATCGATGCCGTGCGTGCAGAGCTCACCAAATATCCCGTGGGCACCCGCGTGACGCTGAAGGGAACCATCATCGTGGCCCGCGACATCGCCCACGCCAAGCTGAAGGCCCGCCTGGATGCAGGGGAAGACCTTCCCCAGTACTTCAAGGACCATCCCATCCTGTACGCCGGCCCGGCCAAAACGCCCGCAGGTTACCCCTGCGGCTCGATGGGCCCCACTACTGCTAACCGGATGGATCCGTATGTGGATGAATTCCAGGACCACGGCGCCTCCCTGGTAATGATTGCCAAGGGCAACCGGTCCAAGGCCGTCACGGACGCCTGTCTCAAGCACGGCGGCTTCTATCTGGGCACCATCGGCGGCGTTGCTGCGGTGCTCAGCTCCGACAGCATCAAGAGCATCGAATGCGTGGAGTATCCCGAACTGGGGATGGAAGCCATCTGGAAGATATGCGTGGAGGATTTCCCCGCCTTTATCCTGGTGGACGACAAGGGAAATGACTTCTTTAAGACGATAGGGCTGTAGCTCAGCAGCGGTCCAGGGTTTCCATCGCTTTATTTCAGCGTGTGGCGCCCCTTCTTCTTGAGCCAGTTGACCAGGAGCTCCGGACGGTCGGTCTGCATCATCGAGACGCCGGCGTCCAGATACTGCTGGTACACCTCGCCGGGGTCATCGGCCTGGAAGGCTGCGTCGTCGTCGTTGCCGTCGCCGCCGCAGAGGCTGGCCCAGATGGTATTCACCCACACTTTCGAGCCCTGATTGATGATGGCCTTGCAGGCATCCAGGAAGGCGCCGTCGTCGTTGCTGCTCCAGCACACTTCATAGGCCAGCGGCACTACGCCCTGCTCCAGGTAGCTGTTGAAGAGCGCCTTGCCTTTTTCCTTCTGGATATCCACGATGGGCATATACATCATATTGTGCTCGTACTTCGCCTCGTGGGCGGCCACAACTTCAATGGGCTTTTTCCCTTTGATGAGCAGCTGGTCCGTCACGCCCAACTCTTCGCTGATGGCCAGAACCTGGTCATAATACTGGTAACCCTGGTCCACGTTCACGCAGATGCGGTCCTTGCAGCAGAGGAGCGCTTCGCGCAGGGTGGGCATATGCAGGGTGTCGATGGCTACCCCGTGCGCCCGCTTGAGCGAGAGCATCTGAATCTCTTCGTAGGTGAGGTCTTTCACCTTGGCGCTCTTCTCCGGATCGTCCTTGAAAACGGACTTGAAGTTGGTGCAGCGCTTCACGTCGTGGTCGTGGGAAAGCACCAGGACGGAATCCTTGGTCATCTTGAGGTCCAGCTCCATCATATCGGCCCCCATGCGGATGATGCTTTCGATGGCCGGGATGGAGTTCTCCGGGAAGTTACGCCAGTCCCCGCGGTGGCAGGCTACCACCACATACTTGGAGTGGGGATCGTGAATCTGGGCCACGATGGCCTCTGCCCTGTTGGCGTATTGGGGCTGGGAACAGGCCGCGGCAAGGACCGCGAGGCCGATGAGTAACAGTTTTTTCATAGCTGCAAATATATGAACTATTTCTAAGTGATCCGTGTGTTTTACATCATTTTGGAAACGGGCTTTTGCTCACTTCAGCAGCCATTTCCAGACCGGTATTACTTCAATGATAAGCCCGTCTTTTTCGATGGTCTCCTCTTCATCATAGGTGACAATCAAAGCCCGGTCAAGTTTGAATACTTTACTGAAGTCAACAAGTGCATTTACCTCGCGGTCTCTCGTGCCCCGGGTAAGAAGATCGTAGGAAGCCTGCACTGCCAGATTCTCCCCGGGAACGTAGAAATCAAGATCCACCCCTCCGCGCTTGTAAAAGAACAATTTCGGCTCCTCGGGATCCCAATACTTCTTGCGAAGCTGCAGTGCCACAAGGTTCTCCAACAACTTTGTCTCACCCTTATACATATAAAGATTCAGCAGGCCGTTATCCATAAAATAGCGTTTTCGCAGAGTTTCCTGTTCGGAATTCGCCGATGCATAATTGGGGATGGAATAAATCAGGTAGCATTCCTCCAGATACTCCAGATAATCTTTTACCGTAGGTGTGCTGATTTTCTCTCCCGAAGACTTGATGATGTGCTCAAAACGGGAAATGGCCGTCGGTTGCATCACATTGTCTGCCACCTTCCTGACCAGCAGCCGGAGCTGTCGGTCGTTCCTGATCTTATAGCGGGAAATAATATCGCCCATCAGAATCTTCTGCAACAGGCTGGTGAGCCATTCACGCTTGCCAACAATGGGAAAGGTCTCTGCAAAACCGCCGTTGTAGAAGTAATCTTCGAAGCGGGTCCGCACTGCAAGCCTTGTCTGAGGTTCAAACTCCCAGTTGTTTCCCGGGAAGATCCCGTGGTATGACAGATACTCCTTCCAGGAAAATGGGAATACTTCCCGGATGACAAAACTGCCTCCGAGCGAGGACGCGATCTCTTTACTTAGCATCTTGGCATTGCTGCCCGTCACCATAATCCGGTACTTGGCTTCGGCAAGCCGCCGTACAAACTTTTCCCAGCCATCAATATTTTGAACTTCGTCCAGATATACAAGCGGCTTTCTCAGGCCGAACATCTCCTGGTAACAGTCAAGGAGTTGTCCAAGTTCTTTGGATGTGATGTCGGCGATACGTTCATCCTCAAAGTTTACATACAAGCAGTCTTCAAATGATGATTTTCCATCGGTAATCCGTTGCTTTATGTCCTGATATAGCAGCCAAGACTTGCCGGCCCTGCGGATACCCACATTCACATAAGACATGCGGTCCTCATACAATACCGGCCGCTTCACAAGCTCGACCTGAGCAATCTCATGGTGTTTTTCGCCTATAATTGTTTTGATCAGGTTCTTGTCCATGTCGCGATATTATTAACTATACATTGCAAAAATACAAAAATGTTTCAAATTATACTTCATAATATCGCGATTTATTTCCACATGGACTTTCCCGGTCTCTTCGCATTTACAAATAATTCTTGAGATCCGCCCAGCGGTACCAGGGTCCGGAAACGGCCGGGAGGGGGAGTGTCGCTTCATCGCCGTTAACGACCAGTTTGACGAGGACGTCACCCTTCTTGTTCTGGCAGAAAACCAGATAAAGGGTGGCGGCCATCGGGGCGCGGAAGTTCCACCAGAGTTCAGAGATGCCGTCGGCGCTGGAAGGAACCTCTCCGAAGCCGTCGGCACCCAGGGCCGATATCAGGTAGAGGAATACGGTGTCGTGGCCGAAGCGGAGGCGCACCGTGGGCTTCCCGGAGGCGATGGCGGCATCGGCATCGGCGATGAGGTGCTCCAGGGCCGGAAGGTCACGCGTGGTGGCCGGCGGGGCCGCTTCCATATAATGGATGTAGTTGTTGATTTCCCAGAGCGGATAGATTTCTTCGGGTTTGAACACCCACAGGAGGCTGCGGGATGTCCCCGTGCACTGCATATTGAACACCAGGTCGTAGAGGTCCGTCACGAAGGAACGCGTACCGCGGTAGGGCTTGGTGAAGTCCGGATCCTTGAAAAGGCGCGCGCAGATGGTCCGGTGGTCGATGCGCTTGTCGATGAATCCTTTCAGGTCCGTGCCCCAGGGGTCTTTGCGTTTGTATCGGCCTTCCTCCATCGTTACCACCGTGCGGTAGGGGTTCTCCTTGGCGTGCGGGTTCAACTCGTCCAGTTCTGCCGTGGAGGCCGCCGCATAGATGTCCAGCTTGGGATTCGCCTTCAGCAGGCCCTGGCAGAAAGCCGTCATCGACACGATGCAACGGGGAACCTGCGTGGCGCCGGCGGTGATGACCGGGCGCTTCTTGAAGAGTTTCCTGTTGTCCTTGTAGATGTCCTGCGCAATGCGGTAGTGCTGCTCCCAGCCAAGGGGCGTAAGGTTGCCGGAGCGGTACTGGCAGGTCTCGGTAAAGTAGGCCGATGCCTCCTCCCACAACCGCTCGCCCTCCGGGGTGAGGGCTCCCGCCTCGTGGGCGGCCCTGAGGACTCCCAGGCTGCGTTCATACTGGATATCGTTCAGGAGATACCGGGCCCCGTGCCGTCCGTAATGGCTCAGGTAAACCGGGGTGTATCCCCTGGGCGCCGGGGTGACCTTATGCTCCTTGAAAGGATACATATAGTACACCCCGCCGGCCTTGAGGACATCCTCCTGAATCAGCTCCCGGGCACCCTGCGCGCTGAGCGCCAGGGTGCTTAGGAGCAGTACAAGGATGGATAGAAATCGCTTCATTTACTCTATTACGGCGCAAAGGTGATGTTGGTGGTGGTGCAAGTGGTGCATTTATTAGTGAATTGCCCAACATATTGGAAATAGTTCTCCGCTGTGAGGGCCACCTTGTTGCTGTCCGATGTCCCGAAATAACCACTTACACGGCATCCTCTGAAGGTGCTGGCGTTGTTACAATAACCGAACAAAACGCCATTATATGTTTGGTTTCCGCTAAGGTTAACGCTCTTCCCCAATATGGTCGCGCCGAGGCTGGCACAGTCCGTGACAGTGATTACTCCGCCAAAGCCACAAATAACGCCCGCGACAGAAACACAATCCAATGCGGTAAGGTCGCCGTAATTGATGCAACCATCAAGGACGGAGTTTGCGTTAGAATAACAGGAAATAAGTCCCAGGCGCGCCGTTCCGTTGTAGGAAGAAACCATATTCCCGTAATTGACGCAATCCTTTAAAGTGGTAGGGCGGGTTAACGCAGCAACAATACCGGAAGACCGGCCAGCATTTGTAAAGATATCGCCATAGTTTTCGCAAGAAGTAAATGTGGCCCTTGTCGAATTGCTGGTATTGGTTTCATAGTTATTCGTACTAAACCCGGCGACACCACCAACGTGCACGCCCGTTCCACCGCTTCCGGAATTATTACCCCGAGAGAAATCAGCGATGTCCGTACCGATGTTCCCGTAGTTTTTAAGTCCGGATAATGTGGCTGGCGTGGAATCCATATGGACGTCTCCAATAAGACCTCCAATAGTCAGCCATCCGTTTGCTCCGTTGGGAAGGGAGGCGGTTCCACCACCTGTAATAGATGCGTGGTTTTCCACGTTGCTTACAGTAGCGCCCATTACGATACCTGCCAGGATGCCAAAAGGAGAACCATATGAAGCGGTAATAGCCATAGAACAGGTGCTGTCAAAGACGAGATCTTTTACAGTGGCGCCATCGCCTATCATCCCAAAGAACCCATATGTACAAAAGCTGTCGGTCGAAGTGAAATTCAAATTAAGATTCTTGATGGTGTGGTTTTGTCCGTCAAAAGTCCCGACAAAGGGGTTCCCGGAAAAATCAAG
This sequence comes from Bacteroidales bacterium, assembly GCA_016281315.1. Classification (GTDB taxonomy): domain Bacteria; phylum Bacteroidota; class Bacteroidia; order Bacteroidales; family UBA932; genus Cryptobacteroides. The sequence continues at coordinate 6,911 of JAEEIJ010000073.1, forward strand.
GTTTTTGTATGTCCAAGTGGTCAGAGTGCAGTTTCCAATCGGTGTCCAACTGGTAATGCCGGAGCAGTCAATATCGTTCATCAGCAAAGCCTTGTCGGTGGAGGTGAAGGTTCCGTCATTTACAGCAGTCACGAAGGCAAGAAGCTGCGTGGCGTTGTAGATCTTGGTCTCGTTAGCTGCGGGATAACCATCCCAAGCCTCGAAGGTAATGTTGGTAACCTTGGACTCAAATCCGGATTTAATCTTACCAATGTAATTCATATAATTCTCGCTGGTAAGAACAGCCGGGAATTGATAATCCCCGCCGTTGTAGCTGGCTACAGCGCCGCCGGCCGTAAGGCCGTCTACTGCGTTGAAGTTGCTGAAGTTCGCAATCAGCGTTCCCCTATAGGAGGTTATGTCCCCGACAATAAGACCGTGGTTGCCGCAGGCAGTAACATTGACATCGGCCGCATTCAAAAGGCAGACCAGGCCGCCAAGTTGCGAATTGCTTTGTTTGACGACGATTCGTCCATAGTTGGCACATCCGGTCATATCACAGTTCGTTGCCATAATGACGCAGATGCCCCCAACTCGGGAATTGGAGAAATCGTTCTCAATATTACCGTAATTGGTGCAACTCGACATCCAGGTACGTGTGTTGGCGGCTGCCAGGATACCGGCGACGCGACCCGTATTACTGGTAATATTACCGTAATTCCAGCAATTCTCGATGCCGTTTCTGACTCCTGATTTATTGGTATGGCTGAAGCCAACAATGCCTCCCACATTGAATCCTGAACCGCCGTTGTTGGTGTTGCTCCCGCCGTGGGCGTTGATTTCACCATAATTCTTTAGGGTATATAGGTATGAGTCACCAGCGCTTGTTCCGACGACATATCCCACCATCCCGAAGAATGCGGGCGCCGTGGAGGTGTTGGTGAGGATGCTCATAGGACTGTAGTTAAACACATTCTGAATCTTGGAACCGCGGCAGACGCCGGCCAAGATGCCCGCCTCCATAGAGGCTGTAGGCGTTACCTTGAAGAAGCCCGTGTCGCCGGAAGAGGCGCCGAAGACCAGATTCTTGACGGTAGCACCCTCCAGGATGCCGAAGAGTCCGTAAGGCGCGTTCTCCGCGGGCGTACCATTCATCTGGAAGTTCTTCAGTACGTGGTTTTCGCCGTCGAAGCTGCCGTGGAAGACGTTTCCGCTCACGCTATAGTCCGACGTGTTGAACGTCCCATTGCCGATAGGCGTCCAGCTGGAGATGCCGGAGCAGTCGATATCGGCCTTCACGCTCACGTGACAGTACTGCCACAGGAAATCGCCGCTGTTCACCCCGTCGCGGAATTCTTCCAGGTCGGTGGCGTTGTTAATCTCGAAGCTATTCTCCGTAAGAGCCTTACACTGGATGGTGTACTGGCCGCCGCCCTCCCAGGTCTGGGCCGTCATAGCGGGCAGTTCACGGACATACATTGCATCGGGCGTGTTCACGGCCACGGTGAGTTTGTCTCCGGCCTGCCAGACGACGCCGGCGGCCGAGAACATCATATAGGCCTCCACGATGTGGCTGGTGGGCGAGACGCTGCTCAAGGTGAGCGTCTGCTCCTTGACCTTTTCCGTGCCTTCGTTCGTGGTGGGGAACACGGCGCGGGATGCAATGAGGGTGATGGAATTCACCGCCGTGACGGCATCGGGCAGCTGCACGCGCAACTGGATGACGCCGTTCTGCACCAGGGTGCCGCCGTTGTCTGCAGCCCAGTCCGGGTCGAACTTGGGTTCCAGGTAAGCGGTGACGCCCGAAAGCATTGCGTTGTACTCCAGGTGGGCCGTGGAGGAGTTGCCGGTCTGTGCCTGCCCGGTATAACTGCGGGCATTGAAGGCCGCGGCATCGGTATACTTCCCGGGATAGATGATGGAATAAGGGCTGCTGCCGGGAGCCGTGCCGTCGAATTCGGCTTCGTGGGCCGAGATGATGTTGGTCACGGAGAATTCCTCGCCGTTGACGGAAAGTTTGTCGGTGCTCTCCCAGGCGAGGTTCATCGCCTTCCTGTCGGAGGCCTCGCTCATAGAGACCTTCCCGAGCATTTCTTCGGATGTAGATACCTTGATGGTGACCCGTTCACCGGCCTGTTGTGCGGGAGTCAGATAACCCTCTTTTTCCTTTGCGCAGGAAATGACCAAAACAGCGGCCGTGGCAAAACAAATGTATTTAATCGTTTTCATTGCTATCTCCTGTTTAAAGAATTGAAACAAAATCAAAATCCAGCGTCTCCTCGAAGACCTGGTGGTCTTCCATATTTTGTACACCGGAGTATAACACTACACCCTCGAGGGCGTATTTCACTGCCGTGGCAGTGGGCGACTCATATAGTTTTTTCATAGCTTTTTATTCAGCAAATGTGATGTTTGTCGTATTGCAGGTAGCGGCCGCAGTTGGCACCACGCTGGCCGGCGAACTGGAAGTAGTTCTCTGCCGTGAGGGCAACTTTGTTGCTGTCCGATGTCCCGAAATAGAGGATTACGCCCTCAAAGGCGTAATCCACGGCGGTGACGGCGGGGGATATATATTGCTGATTCATAGGTTCTAATTTTGGGGTGCCGTATAGGTGAGGTTCTTGATTTTGCTCTTGTTAGCATCGGTATAGTGGCCGATGTACCTGTCGTCGATGAAGTTCTCGGAGGTGACCTCATACCACGTATGGTTGCCGTCGGCATCGTACTTGCCCACGTTGCCGCTCACGGCGACTCCGCTCACTTCGCTGAACTTGGAGAAGTTTGCTACCAGCAGGCCGCGGAAAGTACGGCCCTGGCTGTCGGTCGCATAGGCGCTGAGGATGCTGCCGTTGTTGGCGCCGCCCTTGATGAAGGTGGTGTCATCATTCAGGAGCGCGACAAATCCGGCACTGGTGCAGTTGGTCTTCGTGGTGGTGACGTCACCGTTGTTCGTGCAGTCGGTGATGCCGCCGTTCCCGCCCAGGATACAGGTGATGTTGCCGATGCGGCCGTTATTCATGGTGCTAATCTGGTCGGCATTATTGGTGCAGCGGACGATGAGGGTACCATAGTTGGCGGCGGCAACGATGCCGGAGCTGCGGCCGATATTGGCCGTGATGCTGCCGCTGTTGGTGCAGTCCTCCAGATGGACGTGGGACGCATCCTTGCTCACATTGGTGGTCAGGCCTGCGATACCGCCATAATGGCAGCTGTTGGCGTTGTTGAGGGTGTTGGACCCGCCGTCGGCCGTGACGGTGAGCGTGACCTCGCAGTTCTTGATGGTGGCTTCCGTCTGATCATTGGCCAACTGGCTGATGACGAAGCCCGCGATGCCGCCCACGGTGAAACGGGAGCCGCTGTCGGTGGAGCCTTTGATGTCAAGCTTTCCGCTCACGGAGACATTGTCCACGGTGGCGTTCTTCAGGGTGCCTGCCACAATGCCGGCATCGGCCAGACCGGAGGCTTGGAGCGTAATGTCCACGCCCGTCAATTTCAGATCCTTGATGGTCGCGTCCAGCACATAGCCGAAGAGGCCCCAGGTTTGATTGGCCTGGACGACCTTGTTGGCCTTGAACCCGCTGAGGGTATGGTTCGCGCCGTCGAAGGTACCCGTGAAGACGGGACCGGACGGGGTGGAGGCTGTAAGGGTGTTGCCGGTAGAAGTGACGTTGCCGATAGGCGTCCAGTCACTCACGGAGGACAGGTCGATATCCGCCGTGAGGCTGACGTTGGCCTTCTGGGCGGCTTCGTCGCCGGAATTCACGCGGGTGGCGAAGGCCACCAGTTCGGCGGCGGTGCCGATGGAGATGTTCTCAATGTCGCCGGGATCCACGGGCTCTTCCTTGCCTTCGCCTTCCATATCGGTGACCTCATAGGGCTTGGCGATGGCCAGGCGGGCGGCGTGCAGGGCTACCGGAGCACGTTTTGCCGTGACGGCGGTGGTCCAGCTGTCTCCGCTGAAGGAATCCACGGAAGGACCGCAGACAATGTCGTCCGGCAAGGCGCCTTTGGCCGCGGCCAGCAGCGTTTCGTAAACCGTGCAGGCGGCCCCGAAGCGGGCAATGCCGTAGTCCATGTGATAACCGTCGCGGGTGAGGCCGTTGGCGTTGTTCAGGCCACTGGTACGCAGGTTCTGCAGCATGGCGCCGGTGGAGATGACTCCGTCGAAGCCTGCGCCTTCCACGATGGCCTTTCCCACTGCGCTGATGACCGTCCACATTTCGTCCGTGTTGGTGAAGTTCTTATCCACGCTCTGGGCCTTGGACAGGTTATGGTAGGCCTGGGAGAGGATGTAATAGAGTTTCGGTGCGGCGCCGTTAGCCGTCTGGGCGGCTTTCACTTTATCAACCAGGTCCTTCACGGCCTGGACTTCCGCTGCTTTGTCGCCATCTGTTTTACCCCAGGCGATTTCCCTGCCGGTGTGCTCCTGGATGGTGACAAAGTCCCATTTGCCCGTAGCGGCCACGGTGGCGAGGCTCTTTCCGCTCAAGTCGGTCCAGCCGGTCTGGCCGGGATTGCAGACATAGCAGTGATAGTCGGTGGCGCTGCTCCATCCGCTCACGTATTCCGGGACGGTGCGTCCGCCATAATACATATGCACCAGCTGGACGTCCGTGATGCCCTTTTCGTGCAGCAGGTTGGGCAGCAGCTCAACGGCGTCCTTGGTGAAGCTGTTGCCGATGAAGAAGATACGCAGGCCGGCTTCGATATCCAGCTCCGGATCCGGGTTGACGGGCGTTTCGCCGGTTGCGATGTCATACACAATATCGGAGGCGTTGATGGCGCCGCTGCCGCCCACAGGGCCCAGATACTTCTCTTTCTGAGCATCTTCGTAGAGGTCATAGATATAGGTTCCGCCGTTATATTTTCCTACCTTGCCGGAGGCTTTGCCGCCGGTCCAGGTGGTGGCGGTGTTGATATAACCGAAGAACACGCCGCGGAACTGGCTGTCGGAGATGATTTCCCCGTAGTTCTCGTTATTGCTGTAGATGCCGGGATTGGCCAGGGAGACAATGCCTCCCACGCGTCCGCTGCGGGTGGAAATCAGGTTTCCGTAGTTCTTGCAGGAGGTGATGGTGGACCCGTTGTTGGTGAAGCAAACGATATTGCCCAGCCGTCCTCCGTCGTCCTTGGGCATGGTATTCAGCTGGTTGCCCCGGTTCTCGCAGAGCGTAATGAGGGTCTTGGCGTTCGCCGCGCCCACGATGCCGGCGGTACGGCCGGCCTGGGATTCCATATCTCCGTAGTTGTTGCAGGAGGAGACGGTGATGGTCTTTTCCCCGTCGATCTTGGCGTTGCAGAAACCAACGATGCCTGCCACGTGGATACCGGTGGCACCGGCGTTCAGGTTGGCGGTATTGGTGGCCGTCATCTTGCCGTTGTTGTGCACGCTGTCCACGGTGCAGTCCTCTTCACCCGCATAGATGCCGCCGATGAGGGCAATATGCATCAGGCCGCTGGCGCCGCCGTTATAGGTCATGGGCGCACTGCTGGTGATGTCACGGACGGAAGCATCGCAGACCAGACCCGCAATGACACCGGCGCTGTGGGAGGCGGAGGAGCTTACCGTGAGGGAACAATTGTCATCGATGACAAAGTTCTGCACGATGGCGCCTTTACCTAAATAGCCGAAGATGCCGAAATGCTTCCCTTCGACGGTACCGTTGTCCACCAGGACCAGGTTCTTGATGTGGTGCGCGTTGCCCTCGAACTTGCCCGTGAAGGCATGGCCCTCAGTGACGACGGGATTGTAGCTGCTGCCCCAGGGAGCGACGGCGTTGCCCACGGGCGTCCAGGTTTCCACCCCTGTGAAGTCAAGGTCGGCCCTCAGGTTCACCCAGCCTTCTTCGTTCTCCCATGCTTCGGTGGATTCTCCGGCGTTCACGGCTGCGGCAAAAGCCAGGAAATCTTCCACCGTGTAGATACCGGGAGCATCCGGCTCAGGTTCGGGATCCACGGGGCCGGGCCCCGGGTCCGGTGCAGGCGGATTCGGTTCCCCCTTACATCCTGCCAATACAAAAGCCGTAGCGGCTAACAATAAAAGAAGTGTTTTTTTCATATGGTTAAAGTTTTATCGTAAGCGTAATGGGGTAGTGATCCGACGGGTGGCAGAAATTGTGGATCTCCTTTTCCCGCGAATCCCGCTCGGAGGCGGCAAAACCGTCGTAGAGCGGTTGCACGTGGGTAATTTTCTCGTTTAAAGCCGGTGTCACATACATCAGGTCTATGCGGCGTCCGGACAGGGTGCTCTTCTTGAATTCACCCGGAAAGCGTTCGTGGACCAGGTCCAGATAAGGGGTGTTCCCAAGTACATAGTCGTGCACCAGGAATTCCGGGCTGTCCAGGGGCTTTCCGTAGTGGAAGTTGTCTACGGAGGAGATGGCGTTGAAATCCCCGGTCATCAGCCATAGCTGTTTGTCCGCGCCGGGAACCGTTCCAATGGTCTGCTCGCAGATATAGCGAATTTCCGTAGCGCGGAAGCGGTCTCCGTCGTGATTCTGGGCGCTCTCTTTCTGATTGTCGGCTTTATAGCCGTAGGCGAAAGGCCAGGTGTGCAGGGTGACCACATTCAGTTCCCGGCCTCTTCCTAAATCTATTTTGGCCCATCCGGCTCCGTGTACCACGATGATGTCTTCACCGTCTCCCGTCAGGCGTTTTTCAATGCGGATGGGATACTTCGACGTGATTACCTGCGGGAAGGTGTCCCTCTTCCCGCAGACGAGTACGTACTGGTGGCCGTAACGCCGGGCCAGCAGGTCCCAGTTCCAGGGGAGGTACTGCTCTTCCGGCATCTTCATCTTGACGGCCGTGTCCGTGAGATAGCGCGATTCGGCTTCACACCAGATACAGATGTCCGGGGCCTGTTCCTGCACAAAGGCTACGAAGTTGTCATAGTTGTTCCCCTGGTCGTGCCACATCCCGTTCTGGATGTTCCAGTAAAGGATTTTTACCTCTTTCCCTTTTCCGCACGCAATGGTGCAGAAAAGGGAAAGAAGCAAAGAAACAATAAAGAAGACTTTTCTCATACCTAAGGTGCAGTAGTAGGAGCTACGTAGGTGAGATTCTTGATTTTGGCCTTGGCGGCATCGTCTTTCCAGTAGCCGATATATTTGCCCTCGATAAAGTTGTCGGCGTTCACGTCCAGCCACTGCGGAGTACCGCCGGCCACGTATTTGCCCACACGGCCGCTGACGGTTACGCCGGAGACTTCTGCGAACTTGGAGAAGTTCGCGACCAGAAGGCCACGGAAATCACGTCCGCTGCCGTCGGTGACGAAAGCGCTGATGATGTCGCCGTTGTTGGCGCCGCCCTTAATGAAGCAGCCGTCGTCGTTCAGCAGGGCCACAAAGCCGCCGCTCTGGCAGTTGCTCTCCGTAGTGGTGATGGAGCCGTTGTTCACGCAGTCGGTTATGCCGCCGTTCCCGCCCAGGATGCAGGTGATGTTGGCGATACGGCCGCCGCTTCCGCCGGAGAAGGTGTTCAGCTGGTCCATGTTGTTGGTGCAGCCCTCGATGAGGGTGGCGTAGTTGGCGGCAGCTACAATGCCGGAGCTCCTGCCAAAGTTGGAGGTGATGTTGCCGCCAGCCGTGCAGGATTCAATCTTGACGAGCGAGATGTCCTTGTTTACATTGGTGGAGAAACCTGCAATGCCGCCAAAGTGGCAGCCGGTGGCGCCGTTCCCGGTATTTCCGTTTCTGTCTCCGGTGACCGTAAGAGTTACGGTGCAGCCCTTCACCAGCGTATTCACCGTAGCTTCGGACTGGTCTTCCTTCTTTTCGCTCACGAGGAAGCCGGCAACGCCGCCCACGGCGAAGCGGGTGGCGGCACTACCGCCCTTGAGGGCCAGTTTCCCGCTCACGGTAACATTCTCGATGGTGCTGTTCTTCAGCGTACCCACTACGATGCCTGCATCGGCTACGTCGGAGGCGTTCAGCGTAATGTCCACGCCGGTGAGCTTGAGGTTCTTGACGGTGCCGTCCAGCACATAGCCGAACAGACCCCAGGTCTTGTTCTTTTCCATGGTCTGGACCGCCTTGAAATTGCTAATGGTGTGGTTGCCGCCATTGAAGATGCCGGTGAAGTATTCGCCGGTGGGGGTGGAGGCGTTGGTCCCGTTGCCGGTGGTGGCAGCATCGCCGATGGGCACCCAGTCGTCAAAGTCGGCCAAATCCAGGTCCGTCAGGAGTTCGATTTCTCCGGCTTCATTGGTCCAGCGGGTGAGGCCTTCGCCGTCGTTGACAGCATTGATAAAGTCCTTGAATTCATCCATGTCCGGAATACCGCCGATGCTGGCCGAAGGGTCGATGACAGCCTCGTGACCCAGCTGGCTCACGGTAACGGTGACGGAATTATGACCGCCGGAGATTTTTACCTCACCGGAACGGGGGTTGGTGGTTTTGGACTCACCCTTGTAGTTCGAAGCGATCTGGAGGGTGAGGATGGTGCTCTTTCCGCCGCCCACGCCCTGGGTCATGTCCGGGGTAATCCAGTCCACCGAAGTGGTGACAATCCAATAGGGCGCATCGGTGGTGATGACCACTACTTCGTCGCCGGGATTGTTGGCCGCTACGTCGCGGATAACTTCCCGGTCCACGGAGAGGGGATAGACGGTTTCGTCCAGGCCGGGAATCTTCTTGTTCTGGCAGCCGGAGAGCAACAGGGCCGCCAGGGCTGCGAAAGTGGTTATTCTCAAAAGTGTTTTCATATTGTGTTATTGTTTATTTTTCTCGGATAAGGAGGTAATTCATGCAGCTGCGTTCCCCCTTGCTGTCGCAGGGTTTGTTCACCAGGCCGCCTTTCCCTTTGGATGCGTCCCAGAGCCAGATGGCCGACGATCCGCCGCCGTCCAGCCCCGTGGTCCACCATCCGCCCAGTTTCTTGGCGATGCGGTACATCTCGTAACCTTTGACGCCAAGGGAATACCAGAGCTGACGGCCGTCGATTTCAACCAACCAGACTTTTTTCAGGTCCTGACTAACGATGGGGAAGGTTTTAGGGTCATATTTGGTGTACAGACTGGCCGATGAACCGGGCGTGTTGGAGGCGTCCTGTCCGTCGGTCATCAGCTGATACATGGTGGACACTTGGGTGAGGATAGGTTTTGAAACGCCGTCCACGCTTATGTCGCAGCGGAATTCCACTGTGTCTCCCACCTTTACCTTTGCCTTCCAGGCCGATGCCATCTCTCCGGAGAGGGCGATACCCACCTGGTTCTTGGCGGTGAGGTAGGGAAGGGTAATGGAACCGGTCCGTCCGTCCCGAATATCAACCACCCGGGCTGCCGCGTATCCTGCGTTTACCTCCATAGGGGTGCCGGAATACTCGCATATGACATACAGGGCGTTGGATGCCAGGTTGTTGAGGATTGCCGGCTTGGAAGAGTATGGCTGCCTGACATAGCGGGATGTATAGAGGTTGGCCTGATAGTCCGCGGAAACGTGCCGGAGGATGGTGTCGTTCAGGGAGTAGTAATTATACTCCTCCCCGGCGAGACGCATCTTTCCGCTGAACTTCTTGATGCCGCAGGAGGCCGTTCCGTCGGTGAAAACGGTGAAGCCCCATTTGTGGTTTCCAAGGGCGTTCACCACCGCGGGGTTGTTGATGTAACCCGGCTGGCGGTCTTCCACGTGGAAGCCGCGGGTGATGCCGTCGTTGGAATCGAAGAAGCCCGCATTGAAGCCGGCCAGGATCTTCTGTCCTTCGGCCCGCCTGCGCACGCACAGTTCGGAAAGCAGTTCGCGGAGATTCTTGCCGTTGTTGTTGTTAGCGTTGCCGTTTGGATTGGGAATCATCTCACCGGCATAGGCGGCGGCAATCTCGATGCCGGGATCCGTCAGGTCCACTTCCACAACATAAATCTCCCGGGGGACGTTGATGCAGGAATAGTGGTGATAGACGGCGCCGCTGTGCAGCTGCTTGGTCTCCACCTCCGTCCAGTCATAATAGGCGTCCTGGCTCCAGTCCACGGAGTTGGCCTCAGGGTCGTAGCTTTCCTGGACATTCTTCATGGCGTTGTTCATGGCGCAGGCGACTCCGTTCACGGTGCCGGCGCCGTAATTGTCCAGGACTTTGCTCTTGGCCGAGGGCAGTCCGTAGGAACAAATCCAGCCGGGGCCGTAACTGTCCTGGAACGGACAGGAAACGTCGGCCCGGAAGGTGCATCTGCGGATGGCCCCCGAATTGTGACCCACAAGGCCGCCGGCCTGTGCCGGCACCGTGACGGAAATGCTCCCCAGACTCTTGCAGCCATGGGTGGTTTCCACTTCTCCGCCAATCAGGGAAGACCCGTCCGAATAACCGGCGATGCCGCCGATGATGAGGTCATTGCCCGTAGCGGCCGTTCCCTTTACGGAAAGGGTTGCGTTGTTGGTCACTTTCTGGACGGTGACGCCCAGGGCCCGGCCGATGATGCCGCCGGCCCGGACTTTCCCGGCGCCGCTGACGGTGAATTCCACCTGGTCTCCGGCGTTCCCGAAGGTGAGCTTACTGATGGTAATGCCCTGTCCGACACCCACCAGCCCTACGTTGGTATAGGAAGTGGCGTTCACCTTCCAGTTTACGTTGTAAATCTTGCGGTTGTTGCCGTCGATGCTGTAGGTGAGGGGATTGTCCACGCTTCCGATGGGAATCCAGTCCGTAATGGAGGAGGCGTCGATGTCCTTGTTGAACTTGATGACGCCGTCCACCAGATACGGGGCGATGGAACCTTCGCCCCGGACGGCCTTGGAGAGTCCCACAAGGTCCTCCGCGGATGAAATTCCGCGGTCAATGACCTCTCCGCCGCTGGCTTGCTGCGAGACGGTAACCTGAATGGATTCGCCTCCCAGGTTGGAGACCGTCAAAGTGGCTGTCCGGACGCTTTCCGTTTTGTTTTCCTCGGCTGAAACCCGGATTTGCGTTTCTGACGGAAGTCCTTTGGGCGTGAGCACCTTGAGCCAGGAGGCGGAACTGCGCACCAGCCAGTCCGTCGAGGAGGTTACGTTGAGGTTTTTCTGTTCCCCCAGCGCTACGAACTCCAGCGAACGCGGTGAGACCGACAGCGGGGTTTGATCCCCGCCGGGAGTCTCTGTCTTGCCGCCGCAGGCGCCGACAAGCGCCAGCACGCAGGCGGTCAACAATATGCCGATCCGTTTCATGAATCAAGCGTTTTACTGGTCCAGTCCGTCATCCCACCCGGGATTCTGGGTAAGGGCATAGCCGGTGGCGGTACGCTGGTCGGCCGGGATGGGCCAGAGATAGTCGCGCCCCGGATTCCAGCTGTATTCTTCGGCCGCCCAGTAGGTGAGGTGCCCGTAGGTGCCCTCAGAAAGGGTGAAGTTGCTGCCCAGCTGAATCTGGTTGGATGCGGGGGCTGTTGTAGTTCCCTTTGTCCCGCTGTAAACATACAGGTCCGCTTTCCCGTCCTTGTCCAGGTCGATGTCCGTGCCGATTTCCGCGGCGGTCAGGTAGATGCCCTGGAATCCGCCCGTTGCCTTGGGCGTGAGCAGATCCCCTTCACCCCAGCGGAGCAGGTCCCACTGGCGGAAACCTTCGCAGAAGAGTTCTACGGTGCGCTCACGGCGCACTTCCAGGATGGCGGCCTTCTGGCTGCCCTGGGCATGCGGATAGTACTGAGCCATGAGGACGTCCGGCGTGGTGGGAACGGCGTCCAGTCCGTTCATGCCCACGCGTTTGCGGATGACATTGATGGTATTCTTCAGGTCATCGGCGGTAAGTTCTCCCAGTTCCGCCCGGGCTTCCGCGTAGTTCAACAGCACTTCTGCATAACGGATAACCGGGAAGTCGGAGGTGGAAGTGGTAGCAGTCTCGTGGTCCGTGGTGGAAATGTACTTGATGACGCGGTAGCCGTTGAAGTTGCGCTCCCAGGAAAGCTGTTCCTTGGGGTGGGCATTGGCGGCATCGACATCGGCCATCACGAAAGAGGGACCGTGCAGCGTCTGGGCCATGCGGGGATCCCGGTTGCGGAAGGACTCATAATAGCCGAGGGTTTCCCAGCCTGTCCTTTCCTGGATGGGTTTTCCGTCTTTCTGAAGATAATGGTTGACAAAACGGATGGAGGCGCTGCGCTTTTGGTTCTTATAGTCGAACTGGATGCCGTGACGCACCTTCAGGTCCACGTTGTAGCGGCGGGAGAGGATGGTCTCGTTGGATTCCGCATTTTCCAGGATGAAATACTCCCGGTAAGAGGCGTCGGTATCCTTGGTGGCGAGTTTCAGCTCGTTCCCCGTGTAGAGTTCGCGCGTACCAACAATCTGGGCGGCGGCATCGCGGGCCTGCTGCAGGAACCAGGTGGAGGAAACGGTAACTGACTCTCCGTCCACGGTGAAGGTTTGCTCGTCCTGGGGGACGTAGTCCGTCCCTGCGTGGTATTTGCGGAAGGTTCCCTCAAACAGGGCCACGCGGGATTTCAGGGCCAGGGCGGCGTCCTTGGACACATGATAGACAGGATCTGACGCCCATTTTGCCGGAAGCAGTTCATAGGCTTTGTCCAGGTCCCTCAGAACCATCAGCATCACATAACCGCGGGGGTCACGGGGTTTATTCAGGTCCTCCTTGTCGGTGGAGCCGATGGTGTGGTCGTACCAGGGAATGTCCCCGTACTGACGTACCTTATAATAGTAGAACAGGGCGCGGAAGAAATAGGCCACGCCGTCGTACTCCTCTTTTACCTTGGGATCCTGGCACTTGTTGTTCTCCAGCAGGTAGTTGATATGCCGGAGCGGTTTCCAGGTGTTCACGTCCCAGCTCTTGGAAGTGGCGTTCCGCGTGCCGCGCTGGATGGCGCTGAGTGAGCTCCCGGAACAGTTGTCGTCTGCGTTCTGCTCTGCCAGATCCGCAGCTCCGGGGATGAGGTCATTATAGAACTTGTTGGCCCACAGGTCCAGTTCTGCCTTCGTGGAGAGGAAGGTGGCGGGAGAGAACGAAGTCTCCGGGCTTTTGGTGAGGAAATCCCGGCAGGAAGACAGCGAAAGGGCGGCTGTCAGTATCGCAAATGGTATGATAATCTTTTTCATGGCGGCTAGAATGTAATGTCAACACCCAGGGAGAAGGTCTTGGAATAGGGATAGGTGATGTCGTCGGAGACGGAGGTGGTGGCCACTTCCGGGTCGATGTACCTGGTGGCCTTCTTCAGCGGGGAAAGGTAGAAGAGGTTCTCTCCGGTGAAATAGATGCGGGCTTTTTCGATGACCTTGCCTTTCAGGGGCAGCGTGTAGCCGACGGTGAGGTTCTTCAGTCTCAGGTAGGCTGCGCTCTGCAGGTAGTAGTCCGACGTGACCAGGTTGGTCTTGTTGGAGATGAGGCCTCTCTGGCGCGGGTAGATGGCATGACTGTTGTCTGCGCCTTCAGTCCAGCATTTCTGGGCAAAGTCCGTGGGGATGAAGGTGGGACGCTGATAGGCGTAGGGACCCCAGAAATAACTGCAGTTCCCGTTGGGCATCCAGTCCATCTTGCCCACGCCCTGGAAGAAGATGCTCAGGTCGAAGCCGTTCCAGGAGAAGTCGCCCTTGAGGGCATAGTTGAAGCGGGGACGGGAATTGCCGATGACCTCCCGGTCTCCGGGACTGTCCAGCGTATTGGCGCCCGTATTGATTTTTTTGTCTCCGTTGAGGTCCAGGTAGATGATGTCGCCTTCCCGCAGGTGTTGGTGGCCCGCAGCCTGGCCCTTGATGCCCTTGTTGACGGTGTTGAAGGAGTCATACTCCGCTTCCCAGGCTGCCGCCTCGTCATCGCTGGCAAAGAGGCCGGCCGTGCGGTAGCCCCAAATGTCGCCCAGGCGTTTCCCTACGAAATTGTCGCTGAGCAAATTCTCCGGATTGTTGAAGCGGGTGATATGCGTGACAAAGTCGCCCAGCGTAGCGGTTACACCGTAGTAGAGGGGCTTTCCGCCCATGGAAACATGGTCTTTCCAGCTGAGGGACAGTTCGAAGCCCTTGGTGCGCAGGTCCGCTGCGTTCTCTTCCGGGGCAAGCGCGCCATAGACATACGGGAGGGACATGCCCTTGGTGAGCATGTTCTTTGTGTCGCGGATGAAGAAGTCGGCGTTCAGGATGAGGCGGTCCCGCAGGAAGCCCAGGTCTATACCCAGGTTCTTGGAAACCACCGTTTCCCAGGTCAGGTCCGGGGATTTGGTGGGCGACTTGGGCGAGTCATCGGTACCGTCGTCCAATTTGGCATAGCCGGCAAGGTTTTCCGCGTCGAAGGTGTAACCGCTCAGCTGCCCGCTCACGATGGATTCCCAGTAGATATAGTTGTCCACCTGCTGGTTGCCCAGGGTGCCGTAACTGACGCGCAGCTTGGCGCTGGACACAACGGGCTTGATGGGGGCCCAGAAGCTTTCCTCCGAGATGCGCCAGCCGGCCGATGCGCTGGGGAAGAACCCCCAGCGGCGATTCACCGGGAAGCGGGACGACCCGTCCGCGCGGCCGGAGATCTCCAGGAGGTAGCGGCCCTTCCAGTCATAGTTCACGCGTCCGAAGAAGCCCAGCGTGCGGTAGGACGAGTTGGACTGGGATGCTTTCTCGATTTCACCGTTGGCCATGTTGATAAAGGACAGGGCGTCGCTCAGGGATCCTTTTTGCTGGACGGTGAGGGAGGTGGAATAGTAGTCGTCGAAGTTGCCGCCCAAGGTAGCCGACACATGGTGGTCGCCGAAGGTGTTGTCATAGGCGAAATAGGCGTTGACGGTGTTGGCATCCCGCAGGTAGCGGTATTCACGGGTGAAATCATACACCGAACCGTTCGAGAAGAGACCGCCGGTGAGGCCGTTGCCCTGGTACATGCGCTTGTTCACGTTGTCGTAGCTGTTGGCTGTGGGCAGGCTGCGGAAATTCCGCCGGATGTCGTGGCGGCGGTAGGTGTAGTCGGCGATAAACTTGAGGCCCTTGGTGATGTCTATCGTGAAGCGGTTGGTCCAGCTCCAGTAGTTGCTCAGGTTCATATTGTGGTTTTTGCCGTCCATGAACACGCCGCCACGCCCGCTCATGATGGGGGAAGTGGCTCCGGTCATGAAGCCGGGAACCATGGCGATGGTGCCGTCCGGGTTGAAGGGGACATAGTTGGGACCCACATTCTGGGTGATGTTCCACATGATGCCCTGGGAAACATAGCCGGTGCTGCCGTCCATTTCCCAGAAACCGCCCCACTGATAGTCCGTGCGCTCCAGGCTCATGTTGGAAGAATAGCTGAGCCAGGGGCGCAGCCTGGCATCCACCTTTCCGCGCAGGGAGATACTGTTAAAGGTGTCCTGGGCATTTCCGGCGAAGAGGCCGTTGCGGTGCAGGTAGCGGGCCGATGCATAGTACTTGGCTTTGCTGGTGCCGCCGCGAACGGTTATGTTATGCTCGGTTTCCGGGCGCACCTTATTGAACAGGTAGCTGTACCAGTCGAAGTTGCCCAGATAGACATAGGTGTAGGTGCCTGTCTGGTCCGGAATCACCCACGGACGTTCCGGATTCTCCGTTACGTCGTAGCGGCGGTCCTTGAGCATCTGGATCTGTTCGTCGGAGTAGGTCCAGGCCGGAAGGCCTTTGGCCGTCTTGTAGAATTCGTTGGTGAGGGTGACATAGTCGTAGCCTGTGGTGATGAAGTCCGTGCTGGTGGTATTGGTGGAGAGGGAGAACCGGCCGTTATAGTTAATCTTGGCGTCCCCTTCCATACCGCTCTTGGTGGTGATGAGGATGACGCCCGCACTGGCCTTTGCACCGTAGATGGCGCAGGCCGATGCATCCTTGAGCACGGAGATGCTCTCGATGTCATTGGGGTTCACCTGGGTGAGGGAACCTTCCACGCCGTCCACCAGGACGAAGGGAGATCCGGAATTGAGGGAAACCTTGCCGCGGATGTTCACGCTGTACTGGCTGCCGTCGATGGATCCGCTGGAAGTGGTGAGAACCAGGGAAGGATCTGCGCCCTGGATGGCCATGGCGGTGTTGGCGACGGGACGGGCGTTGAGTTCCTTGCCGTCAATCACGGATACGGCGCCGGTGAGGTTCACCCTTTTCTGGGTGCCGTAACCCACTACCACAAGCTCTTCCAGGACGTTGTTGTCGTCCGAGAGGACAATCCGGTAGGGCTGGCTTTCACGGCCGCTCAGCTGGACCTCCGTATCGTTGTATCCCAGGTAGGAAACCGTGAGGGTGGCGGGGTAGCTGAGGCCGTTCAGGGAGAAGGCGCCGCCGTCATCGGTGATGGCGTATTTTCCGCTGGCTTTTTCAATGAGGGAGGCGCCTATGAGGGGCTCTCCGTTCTGGTCGGTTACGATGCCTCTGAAGGCCTGTTTCGCCGAGGGCTGCTGAGCCTGGACCTTGTGCTTGGTCACGGAAACGGAATTCCCGTCAATGGAAAAATCCAAATTCTGCCCGGCGAAGATCTGGGCGAGCACTTCCGAAAGCGGAGCGTCCTTGGCCGAGACCGAGATGCGCTTCTGCAGGTTTACCTCGTCCGAGTTGATGACGATGGTGTAGTTTCCCTGCGACTGAAGCTGGGTGACCGCTTCCTGCACCGTGACGCCGCGAAGATCCAGCGTCACGTTCTGGGCAAGCGCCCCCAGAGAGAGCAACAGTGCCAGGGAGATAGACAGTACTTTTCTCATATTGGTTAAGAGTTTAATGATGATTACTTCTTGTATATATAGGTTGTGTCTCCGCGGCGGACGGTCCGGAGGCCGCCGTTGCGCGAAAGGAGTTGAAGGATTTCGTCCAGGTTTTCGCCGTTGGTGAAGAAAGCCAGGAAACGCTGGGTGGCCACACGGTCATCGGCTACTACGATTCTTTTGCCGAAGGAGCGCTCCAGGTCTGCCGCGATGTCCAGCAGGGGAGTGTTTATGAAACTGAAGGATCCTTCGTCGGAGAAATTCCGGTAACTCTCCGGGGGAATCTTCCCCACGGAAAGTTCTCCGGCTTTTTTGTCGTACTGCGCGAGGTCTCCGGGCGTGAGCCGCACTTCGCGCTTTCCTTTTTCGGCGGGGATGTCCAGGCCGACGGAGCCTTCGCGCAGCATCACTTCCAGCATCTGGGCGTTTCTGTAGGCTTTAAGGTCGAAGGTGGTCCCGTAGACGCGGATATCGGCCTGCCCGGAATGGATGATAAAGGGATGCTCGCTATCCTTGGCGACCACGGCCAGCACTTCACCGTCCAGGAAGATTTCCCGGGTGGGGCCCGTGAAGCGGTCCGGCCACGTTACGCGTGAACCGGCGTTGAGGGCAAGCTGCGTGCCGTCCGGGAGGGTGATGCTGCGGGTCTGCGCCACGGGGACGACGCATTCCTGCCATACGATGGGGGCGGGCTCCTGATGCCGCTGCCAGCCGGCCTGGAAGGCGACGGGGATCGCGATCAGGAAGGCGAGGGTTGCGGCGGCCGCCCAAAGGACGGCGCGACGATAGGGATGATGGTTCAGGTTCAGACGCCGCCGTGTGGTGCCAAGCGACTGTTCGGTGCGGTTGTCGGCTTCCGAGCGGCAGCTCTCGAAGCGCAGTTCCAGCAGGGCCGCGACCTCCGGATCATCCATATGCTCCGCGAGGTAGAGTTGCACTTCCAGGGCCTGCTCCTCTCCGAGTTTTCCGCTCAGATAATCTTGAATGAGTTGTAAGTTCGTGTTCATTCTTTACGGGTTCTACCCATAAAGAACGATTGAAGAAGCATTACTGCGTAATGAATTAATTCAAATGTTTCCGGATATCCTGCAGGGCCAGCTGGATGTGCTTCTCCACGGTGCGGACGGAAAGATTCAGTTCCCGGGCGATTTCCTCGTGGGATAGCTGCTGGAAACGGCTCATCTGGAAAATCTGGCGGCGCTGGGGCGGCATATCGTTGACCAGTTTCCGGATAAGAGAGTTGGCTTCCGAGTACTCGGCCTTGAATTCGGCCATTTCCTGTGAGGGACGCTCCGGGGCGGTGGCGGTATCCGCCATCACCAGGTGCCGCTTGGATTTAAAGACGTCCAGGGCGGCGTTCCGGGCCAGGACAAAGAGGTAGTTCTTGAGGGACTTGGAAGGGTCCAGCCGGTCGCGGTACAGCCACACTTTCATAAACACGCCCTGGGCCAGGTCCTCCGCCTGCTCCGGGTTTTTCACCAGCAGGGTAAGGAATTTGGCCACCTGGGGATACCAGCGCAGGAAGAGGGCGTTGAAGGCGCGGTCGTCCCCATCGCGTACGGCCGCGGTGAGTTCGCCGTCGGACATCTTCCGGTATTGATCGGCCTGTCCCTTCATCCTTTATTTCAACAGTTCGTGGCTGGAAGTCATCGCCCTCGGGTCCAGGGCTTCGTCCAGTTTGTCCTTGGTCATCAGGCCTTTCTCCAGCACCAGGTCGTAGACGCTGCGGCCGGTCTCCAGGGCCTCTTTGGCCACCTTGGTGGAGGCTTTGTAGCCGATGTAAGGGTTCAGGGCGGTGACGATGCCAATCGAGTGCTTGACCATCTCGTAGCAGTGGTCGGCGTTCACGGTGATGCCCTCGATGCACTTCTCGCGGAGGGTGTGCATCACGTTCGTGAGCCAGGTCTGGCTTTCCAGGATGCTCTGGGCGATGACGGGTTCCATCACGTTCAGCTGCAGCTGGCCGGCCTCGGCGGCGAAAGCCACGCAGGTATCGTTGCCGATGACCTTGAAGCACACCTGGTTGGTCACCTCTGGGATGACGGGGTTCACCTTGCCGGGCATAATGGAGGAGCCGGGCGCCATCGGGGGCAGGTTGATCTCGTGCAGGCCGCAGCGGGGACCGGAAGCCATCAGGCGCAGGTCGTTGCAGATCTTGGAGAGTTTCACGGCCAGGCGTTTGAGGGCGGCCGAATAGCTTACGTAGGCGCCGGTGTCGGGCGTGGCTTCCACCAGGTCCGGGGCCTTTTCAAAGCTGTCCCCGGTGAATTCGCTCAGGCGTTTGGTGCAGAGCTCCGCAAAGCCGGGAACGGCGTTCAGGCCCGTGCCGATGGCCGTTCCGCCCATATTGATTTCCTTGAGCAGCACGACGTTCCGCTGAAGGTTCGCGATTTCCTCCTCCAGGTTGTTGGCGAAGGCGTTGAACTCCTGGCCGGAAGTCATCGGGACGGCATCCTGCAGCTGGGTGCGGCCCATCTTGATGATGTCCTTGAATTCTTCACCCTTGGCCCGGAAAGCGGCGATGAGCTGCTTCAGGGCTTCTTCCAGATGGCGGTTCATCCGCACGAACGTATAGCGGAAAGCCGTAGGGTAGGCGTCGTTGGTGCTCTGGGCGCAGTTCACGTGGTCGTTGGGCGAGCAGTACTGGTATTCGCCCTTCTTGTGGCCCATCAGTTCCAGGGCGCGGTTGGCGATGACCTCGTTGGCGTTCATATTCACCGACGTGCCGGCGCCGCCCTGCATCATATCCACCGGGAACTGGTCCCACAGGGCGCCGTCCACGATCTCCTTGCAGGCCGCCACGATGGCGTCGGCAATCTTTTTGTCCAGCACGCCCAGCTCGCCGTTGGCCTGAGCCGCCGCCATTTTCACATAGGCGATGGCCTTGATGTACTCCGGATAGTCGTACATATGCGTGGTGGAAATCTTGTAATTGTTGATGGCGCGCTGCGTCTGGACGCCGTAGTAGGCGCCGGCGGGTACCTGAAGTTCTCCCAGGAGGTCGCTCTCTACCCTGAATTCGGTTTCAGCCATAGTGTTAAAAATTTGGTTGAACTGCAGCGATTCGAACGCTGACTGAGGGAACCAAAATCCCTAGTGCTACCATTACACCACAGTTCAATGCCGGGTTGCAAAGATACAAAAAAATCCGATTAAAACAGCGTGGGGTGATTCTCTTCCAGTTCCGTGAGGATTTTGTTCATAATGGCTTCGCGGAAGAGGACGCTCTTGGCGTGTACCTTGAAGCGGGAACAATACTCGTCGATGGCGGCCATCTCGCTGTCGTTGAAATACAGTACGTGGCGGTTCTTGCGAAGGAGCATCGCGCGCTGCTTTTCCAGGTAGGCGGGATCTACGCCGGGAATGCGGTTCTTTCTCATAACACTACGTAGCGGTGCTGAATCACACCCTTTTTATCCACTTCCAGCACGAAAGGCATCCCGGAGAGGTCGAAGGTGTCCAGCAGCTGTTTTCCCAGTTCGGGATGGTCGATCAGAATCTGGTCCATATCAAACAGAAGCACTTTCACGCGGCGGTTTTTCGCTATCCGTTCGTCCACGGACGCGAGCGTTTCCTCGCACAGGGAACATCCGCGGGTGTAGAATACGATGTAGCCGGGCCGGCCTTTCAGCTTGGGAAGTACAAAAGTGCCTTCTTTGGTGGGTTTCCTGAACAGACAACCCTTCCGCCGCAGCGTTCCCGGTACTTCCATATCCGGTACTACGGAGCCCACGGGCGTCCGGGAGGTCAGCTCCGACATCATTTCGCCCAGGGACACCACCTGCGCCTTGTCATCGGCCCCCGTCCAGACGTCCGGGAGGCCGTTGATATACTTCTGGACGAAGGGCACCACGGCGTCGTGATAGACTTCCTCCCGCTGGTTGGAGAGGTAATAGAGCAGATCTCCGGTCACCTGCTTGAAGGAATCCACGTCGCCTTCGCCGAAGGTTCGTTCCGCCAGATAATCGGCCACCTGGAGGATGTGCTTTACGGAAAGCGTGTCTCCGTAGGCGCTGAAAAGCTGCCCGTAGCGGGCCAGCTGGCCGCTTTCGCCATAGACCTTGGAGTCGGCCGAATAGGCCTGGCTCAGCAGGATCCTGAGGGCCGGCGTATCCAGCCCGCGGCCCAGGATCTTGCCGTCCGGGCTCACGAGGAACATCGCCGGGGTCTTGAGCACGCCGTACTTCTGCTGCCAGTCGCCCTTCATTTCGGGGTCCCACAGATGGACGGTCCCTTCCGGCAGCGAGGCGCGGTACTGCTCCCAGGCGGAGGCATCGGCCCCCACATAGACGGCGAAGAGCTGCAGGTCATACTGCCCGTCGGCGATGAGCTCCGTCAGGCGGGCCGATTCCAGCTTGCAGCTGCTGCACCCGGTGTCGTAGAAATAAAGGACGCTGTTGCGGCCGGGGTCGGGAAGGGTCACCTCCGAGCCGTCGGGGGCGGTGAGGGTGGCCTTCGGAGCCGCGGCGCCGATGAGCGACGAGCGGTTGAAATCGGCAAAGACCTTCACGTTCACCAGGTCTTCGTCGTTGGGCATAGGCACCTTGCCGGAGAGCAGCCATTTGTCGGCCACGTGCACCGCTACGGCGTCGTCGCCCATAATGTGCGACTTGAGGTAGTGGTCGTAGATCTTGAGGGTGACGTACTGCCGCACCAGGGAATCCCGGCAGGACTCGATGAGGAAGTCGCATTCCGCGCTCTGCACAGAGGGATTTTCCCCGGCGAGGGCGGTGAAGTATTCCTCCAGCTTGGCGCCCAGTTCAGGATAGGGCTGCTGGGCCTTCAGTCCCAGCGAAAAAACGCAGAGCAGCGCCGCGAGCAGATACTTTTTCATAGCTTGACCCCCTCCGGAATGAATGCCGAATAGTCGCCCCCGTGGCGGAGGATGTCCCGCACGGCCGAGGAGGAGATGTGCGCGAACTCCTGGGCGGTGGGGATGATGATGGTCTCGATCTCCGGGGCCAGGCGGCGGTTCGCATCGGCAATCGAACGCTCCGTCTCGAAGTCGATCATATTGCGGACGCCGCGCACGATGTGCTTGATTCCCAGTTCCCGGCAGATGTCGATGGTGAGGTTGCTGTACTGAATCACGCGCACGCCTTCCATCCCCGCCGTGGCCTGGCGGATGATGTCCAGGCGCTTGTCCATATCGAACAGGCCGCGTTTGTCCTGGTTCACGCCGGCCGCCACCACTACTTCGTCGAACATAGTGAGGGCGCGTTTGAGGATGTTCAGATGCCCGGCCGTAAACGGGTCGAAGGAGCCGGGAAAGAGCGCGATGCGTTTCATAACTGCCAGTCTATAGGGGTTTTACCCTCGCTCAGGAGGATTTGGTTGGTCTTGGAAAAATGCCGGCATCCGAAAAAGGCGCCCCGGGCCAGGGGAGAGGGATGCGCGGCCAGTAAAACGTGGTGCCGGGAGGAGTCGATGAGGGTGGCCTTTTCCTGCGCGAACCGGCCCCAGAGCAGGAAAACGATGCCTTCCCTGTTGGCCGATAAATAGGAGATGACGGCATCGGTGAACTGTTGCCAGCCGATGGCTCCGTGCGAGGTGGGCTGCCCCGCCCGTACGGTAAGGACGGCGTTGAGAAGAAGCACGCCCTGCCGGGCCCACTTCTCCAGGTTCGGCCGGCCGCTCATCTTTACGCCCAGGTCGTCTTCGATTTCCTTGAAGATGTTTTTCAGCGAAGGGGGAGCGGGAACCCCGTCCGGAACGGAGAAGGACAGGCCCATCGCCTGACCGGGGCCGTGGTAGGGGTCCTGGCCCAGGATGACCACCTTCACCTGATTCACGGGCGTAAGGTCGAACGCGCGGAAAATGGCTCCGCCGGGCGGGTAGATCACCTGTCCGGCGTCCTTCTCCTGATGAAGAAAGCGCACCAGCTGCTCAAAGTACGGTTTCCCGAACTCCGGCGCCAGTGCGTCTTTCCAAGTTTGTTCTATCTTAACGTCCATCGCTCTTCCTCCCCGCAATCAATATCTGAGGGGGCTCTGCCCCCTACCATCCCCCGCGGCCTCCGGCCGGCCGCCCTGCAGGGCGGCTGTGTCAAGGACGTTAAAACAAATAATCAATGACATCGGTGATGGTCTTTACATAGACAAAGATAAGACCTTTTATGTAAATATCCTTGATATCTTCCACATCTTTTCGGTTTTCCTCCGAAATGACAATGGTATTCACGCCCGCGCGTTTGGCCGCGAGAATCTTTTCCTTGATGCCGCCTACGGGCAGTACGCGGCCGCGGAGGGTCATTTCGCCCGTCATCGCGACGCCCTTCTTGGGCGCCTGTCCGCGGAGGGCCGAGACCATTGAGGACACTAGCGTGATGCCGGCCGACGGCCCGTCTTTCGGGACGGCGCCTTCCGGCACGTGGACGTGGATGTCCTTCTTCATAAAGGTCTTGGTGTCCATTCCCGCGAGTTCCGGATGGGCTTTCAGGTACTGCCAGGCGATCTGGGCGCTTTCTTTCATCACGTCACCCAGGTTGCCGGTCATGGAAAGGTTGCCCTTTCCTTCGGAAACCTGGCTCTCCACGAAGAGAATCTCGCCGCCCATTTCCGTCCAGGCGAGGCCGGTCACCACGCCCGCACCCTCGTTGCCCGCCACGTCGTCGTGGAAGGCGGTGGGGATGCCCAGATACTCCCGCAGGTGTTCCGGGCCGATGGTATGGGGATAGTCCTCTCCCAGGGCGATCTTCTTGGCGGTGACGCGGGCCACCTTCGCAATTTGCTTCTCGAGGCCGCGGACGCCCGATTCGTGCGTGTACTGATCGATGATCTGCTGGATGGCCTCCGGGGTGAAGTTGAGTTCCGTCGGTTTGAGCCCGTGTTCCGCGAGCTGCTTGGGGACCAGATAAATCAGGGCGATCTGGAGTTTTTCTTCGGCCAGATAACCGCTCACGTTGATCATCTCCATACGGTCCTTCAGCGCGGGCTGGATGGAGCCGGTGCCGTTGGCCGTGGTGATGAAAAGGACGTTCGACAGGTCGTAGTCGATGTCCAGGTAGTTGTCGTGGAAGGTGCTGTTCTGCTCCGGGTCCAGAGCTTCCAGGAGGGCCGATGAAGGGTCTCCCTTGAAGTCGCTGGCCAGCTTGTCGATTTCGTCCAGGACGATGACCGGATTGGAGGTACCGGCCCGCTGGATGCCGCTCAGGATCCGGCCCGGGAGCGCGCCCACATAGGTTTTGCGGTGGCCGCGGATCTCGGCTTCGTCGTGCATACCGCCCAGGGATATCCTCATATATTTACGCCCGAGCGCCCGCGCGATGCTCTTCCCCAGCGAAGTCTTTCCCACGCCGGGAGGGCCCCACAGGCACAGGATGGGGGAGCGCATATTGCCCTTCAGCTTGAGGACGGCCAGGTATTCGATGATGCGGTCCTTCACGCTCTCCAGGCCGAAGTGGTCGTAGTCCAGCACGTGCTGGGCGTTTTTGAGGTCCAGGTTGTCGTCCGACATCTCGCCCCAGGGGAGGTCCAGCATAAACTGCAGGTATCCCAACTGGATGCTGTAGTCCGGCGAGGTGGGGTTGAACTTCTCCAGACGGGCCATTTCCTTGTCGAAGATGGCCCTCACTTCCTTGGACCACTTCTTTTCATCGGCCCGGCGGCGCATCTTCTCGAACTGCTCGCCTTCGTCCATCCCCAGTTCTTCCTGGATGGTGCGCAGCTGGTTGTTCAGGTAGTACTCCCGCTGCTGCTGGTCGATGTCCGTCTTCACCTTCTGGTTGATTTCCTGCTTGATCTGGATGAGCTGCGTCTGGGTGTCCAGCACCTTCAGCAGGGCCAGGCCGCGTTCGTGGATATCGGCAATGCCCAGCAGCGCCGTCCGCTCCTGGAAGTTCTCCACCTCGATGGTGGTGGCGATGAAATTCACCAGGAAATGGAAGTTGTCGATGCTCTTGAGGGCGCCGATGGCTTCTTTCGGGGCGAAGGAGGAGGATTTGACGATGAGGGCGGCCTTTTCCTTGAGGGAATCGGAGAGTACCTGCAGCTCACGCTCGTCCGCGCCCTCGGGCTCTTTCTCCTCGAGGGTGTTCACGCGGGCGGTGATATAGGGCTCATAGGCCGATATGCTCTGCAGTTCGGCGAGCGCGGCGCCCTGGAGGATGGCCGTGACGGTGCCGTCCGGCATCTCCAGCGTCTTGATGAGCTTGCACACGGTGCCGAAGTGGCACAGATCGGCCTCCGAAGGCTCCTCTACGCTCACGTCTATTTGCGGAATGGCGGCCAGCCAGCCGCTGCCGTCCTCCACGTCGCTCACCAGCTTGATGGACTTTTCGCGGCCCACGGTGACGGGAAAGACCGTTCCGGGGAAGATGACGGCGTTCCTCAGGGGGAGTACGGGCAGCACGGGAGGAAGCTGCGAAAGATCCACTTTCATCGAATTCGCTTCGCCGATGACAGGCATAATATTCACTTCAACGCCCTGGGGGGCGGAAAAATCGGGGGATAATTTCATAAAAACTGACAATTTGTCATACAAAAGGGGCACAATACGCCGGAGGGGTATATGGTCAATCTCTGTGCCAAGTTCCTCCATTGTCACATTTTCAGTATAATCTTTTGATTTATTTTTGATTTGTAAAAAAAAAGGTCTAATTTTGTGCCGCTTTTTGCGAAAACTAACTAATAAACCATATTGTTATTATGACTAAGGCAGAAATTGTAAACGAAGTAGCCAAGACCACCGGAATCGAGAAAGCACAGGTGTTGGCCGTTGTAGAAGAATTTACCTCCGTGGTAAAGGGATCCATCATTGCAGGAGAGCCCGTGTATCTGCGTGGCTTCGGCAGCTTTATCATCAAGCATCGCGCCCAGAAGGCCGCCCGCAATATTACCCGCAAGACCACCCTGGTTATCCCGGCCCACAATATTCCCGCTTTCAAGCCCGCCAAGTCCTTCGTTAACGCTGTCAAAGAGAAATAAAACCCTTTAACAAACTTAAGAGCTATGCCTAGCGGTAAAAAGAGAAAGAGACATAAAATGGCGACGCACAAGCGTAAAAAGCGCTTGCGCAAGAACCGCCACAAGAAGAAGTAATTCTTCCGACTAAAAGGGCCTTGCGGAGGGATTCGCGGGCCCTTCCTTCTATCCAAACCATAAAATTTCCAAATGGAGTCTGTTAAACCGGACAAGGATCTGATTGTCGACGTTTCGGCGTCGGAGGTACACATCGCCCTGTTGGAAAACCACAGGCTGATCGAGTACAACACGGAGTCCAGCACTGGGAACAAGTTCACCGTGGGAGACGTTCACCTGGGAAAGGTGAAAAAGATCCTCCCGAACCTCAATGCTGCCTTTGTGGACATCGGCGACAAGAAGGAAGCCTTCATCCATTACCTGGACCTGGGACTCTATTTCCCCGCTTTCGACCAGTTCGTGCGGGAATCCAACGGGAATACCAAGCTCAAGGACTTGTATTCCCGCATCAAGATCGGCCAGCCCCTTCCCAAGGAAGGCCGCATCGAAGAGTTCCTCCGCCCGGGACAGATGATCATCGCCCAGATTGTCAAGGAGCCCATCTCCACCAAGGGATCGCGACTGACTGCGGAAATTTCATTGGCAGGACGAAACATCGTGCTTCTCCCCTTTGCAGAAAAGGTGTCCATCTCCCAGAAGATCGGCTCGAAAGAGGAGAAACGTAGACTCGAGACACTGGTCAGGAGCATCCTTCCCGTCAATTACGGGGCCATCATCCGCACGGCTGCGGAAGGCAAAAACGCCGCCACGCTGGTCGCGGAGACCGAGTCCCTCATTGAAAAATGGGAAAGCTCCTGGAAGAAGATTGCCAAAAACAAGAACGTCCAGCTGCTCTTTACGGAATACAGCAAAACCACTACCGTGTTGAGGGACCTCCTCAACGACTCGTTCTCCAACATCTGGATCAATGACGAACGGGTGGCCGATGAAGCCCGGAAGTACGTCTCCCTGATATCTCCGGAACAAGAGAAGATCGTTCACCTCTACGAAGGCAAACAGCCCATCTACGACCATTTCGAGGTCACCCGACAGATCAAAGGCTCCTTCGGCAAGGTGGTTCCGATGCGGCAGGGCGCCTATCTGGTAATCGAGACCACGGAAGCGTTGAACGTGATCGACGTCAACAGCGGCATCCGCACCAAGACCTCGGACCAGGAGGAGAACTCCTTCGAGGTGAACAAGATCGCCGCGGAAGAGATTGCACGGCAGCTCAGGCTCCGCGATATGGGAGGCATCGTGATCGTGGACTTCATCGATATGGAGTCGAACGAGCACAAGAACGCCCTCCACAAGTATATGCAGGAACTGATGGAAGCCGACAGAGCCAAGCACAACGTGCTCCCGCTCACCAAGTTCGGGCTGATGCAGATCACCCGGCAGCGAATCAGGCCCGTCACGGAAATCAACACGATGGAGCAGTGCCCCGTGTGCCACGGTACCGGCAAAATTGCCTCCAGCGTGGTCATCGACGAGGAACTGGAACGCAAGATCGCGTTCTATTCCATCGAAAAGGGCATCCGCTACATCAAGCTGCAGACGAGCCCCATCCTGGGCTCCTACCTGAAGCGCGGACTGTTCAACTCCTTCCTGTCCAAGTGGCGCAAGCGCTACAAGATACGGATCGATCTCGAGGAAGTCACGGACTTTTCAGTCCTGCAGAATGAAATGCTGAATGAAAAAGGGGAGAAGCTCGAGTAGCTTTTCCCTTTTTTTTGCCGCGGTGTAGGGACAGGGGTCCTCCCTCTTCCCTTGGCCGAGGGGGGCCAAGCCCCCGGAACCCCTGTCCCTACACCGCTAGCGCACTACCAGGCGGTGGATGCGGCGGGGAACGGAAACGAGGATCTCGTAGGGGATGGTACCCAGGATGCCGGCGAGTTCGCTCACGGTAGGGTCTTCGCCGAAGACGGTGACCGTATCTCCGGGAGCGCAGGGGATGCCCGTGACGTCTATCATGCACATGTCCATGCAGATATTGCCGATGGTGGGCGCCCGGTGGCCGTTCACGCTGAACGAGGCGGCGCCGCGGCCCAGATGGCGGTCCACGCCGTCGGCGTAGCCCACCGGAATGGTTGCGATGACGGTGCCTTCGCCGGCGGCGCCGTGGCGGCCGTAGCCGATGGTCTCTCCGGCGTGCAAAGTTTTTACCTGCAGAATCTTACACTTAAATGACGCAACGGGCGCGAGCTGTTTTCCTGGCAGGGCGCTGATGCCGTAGATACCGATTCCCAGCCGCACCATATCGAACTGGAACTGCGGGAAACGTTCGATGCCCGCCGAGTTCAGAAGATGGCGCAGGGGCATATACCCGATGGATTGGGCCACGAAGGCGGCGTTGCGTGTAAAAAGCTCCGCTTGCTGCAGGGTGAAGCTGTCCTGGGCAGGGTCCTCGGCCACGCAGAGGTGGGAGAAGATGCCCTTGACCCTCACTTCCGGGGTTTTGCGCAGGTATTTGACCAGCTCCGGCAATTCTTCGCTCACGAAACCCAGCCGGTGCATTCCGGTGTCCAACTTGATGTGGACGGGATAGTCCCGGAGGCCCTGCTCCCGCAGCGCTTCCACCAGTTTTTGCAGGGAATAGAGGTTGGGGATGCTGGGCTCCATCCGCCCGGCGATGATTTCCGGATAGAAGTCCGTTCCGGCTGTAAGGACCAGGATGGGAAGGGAGATACCGTTGCGGCGCAGTTCCACGCCTTCCACAGGGTAGGCCACGGCCAGATAATCGGCCCCGGCGCGCTGCATCATCGCGGCGAATTCCACGGCCCCATGGCCGTAGGCATTCGCTTTCACCAGCACCAGCAGCTTGGTGGCAGGCTCCAGCAGGGAACGGAAATAACGGTAGTTTTCCGTTGCCGCCTGCAGGTTCAGCTCCAGCCTGGAAAAGTCCTCTTCAATATGATGGCTCTCACCCATTCAACCTGCAAATTTAGCAAAAAAGATGATAAGTCCCTATCCACCCGTGCCCGGCCGGGTTTTCCCTGGACCGCCTGGCACGCTGGCGCAGGTGCCACTCTCCGTTAAAGCACGAAATCGTTCTCAGAGTGCGAGAAGTGTGCTCTAGTGGGAGGAAAACAGGGCTCTAAAGCACGTTGACCGGGGGTAGAAGGCGGAAAGTGTGCTTTAATGCCCAATTATTTTGGACTGCGCCCGCGGGGCGCACCCAAAACAATCGGGCCGGTAAAAGGCTGACGCCCGCAAAAAACACCACCATACGGGCGAAGCCCGGCGGCACGCTGGAAGCTTGAATTTGTGCCGACCTTCCCCCTTCGGGTGGGTGATCAGGTTGGAACAGGCACTTCGGCTAAATCATAAGAATCCATCAATTCTCCGCGGCTTTTCCTGCGACAATCTTTCCTTGATTTCGGGCCTATTTTCGGGGTAAGATTGCATCATATGACAATCTTACCTTGATTTGAGCCTTAAAACCGAGGTAAGATTGTAGCACCTACCATCTAAGGCACACTTATGGCCTTAAACGTGCTAAAGATCGTCATCCGTAACAATCAAAAGCACAAAACGCCTTCCAGGCGTGCTTAAGATGGGATGGTTAGCTTACAGCATCAGGCCGGCACGGACGCGGGAGGCGGCTTCGGGGCCTTTCAGATATTCCAGGATGGCGAGGCCGAACGGCACGGCCCAGCCGGCGCCGCGGCCGGTGATGAGCGCGCCGGAGGCGGCCATCGGGGGCGCCGGGGCGGGGGAGACGATGACCCCTTCCGGGGCATAGACGGCGCCGGCGGCCACGAGCGCGTCCTCGAAGCCGTCGAAGCAGGTGACGCGGCGGCCGGCGAGCCCCGGCAGCTGCGATACCACCAGCCCTGGCGCGGCGCAGATGGCCGCGACGGCCCCGCCGCGGGCCCAGTGGTCCCGGAGGATTTCCATCAGTTCGGCGTGTTCCGCCAGGTGCTTTGAGCCGGGCATTCCGCCGGGGAAAATCATCACGTCCAGGGCGTCGGTTCCGGGCTCCATCACTTCAAGGTCGGCCCAGGAAGTATCGGCCGTAACCTGCAGTCCGTGAGAACTTTCCACTATATAGTCGTCCGAAATGGAGACGGTTACTACGGGAACGCCGCCGCGAAGCAGGACGTCGCGTGTTGCCAGGGCTTCCATATCCTCGAAGCCGTCGGAGAGAAACAGATGTATTCCTTTCATCGTTTGTCTTTGAAGAATTCCAGCATTAGGGCGGTGCATTCCTCCTGGAGGATGCCGCCGGTTACGGTAGTGCGGGGATGCAGCAGGGAAGGGGTAAAAAGCGAATAGCCGCGCCGCTGGTCCGGGGCGCCGTAGACGATGCGGCCGATCTGGGCCCAGGCCAGGGCGCCGGCGCACATCGGGCAGGGCTCCACCGTGACGTACAAGGTGCAGTCGCTGAGATACTTCCCGCCCATTGACTCCGTGGCGGCCGTGACGGCGATCATTTCCGCGTGGGCGGTGGTGTCTTTCAGGCGTTCGGTCTGGTTGTGTCCCCGGCCGATGACACGATCCTTCCACACCACCACGGCGCCGATGGGAATCTCCCCGGCGGCGGCCGCCGCGCGGGCCTCCCGGAGGGCCTCCTGCATAAACTTCTCGTCTTGTTCCATAACGGTGCAAATATACACTTTTTTTAAAAAAGTCCCTCCCCGGAGGGGGAGGGCTCGATTTATTTTCGTATATTTGTAAGGAGATAAAAAGGACGGGCTATGAAAATCACCAGCGCAACTTTTGCCGGCAGTTCCACGCGGGTGGGGCAGAAGCCCCAGCAGCGCCTTCCGGAGTTTGCTTTCATCGGCCGGTCCAACGTAGGAAAGAGTTCCCTCATCAATATGCTCACGGGCCAGTCCAAACTGGCCAAGACCTCCCAGACCCCCGGCAAAACCCAGCTCGTGAACCACTTTCTCATCAACGGAAAGTGGTACCTGGTGGACCTTCCGGGCTACGGCTTCGCGAAGCTGCCGGATAAAGACCGCGCCCGCCTCCGCCACATCATCTGGGACTACATCAACAACTCGCAGGAGATGGTGATGTTAATGGTTCTCATCGACAGCCGGCATCCCCTGCAGGATGTGGACCTCCGCTTCATCCGGGAGCTGGGAGAAAAGGGCATTCCCTTCGGCCTCGTCTTTACCAAGGCCGACAAAATGGGGAAGGAAGCCCTCGAGCGCCAGCTGCTGGAGAACAAGGGCCGCCTGCTGGAAGAGTGGGAGGAACTGCCGCCCTGCTTCGTGAGTTCATCGGCCAAGGGAACCGGAAAGGAAGAAATCCTCAACTATATAGACTCCATACTTCAAACGCTATGATCAATTCTGTCCACGAGCACCGTCTGGCGCTGTTTACCTGTGACGCTTCCCGCTATTTCGCGGAGAAGGTCGTCGACGCGATGAACCGAATGAAAGAGGCCGATGATCCCGAACTGACCCTCGGCCCCCTGGAAGTGGCCCGTTTCAGCGACGGAGAATTCCAGCCCTCCTTCGCGGAGAGCGTCCGCGGAGCCACCTGCTTCATCATTCAGTCCACTTTCCCCACCAGTGACAACCTGATGGAACTGCTCCTTTCGATCGACGCCGCCAAGCGGGCATCGGCCGACAAAGTCATCGCCGTCATTCCCTACTACGGCTGGGCCCGGCAGGACAGGAAGGACAAACCGCGCGTGAGCATCGGCGCCAAACTCGTGGCGAATATGCTCAAGGTGGCCGGCGCGGACGCCGTGATGACCTGCGACCTTCACGCGGACCAGATCCAGGGTTTCTTCGACTTCCCGGTGAACCACCTGTATGCGAGCTTCGACTTCCTCACCATCCTGAAGAAACTCCAGCGGGAGTTCAAGGACACCCTCACGCTGGCGGCTCCGGATATGGGCGGCGCCAAGCGCGTACACTCCTACGCCAAGCTTCTGCACACGCCGGTAGTCATCTGCCACAAGACCCGCGCCCGGGCCAACGTGGTGGAGCGCATCACCCCCATCGGCGAGGTGGAAGGGCGTGACATCGTGATCATCGACGACATCATCGACACCGCCGGCACCCTCACGGAGGCGGCCAACGAGCTGCTCAAACGCGGGGCCAGGAGCGTGCGTGCCTTTGCTACGCATGCCGTGCTTTCCGGCCCGGCCTACGAACGCATCGACAAGAGCGCCCTCACGGAAGTCTACGTGACGGACACCATTCCGCTGAATCCGGAAAAGAAGGAACTCTGGGGCAAATTCCGTGTGGTTTCCCTGGCCGATACTTTCGCCCGGATGATCAAGCGTGTGTATAACTACGAACCCATTTCCTCCGAATTCCCGCTGTAGTGAAGACCTTCCTCGCCGCCATCGTGTTCGTGGGACTCGCCGTGATCCTTCTCGGCGTGAACATCTTCTTTTTCAGGAAGCCTTTCCCGAACGGGGAAATCTCCACGAACCCGGAAATGCGCAAGCGGGGAATCAAATGCGTCAAACAGGAGGAACTGGAACGGCTGGCCCGTTCCAAGGGAAAGAAACTATGCGGGGGGGACGGCTCCGCCGCCTGCGCGTCCTGTAAACTGTTTAGCTGCGAATGAAGACCGTGCTGAAAGTCCTGGCGGCCCTGGTGCTGCTTTTTGGGATCGCGCTGGCGGTCACGGGCATCGGCCCGGTGTATCGCTTCCGCGCGCCGCAGCCTTTCAGCGGCCCGGATCTTTTCAATCCCTATGCCTCTCTGGACACCGCCCAGGGCTGGAAACGGGCCGTCTTCCATACCCACACAAAAGTGGAAGGACCCTGGCCCGTGAACGAGTGCCCCTACTGGCCCTCGCACGTGGATTCCGTGTACCGCTCGCTGGGCTATGACATCGTCACCTTCTCCAACCACAACGAAATCACGGCCCATCCCACGGATTCCGCGCTGCAGGTAAACGTGTATGAGCACGGCTACAACATCAACAAGTATCATCTGCTGGTGTTCGGCGCCCCGGAAGTGATTCACTGGGACCCGCTGCTGCTCCTTACCACCTCGCAGAAGCAGTTCTGCCTGGATTACCTGGGGCGGACGGCGGATTTCATCCAGATGAACCATCCCTACCGCACGCTGGGGACCAGTAAGTCCGAAATGGAGAAGCTTTCCGGCTACCGCATTATGGAGCTGGACACCCACGTGAGTACGGAGAACGAATACTGGGACTGGGCCCTCAGCGCCGGGCACTACAGCTTCGGAATGGCTTCGGACGACCTTCACAACCCGGACAACCCGGACCGGACGGCCATCCGCTGCGGCTTCGTCCAGACGCCTTCGGGCCGATATGAAGACCTCAAGGCGGCCCTTCTGGGCGGCTGCTATTACGCGATGCGGGTGCCCAAGGGCGGATCCTGGGCCGAAAAACGGGCCTTAAAGCTGCCTGCGGTGGAGGACATCGGCCTTCGCGGGGACACCGTCTATGTGAGGCTTTCGGAAGAGGCGGACAGCATCCGCGTGAACGGACAGGACCACGCCAAGCTGGCGCTGGCTTTCGAATCGGCGGAACTGGCCTACCGGCTCCGTCCGGAGGATACTTTCGCCCGCGTCACGGCCTTCTTCCCGGACGGGGCGGTCATCTACTGCAATCCCTTCGCGCGGTACGACGCTTCGGCATCGGCCCGGCCCGGGGACGACGGCATCCCTCCGGTGAACGTCCTCCTCACCATCCTGTATAACCTGCTGCTCCTGGCGCTCGTGGGCGCCCTGATGCGGCTTCTTGTGAAACTTTTCAAACGATAGCATATGGCATTGGTAGCGATAGTGGGCCGCCCGAACGTGGGCAAATCGACGCTCTTCAACCGGCTGGTGGGGATGCGTCAGGCCATTGTGGACGAGACAGCCGGCGTCACCCGGGACCGTCATTACGGCAAATGCGAGTGGTGCGGCCGGGAATTCTCGGTGGTGGATACGGGCGGATACACCTCCAACTCGGACGACGTCTTCGAGGACGCCATCCGCCGGCAGGTGGGCATCGCCATAGAAGAGGCCGATGTAGTCCTCTTTATGGTGGAGGCCGCCACGGGCATCACGGACTACGATGCGGAGATCGCGGACCTGCTGCGCCGCTCGAAAAAGCCGGTGGTCCTTTGCGTGAACAAGGTGGACAGCGGCGAAAAGATGTACGACGCCTACGCCTTCTACGCCCTCGGGCTCGGGGAGGTGTGGAGCATATCGGCCGCCAACGGAAGCGGCACCGGGGACCTGCTGGACGAGATTCTGCGGGTGCTGCCGGAGGATTCCGGGGCCGATGACGACCACGCGGACATCCCCCACATCGCCATCGTGGGGCGCCCGAACGTAGGAAAATCGTCCCTGACGAATGCCCTGCTGGGCGAGGAACGCAACATCGTGACGCCGGTGGCCGGCACCACGCGCGACTCCATTTCCACCTACTACAACAAGTTCGGTCACGAGTTTATGATCGTGGACACCGCCGGGATGCGGCGGCGCGCCAAGGTGACCGAGGACCTGGAATTCTATTCGGTGCTCCGCGCGATGCGCACCATCGAGCACTCGGACGTGTGCATCCTGATGATCGACGCCACCCTGGGGATGGAGGCGCAGGATATGAACATCTTCAACGTGATCCAGAAGAACCGGAAAGGCTGCGTGATCGTGGTGAACAAGTGGGACCTCTTTGAGAAGGGGGTGAACACGATGAAGGAATATACGGAAGCCCTCAAAGCCCGCCTGGCCCCGTTCAACGACATTCCCATCATCTTCACTTCCGTGCTGAACAAGCAGCGCATCCTGGACGTGCTGGACGCTGCCGCCCGCGTGGCGGAGAATATGGCCCGGAAGATCCCTACATCGGCCCTCAACGACGCGATGCTCCCGGAAATCGAGAACTATCCGCCGCCGGCCTGGAAGGGGAAGTACATCAAGATCAAGTACGTGACGCAGCTGCCCACCCGTACGCCGCAGTTCGCCTTCTTCTGCAACCTGCCGCAGTGGGTGAAGGATCCCTACAAGCGTTTCCTGGAGAACAAGCTCCGGGAGCACTTCGACTTCTGCGGCTGCCCGATTCAAGTCTATACAAGAGCGAAATAATATGTTCGACGCATTGAAAGTGAAGGACGCGTGCGTCCGCTGGATCCGGGACTGGTTCGCCGAAAACGGCCCCGGCTGCAACGCCGTGCTGGGAATTTCCGGCGGCAAGGACAGCAGCGTCTGCGCCGCGCTGTGCGTGGAGGCCCTGGGCCGGGACCGCGTGATAGGCGTCACGATGCCCAACGGCGTCCAGCCGGACATCGCGGATTCCATCAAGCTGATCGACCACCTGGGGATCAAGCGCTACGACATCAACATAGGCGCGGCCTATGACGCCCTGATGGGAGAGGTGGAGCTGAAGCTGGGCCACGAGGCCAGCGCCCAGACGCGCATCAATATGGCGCCGCGCCTCAGGATGACGGCCGTCTACGCCGTTTCCCAGAGCAACAACGGCCGTGTGGTGAACACCTGCAACCTCTCGGAGGACTGGGTGGGCTACAGCACCCGCTGGGGCGACGCCGC
The DNA here is from genome assembly GCA_016281315.1 of Bacteroidales bacterium. GTDB lineage: Bacteria > Bacteroidota > Bacteroidia > Bacteroidales > UBA932 > Cryptobacteroides. Next base: position 41,920 of record JAEEIJ010000073.1, read on the forward strand.
CGGGGACTTTTCGCCCCTGGGCGGCCTCACGGTGCAGGAAGTGCTGGCCGTGGGGGAGGTCCTGGGCCTGCCGGCGGACCTGGTCCACAAGACGCCCTCCGACGGCCTCTGCGGCAAGACCGACGAAGACAACCTGGGCTTCACCTACGCCGTGCTGGACAAGTACATCCGCACGGGCGTCTGCGAGGACCCTGCCACGAAGGCCCTCATTGACCGCAAGCACGCGATGAACCTCTTTAAACTGAAACCCATTCCGCATTTCGAACCTGAAATATGAAAAGATTAATCGTTGTTTTGGCAGCCCTTTCGCTGCTGGTCGCCTGTAATGGAAAAAAGAATGAGCCCGCTCCGCAGGTTTGTCCCGAGGGCGCCGTGGATCTGGGTATCGTAATGACCCGGGCCGACGGAACCACCTATAAGCTGTTCTGGGCCAAGTACAACCTCTCCGCAAGCGGTCTCTGTTCCAAGCCCGAGGATTACGGCGATTTCTACGCCTGGGGTGAAACGGAGCCGAAGAGCGATTATTCCTGGGCCGAATACAAATGGTGCCAGGGTACGAATACAACACTCACTAAGTATAACACATCCAGCTCATACGGTCCGGTAGATCCCGTGACCGGCACGACGGATCAGATGCTGGTCCTCCAGCGCGGGGACGAAAGTGCTTTTGCGACGGTGGACGATGCAGCCCGCGCCAAACTCGGCGGCAAATGGAGAATGCCCACGGATGCAGAATGGAAGGCCCTGCGCACGCAGTGTGAATGGAGCTGGATCACGGAGAATGGGATTGCCGGCCGCCTGGTTGTCTCCCGTACCAACGGCAACCGCATCTTCCTGCCCGCCGCCGGCTCCTTGAACCAGGATAACGAACGAATCTGGGGAGGCAGTAAAGGCTTCTACTGGTCTTCGTCCCTCTATGAAGAGAGGCCGGACAACGCGCGTTTATTTACCTTCGAAGAGGGCGGCGTAACACAGGTTTACAACACCCGGGAATCCGGTCACTCGATCCGTCCCGTCTCGGAATAGCGTTTCAAAATGGGCGAGCGGGATTATATGGACCTGCTGGAGCTGCAGCAGCTGATCCGGGAAAGCCTGACGGAGTCGTTCCCGGGCAGGTACTGGGTGAAGGCGGAAATCGCGTCCTGGAGCCCGCGCGCCAACGGTCACTGCTACCTCTCGCTCAGCCAGAGCCGGAGCGGAAAATCCATCGCGGAAGCCCGGGCGATGATCTGGAACTGGCGCTATCCCCAGCTTGTCCGCTATTTTGAAGACACCACCGGGCAGAAACTCCAGGCCGGCATCACGGTACTGGTGCGCGTGCAGGTGAACTACAGCGAAGTGTACGGCCTCACCCTCTACATCGACGAGATCGACGCCGCCTTTACGCTGGGAGAACAGGCCTTGGAGCGCCAGAAAGCCATCGAGAAACTGGAAAAGGAGGGCCTGATGGACCTGCAGAAGGAGTTGGCCCTGCCGGACATCCCGCGCAAACTGGCCGTTGTCACCTCCAAAACCGCCGCCGGCTATCAGGATTTCCGGAACCATCTCCTCAAAAATCCGCAGGGCTATGCCTTCCGTCTGGACCTTTACGAAGCCCTGATGCAGGGCGAGCAGGCGCCCGCCTCCATCACGGAAGCGCTGCTTCAGGCATCCGAAAAGGAGTATGACGCCATCCTCATCCTAAGGGGCGGCGGCAGCGAACTGGACTTGCAGTGCTTCGACGACTATGAGCTCGCCGTCGCCATCGCGAATTGCCCCGTGCCGGTGGTCACCGCCATCGGCCACGACAAAGACGTGCACATTGCCGATATGGTGGCCCACGAGAGCGTGAAAACCCCCACGGCCCTGGCGGACCTTTTCCTGGAGGCCTTCGAAGCCCAGGATGCCGTCCTCGACGCCCTGCAGGACCGCATCGCGGCCGCCATCCAGCACCGGGTGAGCGCGTTGGAACTGCTCCTGCAGCGCAGCGTAGGCCGCATCTCGAAGGGGCTCCTGCAGAAGTATGCCGACGTAGCCCGCCTCAAGGACGCCGCCCTGCACCGGCTCCGCTTCGCCGCGCAGGCCCGCCTGGGCGCCGCGGAACAGGCCCTCGCTCTGAGGGAAGCCCGCATCTCGGCCACCGACCCCCGCAACATCCTTTCCCTGGGCTATGTCCTCGTGACGGGGAAGGACCATCAGGTCCTGAAAACCGTGAAGAAGGTGGCCGTGGGAGACCGGATCGGCGTGCGGTTCCAGGACGGCGCCGTTACAGCAACTGTTGAAGAAAAATACACCGAATAATGGAAAAATTCGATTACGCAAAGGCCATTGCCGAACTGGAAGAGATCGCCGCAAAGGTGGAAAAGCCGGAAACGAAGCTGGAGGACATCGACGCGCTCGTCGAACGCAGCAAAGTGCTCCTGAAGCAGTGCCGCGAGTACCTCCGCAAGGTGAAAGAAAAGATAGACAGCATAGAAGAATGAAGAAGATCTATCAGACCGATCCCTGGCTCCTGCCGTACAAGGATGCCATCGAAACGCGCCACAGGCGCATCCTGGAAACCCGGAAGCACATTGCGGGCGACGGCCTCCTGAAGGACGCCGTGAACAACCATATGTACTACGGCCTGCACCGCTGCGCGGACGGCAGCTGGGTCTTCCGCGAGTTCGCGCCCAACGCCAACAAGATCTACCTCATCGGCGAAGGCAACAACTGGAAACGCACGGACGCCTATGCCCTCAAACCCCTGGGCAAGGGCGACTGGGAGCTCAAACTCCCGGAGATGTTCCTCAGCCACGGCCAGCTGTACAAACTCTACATCGAATGGCCCGGCGGAGGCGGCGAACGCCTGCCCTCCTATGCCACCCGCGTGGTGCAGGATCCCGTGACGAAGGTCTTCTGTGCCCAGGTATGGGACCCGGCCGAAAAATACGTCTGGAAGCACGCTCACGCCGGAAAGCGGCCCCATCCGATGATTTATGAATGCCACATCGGGATGGCCACCGAGAAGGAGAAAGTGGGCTCCTTTGAGGAATTCCGGAAAGACGTTCTGCCGCGCATCAAGAAGCTGGGCTACGACACCATCCAGATCATGGCCCTGCAGGAGCACCCCTACTACGGCTCCTTCGGCTATCAGGTGAGCAATTTCTTTGCGCTCAGCTCCCGTTTCGGTACCCCCGAGGAGTTCAAGGCCCTGGTGGACGACGCCCACGGGAAAGGCATTGCGGTGGTGATGGACATCGTCCACAGCCACAGCGTGGATAACGTGGCCGAAGGCCTCAGCGAGTTCGACGGAAGGGACAATCTCTACTTCTACAGCGGTCCCCAGGGCCGCCATCCCGCCTGGGGCTCGCGCTGCTTCGACTACGGCAAGGACGAAACCCGCTATTACCTCCTGTCCAACGTGAAATACTGGATGGAGGAATACCGCATCGACGGCTTCCGCTTCGACGGCGTCACCTCCATGCTCTATTGGGACCACGGTCTGGGCAAGGACTTCGGCAATTATGCCCTCTACTTCGACCAGGGCGTGGACGAAGACGCCGTCATCTACCTGTCCCTCGCCACCCAGCTGGTGCGGGAAATCAGCCCCGCCGGCTTCACCATCGCCGAGGACGTCTCCGGGATGGCGGGTCTGGCGGCGCCTTTCGCGGCCGGCGGCGTGGGATTCGATTTCCGGATGTCGATGGGTGTCGCGGACCACTGGATCAAATGGATCAAGGAAAAGAGCGACGACCAGTGGTCCATGGGCGAGGTCTGGTGGGAGCTCACCAACAAGCGGGCCGATGAAAAGACCATCTCCTACGCCGAATGCCACGACCAGGCGCTGGTGGGGGACAAGACCATCATCTTCCGCCTGATGGACAAGGAGATGTATTTCGCGATGAACAAAGCCTCGCAGAATGACGTCGTGGACCGCGGCATCGCCCTGCATAAAATGATCCGCCTGGTCACCGCCGGCACCGCCGGCGACGGCTACCTGAACTTCATGGGCAACGAGTTCGGCCATCCCGAATGGATCGACTTCCCCCGGGAGGGGAACGGCTGGTCGTTCAAGTATGCCCGGCGGCAGTGGTCCCTGGAGGACAACGGCCTCCTGCGCTACGGAGACCTCCGCAATTTCGACGAGGCAATGGTACACCTCGTCCGGGAAGAGAACCTCCTGGCGGCGCGTCCGGTGCTGCTGGTGGCCGACGAACAGAAGAAAATCTTGGTTTTCCTACGGAAAAACTGTATCTTTGCACTGAATTTCTCACCCACCGGTTCCTTTGCGGATTACGGCTTCGCGGCCCCGGCGGGGGACTATGTGAACATCCTGGACAGCGACGAAGCCCGTTTCAACGGCTTCGGGCGCCTTTCCAAGGGTGAGCGTCACATAGCCCTTAATGAGAAATGTCCCAACGGCAACCAGGCCTACGACCACACGCTCAAGCTGTATCTCCCGGCCCGCACCGCCATTGTTTTGAAGCAAGTATAACAACAACCATATGGCTTTTCTGAAATTCAACAAGTCCGAACTGGTCAACCTGGAGTATTCCCTCAGCCGGGAAATCATCTTGGCCAATAAGACCGGCGCCTATTGCAACACGTCCATCGTTACGTGCAACACCCGGCGTTACCACGGCCTCCTGGCCGTTCCGGTAGATGCCTTCGGGGGTTATCGCCATGTGCTCCTGAGCGCGTTGGACGAAAGCCTCACCCTGCGCGGGAAGCGCTTCAACCTGGGCATCCACTGCTACGGGGACATCTACGAACCCCGAGGCCACAAGTACATCGTGGACTTCGACGCCGACCCTGTTCCCTGCATCACTTACAAAATCGGCGAGATCGTTTTCCGCAAAAGCATCGCCCTGGCCCCGGACCGCAACCAGGTGCTCATCCGCTATGAGCTGGTGAACGCCCCCGCCAAGGTGAAGCTGGAGGTGAAACCCTTCCTGGCCTTCCGCAGCAACCACGCGCTCACGTCGGAGAACGATGCGGTCAAAGGCGGCTTCCAGCCCATTCAGAACGGTGCCGCCTTCTGCCTGTACGAGGGTTTTCCGGACCTGAACCTGCAGCTGAGCGCCTCGGCATCGGCCTTCAAGTACAATCCCTGGTGGTACAAGGGCATCACCTATTCGGACGAGATGCGCCGCGGCTTCGACTGCCGCGAGGACCTCTGGGTGCCCGGCACCTTCGAGACGGAGCTTCACAGCGGAGACAGCATCGTCTTTTCCGCCAGCGCGGACGGCGCGGTGAACGCCACCGCGCTCAAGCGCCGCTTCAGTTCCGTGGTGGATAAGATTGGCCCCATCACTTCCTTCCGGGACCAGCTGGTGCGTCAGGCCGATTCCCTCATTCGGGAAAGCAGTGGCAAAAAGCAGATCGTGGCCGGCTACAGCTGGCTGCTCACCGGCCTTCTGCGCGAAACGCTGGGATCCCTCGCCGGTCTGGCCCTCTTTGCCAAGAACGACGCGAAGGAATTCGAAGAGATTCTGGACAACCTCATCGCCGATAATCAGGAACGCCTCACCAAACGCACCACGCAGGTGGAATCGCCGCTGTACCTGGCCGTCACCCTGCAGCAGTATATTGCCTGGGGCGCCTCGGACAAAGCCGTGTGGGCCAAGTACGGTCCCGTGCTGAAAGCCGTCATCGAAAGCTATCTTCCCGGCGTGCGCCAGGAGGTGGCGATGCAGCCCAACGGTCTCCTCTGGGCCCAGATGGACGGGGTGGCCCTCAGCTGGATGAACGCCTACATCGGCGGACGGGCCGTCACGGAACGGGCCGGCTATCAGGTGGAAACCAACGCCATGTGGTACAACGCCATCTGCTTCGCCCTCGCCCACGAGCGCAAGGGCAGCGCCTGGGCCCGCAAGTGGACCACCGTGAAGGAACTCATCGAGGAGAACTTCCAGCCCACTTTCTGGAATGCCGACATGGGCTTCCTCGCAGACTATGTGGACGGCAGCGGCCAGCATCTGGAGCTGCGTCCGAACCAGCTCTGGGCGGTTTCCCTGGACTACTGCCCCGTGAGCGACGAAGTGATCAGCGAAGTGATGCGCGTGGTGAACGCGGAACTCCTTACCCGCAGGGGCATCCGCACCCTGAGCCCGCGTGACATCCGCTACAAGGGCGTATACGAAGGCAACCAGCTCCAGCGCGACGAAGCCTATATGAACGGCTGCGCCTGGCCTTTCCTGCTGGCGCAGTACTGCTATGCCAGCTTCAACATGATGGGCAGTTCCTTCATCAAGCGGGCCGAATGGCTCACGGAAGGATTCTACGAGGACCTCTCCAAGCACGGCGTGGGCGCCTTCTCGGAGCTCTACGACGGAGACCCGCCGCACGAGGCCCACGGGGCCATCTCGTCGGCCATGACGGTCGCCGCCCTCTTGAACATCAACTGGCTCATCGAAAAATACAGGGAGGAATAGACTATGCGAGTACTTATGTTCGGCTGGGAGTTCCCTCCCCACATTGCAGGCGGTCTGGGTACGGCCTGTGAAGGTATCGTCAAGGGTCTGGCCTATAACGGCGTGGAAACCCTGTTTGTGATGCCGTCGGCCTCCGGCGACGAAGACCAGAGCGCCACCACCATCATCAACGCCTCGGACGTTCCCGTAGACACCGTCTCGGAAAGCGTGGAGGAATACCTCGAGAAGGTGAAGTTCATTCACATCGGCTCCAATATGATTCCCTACGCGGATCCGGAGGAATTCTCCAAACTTGTGGAGGAAGAGCGGAAACGCCAGGTGAAGGACTTCTCCATCAGCTACGGTCAGAAATACAAGTTCTCCGGCAAGTACGGCGCCAACCTGATGGAAGAGGTGGCCCGCTACGCAATGGTGGGCGGCACCATCGCCCTCCAGAAGAAGGATGAGTTCGACGTCATCCACGCGCACGACTGGCTGTGCTACTATGCCGGCATCGCCGCCAAGGAACTCACCGGAAAGCCGCTCGTGATCCACGTGCACGCCACTTCCTTCGACCGCGGCAGCGTGGACAACATCGACACCCGCGTGTTCGCCATCGAGCAGAAGGGAATGCAGATGGCCGACAGAGTAGTTACGGTCTCCGACCTCACCCGCAACATCGTCATCACCCGCTACGGCATCGATCCGGCGAAGGTGGTGACGGTGCACAACGCCGTGGACTTCAGCGGCCGCGAGAACCTGCAGGTGGAGCGCGGGGTCAAGGATCCCGTGGTCACCTTCCTGGGCCGCATCACCTACCAGAAGGGCCCCGAATACTTCATCGAGGCGGCCGCCAAGGTGCTCAAGCGCACCAAGAACGTCCGCTTCGTGATGGCCGGCAGCGGCGATATGATGAACCGCTGCATCCGCCACGCCGCCCGCCTGGGCATCAGCGACCGCTTCCACTTCACCGGCTTCCTCCGCGGGGCCGATGTCCAGAAGATGTTCGCCCTCTCGGACGTGTACATTATGCCCTCCATCTCGGAGCCTTTCGGCATTTCCCCGCTGGAGGCGATGCGCACCGGCGTCCCGTCCATCATTTCCAAGCAGTCCGGCGCCGCGGAGGTGCTCAAATACGCCTTCAAGGTGGACTTCTGGGATGTGGACGCGATGGCCGACGACATCTACGCCCTGCTCAGCTATCCGGCCCTGGCGCATTTCAGCGCCGTCACCGGCTACGACGAGGTGAACGCCCTCAAATGGAACGGCGCCTGCGCCAAGCTCAAGAAAGTTTATGAATCAGTAGTAAAATAATCGATATTATGGCAACCCCCAAGAGCATTTGCCTGTATTTTCAGGTCCATCAACCCACCCGGCTCCGCCTGTACAGATTCTTCGATATCGGCAAGGATTCGCACTATTACGACGACTTCGCCAACCGGACCATCCTGCGCCGCGTAGCCCAGAAGTGCTATCTGCCTATGAACCAGCTGATGCTGGAACTGGTGAAGAAGTACAAGGGCAAGTTCAAGATTGCCTATTCCATCAGCGGCAGCGCCCTGGAGCAGTTCCAGCGCTTCGCCCCGGATGTGATTGACAGCTTCAAGGCCCTGGCCGCCACCGGCAGCGTGGAATTCCTGGCGGAGACCTATTACCACTCCCTGGCTTCCATCGGCAGCGACAGCGAGTTCCGCCATCAGGTCCAGAAGCACGCCGCCAAGATCGAGGAAGTCTTCGGCGTCACGCCCACCGCTTTCCGCAACACGGAGCTCATCTATGACAACGGCATCGGCGAACTCGTGTACGAAATGGGCTACAAGACGATGCTCACCGAAGGCGCCCGCCACATTATGGGCTGGAAGAGCCCCAACTTCCTGTACACCTGCGCCACGCAGCCCAAGCTGAAGCTTCTGCTGCGGAACTACGTCCTTTCGGACGACATCGCGTTCCGTTTCGGCACCCATCCCGTGATGGCCGATGAATACGTGGGCTGGATGAAGGAGAACGCCAAGGACGGCGACATCGTGAACCTGTTTATGGACTACGAGACCTTCGGCGAGCACCAGAAGGCCGCGAGCGGCATCTTCGAGTTTATGCGCGCCCTCCCGGAGGCGGTCCTGAAGGACGGCACCTTCGGCTTCGTCACCCCTTCGGAGGCCGTGAAGAAGTTCAAACCCGTGGCCGACATCGACGTGGAAGATCCCATCTCCTGGGCCGATGAAGAGCGCGACCTCACCGCCTGGCTGGGCAACGAACTCCAGAGCGAGGCCTTCAAGAAGGTGTATGCGATGAAGGAGAAGCTCGCCATCGTGGGAGACCCGGATCTGTACAAGGACTGGGGCCACCTGCAGGAGAGCGACCACTTCTACTATATGTGCACCAAGTTCTTCTCCGACGGGGAAGTGCACAAGTATTTCAACCCCTACGATACCCCGTACGAGGCTTTTATCAACTATATGAATGTCATTTCGGACTTCCAGATCCGCCTGGACGAGAAACGGGCGGCCCTGGACGTGAAGGAGACGGCCAAGCAGGAGCTTTCCGCTCCCGCCAGGAAGCCGGTTCGGAAGAAGGCAGCAGCGAAGAAGAAATAGTCCATGACAAAGAAAAGCGATTTCATTCAGCCGGACTACCTGTTCGAAGTCAGTTGGGAAGTGTGCAACAAGGTGGGCGGCATTTATACCGTTATTGCCACCAAGGCCCTTCATCTGCAGTCGCAGCTGGGACGGCGCCATATTTTCGTGGGCCCGGACGTTTGGATGCACCGCAGCGGCAACCCGGATTTTCTGGAAGACCCGATGCTCTACCGTTCCTGGCGGGCCCAGGCGGCTTCGGAAGGCCTGCGTTTCCGCGTGGGCCGATGGAACATCCCCGGAAAGCCCGTGGCCATCCTGGTGGACTACAAGCAGTTCCTCCCCAAGGCCGATGACATCCTGGCCGCCCTCTGGCGCGACTTCGGCGTAGATTCCATCTCGGGCAACTGGGACTATAAGGAATCGGCCGTCTTCGGCTATCTGGCCGGCCGCGTCATCGAGAGTTTCTACAGCTATAACCTCAATGGCGGGGAGAAGGTGGTGGCCCAGTTCCACGAGTGGCAGACGGGCGCCGGCATCCTGTATCTGAAGAAGGCCGATGCCCCCGTGGCCACGGCGTTTACCACGCACGCCACGATGATGGGACGCTGCCTCGCCGGCAACAACCTGCCCCTGTACGACGCCCTCACCTCCTACAACGGCGACGAAATGGCCCGGCGCTTCAATGTGACGGCCATCTACTCGCTGGAGAAGACATCGGCCCAAAACGCGGATGTGTTCACCACCGTGAGCGAAATCACCGCAAAAGAGTGTGCCCAGTTCCTGGGACGCCCCGTGGACGTGGTGACGCCCAACGGCTTCGAGAACAGCTTCACACCGGCCTCGGACAAGGAATACGACCGGCTTCACGACGCCGCCCGCGAGCGCTTGGTGGAGGTGGCCACCCGGATGAGCGGGGAAGAAGTGTCTTCCAACGCGCTCTTCCTGTGCATCGGCGGCCGCTACGAATACAGGAACAAGGGAATCGACGTCTTTATCGACGCCCTGGACCGCATCAACAAGTCGGACTACGATGGACGGAGCATCCAGGCTTTCATCATGATTCCTTCCGGCCATCACGGCCCCAACAGGGAATTCCCGTCCCAGACCTCGCACGTGCTGATGAACGCGGAGTACGACACCATCATGGGCCGTCTGCGCGAGCTCGGGCTGAACAATGCCATCGGCGACAAAGTGAAGGTCTATTTCATCCCGTCCTACCTGAACGGCGACGACGGCGTCTTCAACATGCCGTACTATGACCTGCTGTGCGGGATGGACCTGGCCCTGTTCCCGTCCTATTACGAACCCTGGGGGTACACTCCGCTGGAGGCGCTGGCCTTCCGGGTGCCCACCCTCACCACCACCCTCGCCGGCTTCGGCCTCTGGGTGGAAACTCATTACAAGAAGAATCATCCCGGCATTACCGTCCTGCATCGCGACGACACCAACTACGGTGAAGTGGTGGAAGGGACTGTCGCCCGCATCCGCGAGTTGGCAGGCCTGAAAAAGGAAGAGCGTGCGCGCTACCGGGAAAACGCCCGCGAAGTGGCTCAGATAGCCCTGTGGGACAATCAGATAGTGTATTATCAGAAGGCCTATTCCGTGGCGCTTGGAAAGCTCTCGGAGCGGGCCGTCGACTACAAAACGAAGAAGAAAAAGACTATGCAGTATTTTAAAGCTGACGTAACAAACCCCAGCTGGCGGAGCATTCTGGTCACCAGGCATCTCCCCGAAAAGCTCTCCCGGCTGGAAAAACTGTCCAAGAACCTCTGGTGGTGCTGGAACGAGAGTGCGAAAGACCTCTTCCGTTCCATCGACGCCAAGGTGTGGCACGAGAGCGGCCACAATCCGCTGGTGGTGCTGGATACCGTGAGTATCAAGCGTTTCCAGCAGCTCTCGGAGGACGAGGACTTCCTCTCCCGGATGAAGAAGGTGCTGGACGAATTCGACGCCTATATGGCCGCCAAGGCCCAGCGCAAAGACCCTTCCATCGCCTATTTCTGTATGGAATACGGGCTGGATACCTCCCTCAAGATTTACTCCGGCGGTCTGGGCATCCTGGCCGGCGACTACCTTAAGGAAACCTCGGATATGAACACCAACCTGGTGGCCGTGGGTCTGCTGTACCGCTACGGCTATTTCAACCAGGTGCTCAGCGCCCAGGGATATCAGGTGGCCGGGTATGACGCCCAGGATTTCACCAAGAGCCCGGCCGTTCCGGTGCTGGACAAAGACGGGAACTGGCTCACCGTGATGGTGGCCTTCCCCGGCCGCAACCTCACCGCCCGCATCTGGAAGGTGGAGGTGGGCCGCACGGACCTGTACCTGATGGATACGGACTATGAGGCCAACACCCAGGAAGACCGCGAGGTGACCTATCACCTCTACGGCGGCAGCTGGGAGAACCGCCTCAAGCAGGAACTCCTGCTGGGCGTGGGCGGTATCCGCCTGCTTCGGAAGATCGGCCTGAACCCGCAGGTGTATCACTGCAACGAGGGCCACGCCGCCTTCACGGGCCTGGAGCGCCTCCGCGAATACATCGAGCACGACAACCTGGATTTCTCCGAGGCCCTGGAAGTGGTGCGGGCCAGCTCCCTGTTCACCACCCATACGCCGGTTCCCGCCGGCCACGACGCCTTCGAGGAAGGAATGCTGCGCCAGTACATCGGCCACTATCCCGAACGGCTCAAGATCGACTGGGAAACCCTGATGTCCCTGGGGAAGGACAATCCGCTGGACGTGCACGAGAAATTCTCGATGAGTAACCTCGCCGCCAACATTTCGCAGAACGTCAACGGCGTATCGATGCTGCACGGAAAGGTGTCGCAGGACATCTTCGCCCATATGTATCCCGGCTACCTCCCGGAGGAACTCTTCGTGAGCTATGTCACCAACGGGGTGCATTACCCCACCTGGTGCGCGCCCGAGTGGAAGCCGGTGCACGCGAAGGTCTTCGGCCCGGAATTCGCCACGCACCACTACGACAAAACCTGCTTCGAAGGCATTTACAAGGTCTCCGACGCAGAGGTCTGGAGCGTGAAGAAGCGCCTGAAGGAGAAACTCATCGCCTTCGTGAGCGAGCGCTTGCGGGACTCCTCGGTGAGCAACCATTACAGCCCCACCGAGCTGGTGACCATCCTGGAGAACCTGCGCGACGACGTCCTCACCATCGGCTTCGCCCGCCGCTTCGCCACCTACAAACGCGCGACGCTCCTGTTCCGCGATCTGGACCGTCTGGACAAGATCGTGAACAACCCCGCGCAGCCGGTGCAGTTCCTCTTCGCCGGCAAGGCCCATCCGGCCGATAAAGCCGGCCAGGACCTCATCAAGCAGATCGTGGACATCTCGAAGGATCCCCGTTTCATCGGCAAGATCGTCTTCGTGCCCGGCTACGACATCACGCTCGCCAAGCGGATGGTCCAGGGCGTGGACGTGTGGATGAACAATCCCACCCGTCCGCTGGAGGCTTCCGGCACGTCCGGCGAGAAAGCCGCGATGAACGGAACGATGCACTTCAGCGTGCTGGACGGCTGGTGGGTGGAAGGCTATAAGGAAGGCGCCGGCTGGGCCCTTCCCATCGAGCAGGCCTACGAAGACAACGAGTTCCAGAACGAACTGGACGCCGCCACCATCTATCAGCTCATCGAGAACGACATCGCTCCCGCCTATTACGACGTAGACCGCGCCACGGGCAGCAGCCGCGAGTGGGTGGGCTACATCAAGAACACCATCGCGCAGGTGGCCTGCAATTTCACCACCAACCGGATGCTCACGGACTACATCAACCAGTACTATGCGCCGCAGGCCAAAGGGGCCGATGCCATCGCCGCCGGGGATTATGCCCAGGCACGGGAGCTCGCCGCCTGGAAGACGCGCGTGCGCCGCGAATGGGAGAACGTCCGCCTGGTGTCCCGCAGCGAACCTGCCACCAGCTATGACCTCACGCAGGCCCAGCCTTATCACGCGGAGATGGAACTCCAGATGGGTTCCCTCACGCCGGAGGAAGTGGGTCTGGAAGTGGTCTTCGCCCAGCAGGACGCCCGCGGAAAGATGCACATCGTAGAGGTGCAGGAGTTCAAGGTGGCCTCCTTCAAGGACGGACTCGCCAAGTATGAAGTGGAAATGCTGCCGGAGAAGACGGGTGCCTATATGGTGGGCGCGCGTGCCTTCGCCAAGCATCCGCTGCTGGCGCACCGTCAGAGTTTCGAGTGCGTGAAGTGGCTGTAGTAACAACCGGTTTCTTCGACGGTGTCCATCTGGGGCACCGTCACGTCCTTTCCGAAGTGGTTTCCGTTGCCAGAGAAAAGGGCGAAGAAGCCGTTGTGGTTACGTTCTGGCCGCATCCGCGGATGGTCCTGCAGCAGGATGCGCGGGAGTTCCGGCTGCTGAATACCCTGGAAGAAAAGAAGGAATTGCTTTCAGGTGCCGGCATCGACCGCGTGGAAGTGCTGCCCTTTACCCGCGAGTTCGCCGCCCTTACGGCCTCGGAGTATCTCACGATGCTCCGCGACCGCTTCGGCGCTTCTGTGGTAGTGATGGGGTATGATAATAGAATAGGTTCAGATAAAAGGACGGCCGTCGAGATTGCGGCCCAGGGGTCTCCGAGCCCTTCGGTCGCTTCGCTCCCTTCGTCCCTCCCAACGTCGCTTCGCTCCGTCGGGCCCCTCCCGTTCACGTGGCCACGGGCGGCCACGGGTTCGGAGAACCCCTGGCCCTCCATCTCTTTCGATTCTCCTTCGCCGCCTCTATCTTCTACACAAATTCGTCACGCGCTGGAAGAGGGGAGGATTGACGAGGCCAATGCGATGCTGGGATACCGGTACGGGCTGCAGGGCGTGGTGGTGGCGGGGAACCGGATGGGACGCACCATCGGCTTTCCCACGGCGAATATGCAGCTCTACGAGCCGCTGAAGCTGGTGCCTGGGAACGGCGTGTATGCCGTTGAGGCAGAGGTACTTGGACGGAAGTTTAAGGGGATGTGCAACATCGGCCTGCGCCCTACGGTGGGCGGGACTTTCCGCACGGTGGAAACCCACATCCTGGACTTCGACGAGGACATCTACGGCCTTCCCCTTGACATCCGTTTTGCACGCCGCATCCGCGACGAACGCAAGTTCCCTTCCCTGGAGGCCCTGCGGGAGCAGCTGGAAAAGGACAAAGAACAATGCAGTATATGAAACGATTCTTAATGACGATGGCGGCCGTGCTCTTGAGCGCGGTCGCGGCGCTGGCGCAGACGCCGGAAGAGATCTTCGACAAGGTGGACGAGGTGATGGACCGTGCCAAAGAGAATGGGATGTCGATGACAATGACGATGAAAATCCCCATCGTCGGCTCGTTCTCGACCAAGATGTACATCCGGGGCGAAAAGACACGGGCGGAGATGAAGGCGATGGGCCGCGAACTGATTATCTGGACGGACGGGAAATGCAGTTGGAGCTACGACGCCAAGGAGAACACAATCGTCATCGAGGACGAACTCGGGGGTACGAATGATGACAACGGCCTCAATATGATGGACGGTCTCACGGACGGCTACGACGTGAAACTGGATGAGGAGTCGGAGAAGGCGTGGTTCTTCATCTGCAAGAAGCGCAAGGACAATCCGGATAAAGACAGCCCCAAGAAAATGGAGATCACCATCCGGAAGAGCGACTATTCCCTTGGGCAGCTCAAGACCAGTATGAAAGGCGTCACGCTCATTCTTTCCAAAATTTCCATCGGCGGCATCAGCGAAGCGTCCGTCACCTTCGACGCGTCCAAATATCCGGATGCCACGATAGAGGACAAACGCGGCAAGAAATAGGTTATTTCAAAAAAGTTTCCTATCTTTGCGGTACATAAAGCTCGGCGGCCATCAAAAGGCCGTCGGCTGTTTTTTTGACAAAGTTAAAAACGAGATACTATGGCAATTGAAATGATGACCCAGGCCGGTTTGGACAAGCTGAAACAGGAACTGGCCGATGCACTGGCCCAGCGGCCGGTGATCTCCGCTGCCATCGCGGAGGCCCGCGAGAAAGGCGACCTCTCGGAGAATGCGGAGTACGATGCGGCCCGCGACGCGCAGGGTCTGCTGGAAGTGAAGATCGCCCGCCTCAAGGAAAAGGTGGCGAACGCCCGCGTGATCGACGAGAGCCGTCTCTCCACAGACACCGTGCAGCTGCTCACCAAGGTGAAGGTGAAGAACCTTTCGGCCAAGATGGTAATGAACTTCCAGATTGTGCCGGAGAGCGAGGCCGATTTTGCAAAGGGCCTTCTCGCCGCCACCACCCCCATCGCCAAGGCCCTCATCGGCCACGGCAAGGGAGAGATTGTGGAGGCCAAAGTCCCCAGCGGTGTGATGAAGTTCGAAATCCTGGACATTTCCCTGTAAGATGGCTACCATTTTCACCCGCATCGCCCAGGGCGAGATTCCTTCCTACAAATGCGCGGAGAGCGAGGATTTCTACGCTTTCCTGGACATTTCCCCGCTCGCGAAGGGTCACACCCTCGTCATCCCCAAACACGTGGAGGACGACTACATCTTCCACCTGGACCAGAAGACCTACGAAGGCCTGTGGGCCTTTGCCCGCAAGGTGGCCGTAGCACTGAAAAACGCCGTCCCGTGCAAGCGGGTGGGCGTTGCCGTGCTGGGCATGGAAGTCCCGCACACGCACATCCACCTGGTGCCGCTCCAGACGGAAGGGGATATGGATTTCCGCAAGGCCAAGCTCCAGCTGCAGCCCGAAGAAATGGCCGGCATCGCCGCCAAAATCTTCTCCGAATATGAAAAGCTTTAAATGGATAGCGGGCCTGGCCGCGCTCGTGCTCGCGGTTGCCTGCGAGGGCAATACCTTCATTGAAGGCGAGCTGCACGAAGGCGCCGGGGAAAAAGTGATTCTCAAACTCCTGGACGTGAACCGTTTCCAGGTGCTGGATACCCTCCAGACGGAGGCCGATGGCTCCTTCGGCTATTCCCTGGAGCTGGAGGATGGAAAGCCCGAGTTCGTCTATCTCTTCTACGGGGAGCGTCAGATTGCCTCCCTGCTGCTGCAGAAGGGCGATAAGGTAACGGTACATACCGACACCCTGGGCCTCTATAGCGTGGAAGGCTCCGAGGAATCCCTGAAACTCCAGAAGGTGGAGCGCGAATACGGCAAGTTCCTCCGCGAAATGCGGAAAATCGTCACCACCGAACGTTTCCCGGACAAGGACCTCTCCCGCTGTTATGTGGATTATTACCGGAACCGCCTGAAGTATGTGGTGGAGAACTGCCACTCGCTCACCGTGGTGCCCGTCCTGTTCCAGCAGGTGAATCCCTCGCTGCCGGTGTTCAGCCAGCCTACCGACGGAATCATTATGCGCAGCATTGCGGATTCCCTCAAAACCCTTTATCCGCAGTCCCGCTATGTGAAGGCGCTGGAGAAGGAATCGGCCCGCCGTATCGGCCGGATGGGCGTGGAGGCCAAACTTCAGAATGCGCAGGAGGTGGGCTTCGTGGACATCGCCCTGCCTTCGATGGAGGGGAAGAGCGTGAAGCTGAGCGAATCGCTGGGGAAGATGACCCTCCTCTATTTCTGGGCATCGACGGCCGAACTGAAGATGTTCAACCTGGATGCCCTCATGCCGCTGTATGAGGAGTTCCATGGGAAGGGCTTCGAGATTTACGCCGTTTCGCTGGACAGCGACAAGACAGCCTGGGCCCGTGCCGTGCGCAACCAGAAACTGCCCTGGGTGAACGTCTGTGATACCCGCGGGGTGCAGTCTCCTTACATCGGCTCCTATGGGATTGGCGCCCTCCCGATGATGTGGATGCTGAACGGCGATGCCATCGACCCTGACTTCGAAGCCGGCAGTCTGGAGGAAATCCGCCGCTATCTTCGCCGGAAACTCTAATCCCTTTCCGTTTCCCCTAAGGTGGACCAGGTCCAAGCCATTTTTGGACCTGGTCCACTTCATATCTGGACGAGGTTCGATTTAAGCCCCTGGACCAGGTCCAGCTACATTGAACTACAGGTGTCTGGAAGGCACAACCGGTGGACCAGGTCCAGCACCTAAAAGTAAACCTCGTCCAAAAATGAGAAAGACCTCGTCCAAAAATGCTCTGGACCAGGTCCACCAAACAAATCAAAACAGCTTTTTCCGGGAAACGGTAGCTACGAAATCTTTCAGATAGAATGGTTCGAAGTACGCAATGTCTTCGAACCTTTTTTCTTCCCAGGCTTTCTGCGCCAGAATTGCCATAGCGGCAACATCCGGCCAGGATTCCTGAAACTGCGCATGGGGATGGGTGATGACTTCGCGGCACTTGAGGGCGCCGTCGCCCGTGAAAAGGACGGGACCCTGCGCCAATTCATCGGCGAAGGAATCCGGGCCCACGACTTTGGCCTCTACCGGTGTGAGCCGACGGCCGTCGGCCGAGTAAACGGCCGTATAGACTTCCATCCTGCGGGCGTCGATCATGGGAACGATATAACGGAAAGCCTCCGGATTATGGTTGCTGGCCACGATGTCCAGCGTGCCGACGGCGATAAGCGGAATCCCAGCCCCGAAAGACAGTCCTTTTGCCGTGGAAACGCCCACCCGAAGGCCGGTATACGAACCGGGGCCGGAACTGACGCAGACGGCGTCGCAGTCGGCCACGCCAAGGCCTTGGCTATGAAGCACTTCCTGGACCAGCGGTGCCGTGAGGGATGCCTGCCGGCGGGGTTCATCGCAGGTGCGGGAGGCTACTACCGTACCATTATGGGCCAGGCCTATGGAAAGCCTGGCGGTGGCGGTGTCTATGAGGAGAATTCTTGCCATACTATACTGCCGGGGCGGCCAGGCTGGCCAGTTCCTTCAGGTAGGGGAACACCCAGTAGCCCAGGTCCTTGAGGGGGCCGTAGAGGAACGAGTCGTCCAGAACCGACTGCTGCACCAGCTCGAATTTTCCGTTGAGGGTGTCGAAGAGAATGGCCAGAAGCCCCAGGATCAGGGCCGATACAGCCAGGGAGAAAACCAGCCCCAGCAGGCGGTTGATCCAGCCCAGGGAGGCCATCTCCACGGCCTTGGTGATGAGTTTCGCAACGAGCATCACCAGGATGAGTACAGCAATCAGAAGCACGGCGAAGCCCAGGATGCGAAGGACCGTGTCCGAGACCTGGATGTACTGCGCGATCCAGTCGCAGACCGGCTGCGAAAAATGGTAGGCCGCATAGACGCTCAGGAGAATTCCGCCCAGGGAAATCACCTGCTCCAGAAGGCCTTTGGAAAGCCCGCGGATGGCCCCGGGGATGAACAGGACCAACAGAATGATATCCAAAGTGCTCATATTGCCAATCTCAGTTAAAATCATTATCTTTGCAAACCTATAGTTACGCACTGCAAAATTAAGAAAATTATATGACTTTCAAGGAATATAAGGGGCTCGATCTCACAGCCGCCGGCCGTGAGGTTCTGGAAAGATGGAAGCGTATGCACGCGTTCGAGCGTTCGCTCGAGCTGCGCGAGGACGCCCCTTCCTTCATTTTCTTCGAAGGTCCCCCCAGCGCCAACGGAATGCCGGGCATCCACCACGTGATGGCCCGTTCCATCAAGGACGCCATCTGCCGCTACAAAACGCAGACGGGCTTCAAGGTGGCGCGCCGCGCCGGCTGGGACACGCACGGTCTCCCCGTGGAACTGGGCGTGGAGAAGAAGCTGGGCATCACCAAGGCCGATATTGGCACGAAGGTCTCCGTAGAGCAGTACAACGCCACCTGCCGCAAGGAGGTGATGAAATATACCGCCGAATGGGTGAATATGACCGAGCGGGTAGGGTATTGGGTGGATATGAACGACCCCTACATCACCTACGACAACCGCTACATCGAAACCCTGTGGTATCTCCTCAAGAAAATCTACGACAAAGGGCTGCTCTATAAGGGGTATACCATCCAGCCCTATTCTCCCACGGACGGGACGGGCCTCAGCTCGCACGAGCTCAACCAGCCCGGCTGCTACAAGGATGTGAGCGACACCACCGCCACGGTGCAGTTCGAGCTCATCAAGGACGGGAAGTCCCAGCCGCTCTTCGGCACCTACGTCTTCCCGGTCTACATCCTGGCCTGGACCACCACGCCCTGGACGCTTCCGTCCAATACGGCGCTCTGCGTGGGTCCGGACATCGAATACGTCCGCGTCCTGTCGCTGAACCCCTACACCGCGCAGCCTTGTATTTATGTGCTGGCGAAGGATCTTGTGACCGCGTGGTTCAACCCGCAGGGTGAGAACGTGCCGCTGGAAAGCTTTCAGAAGGGCGATAAGATTGTCCCCTGGAAGCAGCTGGGCGGCAGCTGGAAGGGAAGCGAACTGGTGGGCATCCGCTACCGGCAGCTCATCCCCTGGTTCCGTCCGGACGGCGACGCCTTCCGCGTCATCGCGGGGGACTACGTAACCACCAGCGACGGTACCGGCATCGTGCACATCGCCCCCACTTTCGGCGCGGACGACAAGCGCGTGGCCGCGGCGGCGGGCATCGGCGCCATTATGCCCCTGGACAAGGACGGCAATCCGCAGGCGCAGGTGGACCGCCAGGGCCGCTTTATGCGCCTGGAAGATATGGATCCGGCCTTCGCCGCCACCGTGGATCCCTCCTATAAAGAGTATTCGGGCCGATATGTTAAGGCCGGCTACAAGGAATACTTCGAGCACGAGCCCGAGGAAGGCACCCTGGATATCGACCTCTGCGTGATGATGAAGGCCGACGGCCGCGCCTTCAAGGTGCAGAAGCACGTGCACAGCTATCCCCACAGCTGGCGCACGGACCTCCCGGTGCTGTACTACCCGCTGGACAGCTGGTTCATCAAGGCATCGGCCGTGAAGGACGAAATGGTGGCCCTGAACAAGGAGATCACCTGGAAGCCCGCCAGCACCGGCACCGGCCGCTTCGGCCAGTGGCTGGAGAACATCCAGGACTGGAACCTGAGCCGCTCCCGCTACTGGGGCACGCCGCTGCCCATCTGGCGCACGGAGGACGGCAGGGAAGAGAAATGTATCGGCTCGGTGGCGGAGCTTTACGCGGAGATCGAAAAGGCGGTCGCCGCCGGCGTGATGCCTTCCAATCCGCTGAAGGACAAGGGCTTCGACCCGGCCGATATGTCCCTGGAGAACTACGAGAAGATCGACCTTCACCGGCCCTATGTGGACGGCATTTTCCTGGTGAGCGACTCCGGTAAGAAGATGACCCGCGAGAGCGACCTCATCGACGTCTGGTTCGATTCCGGCGCGATGCCCTACGCCCAGGAAGGCCTCAGGAACCTCGGCTCGCCGGCGTTCGGCGCCACGGCGGATTTCATCGCGGAAGGCGTGGACCAGACGCGCGGGTGGTTCTACACCCTGCACGCCATCCACACGATGATCAGCGGTACGCCCGCCTTCAAACGCGTGATTTCCAACGGCCTGGTGCTGGACAAGAACGGCAACAAGATGTCCAAGCGTCTGGGCAACGCCGTGGATCCCTTCTGGGCCCTGGACACCTATGGGGCCGATGCCCTGCGCTGGTATATGCTCACCAACGCGGAGCCCTGGGACAACCTCAAATTCGACGAAAAAGGCGTGGACGAAGTACGGCGCAAGTTCTTCGGCACGCTCTATAATACCTATGCCTTCTTTGCCCGGTATGCCAACATTGATGGGTGGAAGGAACCGTCACAGCCCGTCACCGAACTGGACCTTTGGATCATTTCCCGCCTCAACACGGTGATCCGGGACGTGAGGGCGGCGTACGAGGACTACGACGTAAAGACCGCCGGGCGCATCCTGGAGGCCTTCGTCTGCGACGACGTCTCCAACTGGTACGTCCGCCTGAACCGCGCCCGCTACTGGGCCGGCGAGATGACGTCCGATAAAAAGGCCGCCTACAGCACGCTGTACGAGGTCCTAAAGACCGTCGCCGTGCTGGCTGCGCCCATCGCGCCGTTCTATATGGACCAGCTCTATTGCGACCTCACCGGAGAAGAGTCTGTGCATTTCACCCTGATGCCATCGGCCCGTGAAAGCGTCATCGACGCCGCGCTGGAAGAGAGGATGGCGCTGGCCCAGCAGGCCACTTCGCTGGTCCTCGGTATCCGCAAGAAGGTGAACATCCCGGTGCGTCAGCCGCTGCAGAAGGTCATCATTCCCGTCATCAGCGAGAAGGTGCGCGCGCAGCTGGAGTCCGTGAAAGGCATCGTCCTCGCGGAAGTGAACGTGAAGGAGATGGAGTTCATGGCCGATACCACCGGCTTCCTCACCCTCCGCATCAAACCCAACTTCAAGGTGCTGGGCAAGACCTACGGCGCCCGGATGAAGGAAATCGCCGCCGCCTTCGGCTCGCTGCCGCAGGGGGTGATCGCCGAAATCCAGCAGGCAGAATCGGCCCTCCAGGCCTATACGCTCGAGCTTCCGGGCGGTCCCGTGGTGCTGAACCCCGGGGACTACGCCATCGCCTCCGAGGACGTCCCCGGCTGGCAGGTGGCCTCCGAAGGCTCGCTCACCGTGGCGCTGGACATCGAGGTCACCGAGGAACTCCGCCGCGAAGGCCTCGCCCGCGAACTGGTGAACCGCATCCAGAACCTCCGCAAGAGCTCCGGCTTCGAGGTGACGGACCGCATCAGCACCGTCGTCTACGCCGACGACCCCGCCCTGGCCGATGCCCTGCAGGCTTTCGGCGACTATGTGAAATCCCAGACCCTGTCCCTTTCCATCGGCCTGAAACCTTTCGGGGAAGCCCCCGCGGAGGCCGCCGAGGTAGAGTGGACGGAGGGAACCATCAAGATAACCGTAAAACGCTAATATTATGGAAGAGAACAACAAAACCCGCTATTCTGACGAAGAACTCGAGGAGTTCCGCGTCATTATCAACGAGATGTTGGATAAGGCCCGCGCGGAGTACGCCACCCTGCGCGAGGTGATGACACACGCCGGCGGCAACGATATCCTGGATACCGCTCCCACGTTCAAGACCGTGGAGGACGACGGCGCCTTCCAGCTTTCCAAGGAAGAGGCCGGCGCCCTGGCCCAGCGTCAGTACAAGTTCATCCAGAACCTGGAAGCCGCCCTGGTGCGCATCGAGAACAAGACCTATGGCATCTGCCGCGTCACCGGCAAGCTCATCCCCAAGGAGCGTCTGCGCCTGGTGCCGCACGCCACCACCACCGTGGAGGGCAAGGCTATTCTGGAAAAGACCGGCCGTAAGTAATGAAAAAAGGCAAAGCGCTTATCATTCTGGGCGTTTTGCTCGTGGTGATTGACCAGGTCATCAAGGTCCTGGTCAAGACCCATATGACCCTGGGGGAGAGCATCCCCGTGCTGGGGAACTGGTTCCAGCTGCTGTTCGTGGAGAACAAGGGGATGGCCTTCGGGATGTCCTTCGGCGGGGTGATCGGGAAGTATGCCCTCACCTTTTTCCGCCTGGTCCTGTTCGGCTTCCTGTGCTGGTGGATCGCGAAGCTCCTGAAAGGGGAGAAGAAGGTCCCCACGGGCGTTTTCATCGGCCTCACGCTCATCACGGCCGGCGCCTTCGGGAACATCGTCGACTGCCTGTGCTACGGACTCATCTTCAGCGAATCCACCTACGACACGGTGGCCACCCTGGGCTCCTACGCCCCCATTATGCAGGGGAAGGTGGTGGATATGTTCTACTTCCCTCTCTGGACCTGGCCGGACTGGGTCCCGTGGCTGGGCGGGCACATCTTCTTCGAGCCTGTCTTCAATTTTGCCGATAGCTGCGTCACCTGCGGCGCCATTTATCTACTTCTTTTCCACTGGAAGTTTTTTGCGAAGGAATAGATCTTCGCCGGGCACGCCGGCCTATGCGGGAATGGGCAGCCGGAAGAGCCCGTCCTGTCCCTGGATGTAGAAATATCGGCCCCGGCGGGAAATGTCCTCGAATTCGCCGGTGGTGACCTCCGAGAGGTCCAGCGCACGCATACTGCGCTCTTTCAGGTCCCAGATGTAGACGATGGACGGCTTCTCGGGCTTTCCGAGGCCCGTAGGCATATACAGCTCACCTTTATAAATATACAACCCCTGGCCCACCGGATTGAAGCGGAAGGCCGATACCTCCTCGATGAGGTAGTTCTCAAGGGCGTCCTCCGGTTTCAGCGTAACAAAAGGGCCGTCGGCGAGGCGCGGGAGGCGGAATTTGATGATGCGGTGGCGGTTGTCCGGGTCGTCGTTATTGATGGTGTTCCCGTAGCCGTAGAGCATCTTTTCCTCCGGGTCCACCACCCACTGCAGGGCATAGCCGAAGTCCTGGTTCACATCGTCGTAAAAGATGGTCTGCACCAGTTCTGAGCCGCTGAAATCCGGCAGGATGCGTTCCACGTACAGCAGATCCTTCTTCCCGTCGATAGGTTTCTTGTGACACTGGCTGATGCAAGCAACGGGCAGCGGGTCGCTTTCCAAGGCCTTTTCCACGCCGAAACTCACCACGTTGGCGTGGTTGTGTTTGTGGAAAGAGGCCAGGTGAAACTGGCTCAGAAGGGGATACTTCCCGTTGTTTTTGATCCGGTAAATGCTGGCGATGCCCTGGTTCTGGCAGCTGAGCATATAGTTGCCGTGGATGTCCATACCCTGATAGGCATAACCGCGTTCTCCGCTGTTTTCTCCCTGGAGCGGCCCCAGGAATACTACTTGGTTTTGTGTACAGGCGGCCAGGATAACGGCTGCGGCCAGGAGTTTGATGCTGCGCATAGGTCTTGAGAATTATTCTTTCAAAGGTAACAATTTTTGCGGGAAAAAGATAAGACCGTCCCCGCGGAGAATTCTTCCATACGCTCTGGCTGGAAGGCTAAAGTTTATTGAAGTTTTTCGCGAAAGATTTTTTTTATTAAATTTGCAGTCCTTTTCGGAGGTGTGGCCGAGTGGTCGATGGCGGCAGTCTTGAAAACTGTTGTACGGCGACGTACCGGGGGTTCGAATCCCTCCGCCTCCGCCATAAAAAAAAATATTTGGTAGTTTCCTCAAAAGATACTACCTTTGCAATCCCCAAAGGACAGGGGCGTAGCTCAGCTGGTTTAGAGCGCTTCAGTCACATTGAAGAGGTCATCGGTTCGAATCCGATCGTCCCTACAAGAAAAAGCATCCAAACGGATGCTTTTTTTTGTATATTTGCACTATATGGGTGTGAAAATCATCGTAGAGAGCGGCGCCACCAAGAGCGAGTGGTGCGTGGTGGAAGGCGGAAGGCCGGTTCGGCGTTTCCTCCGGGCCGGGACCAACGTGTCCACGATGCGGATGGAAGCCATCAAGGAGATCCTTCGGGAGGCGGTGGAGTCGGAAGGCCTGAAGAAGGCCGATGGCTTTTATCTCTATACGGCCGGCGTGGTGACGGAAGCCATCGGCGCGGAGCTCAAAGCCCATATCCGGAGCCTTTTGGAGGTGGCCGATGTAGATATCCAGAACGACCTGATGGCGGCCGCGAGAGGTGTCTGCGGACGCGAAAGCGGCATCGTGGGCATCATCGGCACCGGATCCAACACCTGTTTCTACGACGGCGCGAACGTTTCCCAGAAAGTCTACGCCGGAGGCTATGTCATCGGCGACGACGGCGGTGCCGCGGTGCTGGGGAAACTTTTCCTCTCCGATTACATCAAGGGGCTGGTCCCGGAGCCGATTGCATCGGCCTTCTCAAAGGAGTTTGACGCCTCCTATGCCGGCATCGTCGAGGGCGTTTACCGCAGCGCTTCACCTTCCGGATACCTGGGCAGCCTGGCGCCGTTCCTGCTTTCCCAGGCCGAACACCCTTACGCAAAAGACCTGATCGAGGGGAATTTCCAGGCATTCATCGACCGTTCCCTGCTGCGCTATGACGTGGCGCACTATCCGGTGGGCATCACCGGCGGGCTGGGCTATGCCTGCCAGGGAATCCTTCGCCCCCTGCTTGAAAAAGCGGGCATCCGCGTTTCCCGTTTCCTGGAATCGCCCATTGAAGGGCTCATTGATTATCATTCGAAGTAATTATGCCGCAGAATACCCTGAAACCCCTTTTCGAGTCATTTGCCGGACAGCCCCTCGCCCAGATGCAGGAACTGCCCACTTCGGGCAGCCACCGCCGGTATTTCCGCCTGAGCGGTGGGAATGTCACCGTGATGGGCGTCATCGGCACGTCCCTGGAGGAAAACCGCGCGTTCATTGAACTGGCCCGGCATTTCCGGTCCAGGAAGCTGAACGTGCCGGAGGTCTATGCCGTCAGCGAAGACGGCCTGGCCTACCTGCAGGAAGACCTTGGGGACCAGGTTCTCTTCGACGCCGTGGCGCAGGGCCGCGAGAAAGGGGTTTATTCGGCCGATGAAATCGATCTGCTCCGCCGCACCGTCGCCCAGCTGCCCCGCATTCAGTTCCTGGGCGGGGCAGGCCTGGACTGGAGCGTCTGCTTCCCGCAGGAGGCCTTCGACGCGCGGATGGTGGACTTCGACCTGAACTATTTCAAATACTGTTTCCTGAAGGCGACGGGCATCGAATTCAACGAAATCCAGCTGCAGGAGGATTTCGAAAAGTTCAAGGCCGACCTTCTGCTGGACGACGACAACACCTTCCTGTACCGGGATTTCCAGGCGCGGAACGTGATGATTAAGGACGGAGAGCCCTGGTTCATCGATTTCCAGGGCGGCCGCCGCGGCCCCATCTACTATGATGTAGCTTCCTTCATCTGGCAGGCCCGCTCCCGCTATCCGGAAGCGTTAAGGGAGGATTTGATTAAGACTTATCTGGAGGCGTTGCAGCAGTTCAAGCAGGTGGACGAAGCGGCGTTCCGCAGCCGCCTGCGCCTGTTCGTGCTCTTCCGCACCCTGCAGGTGCTGGGCGCCTACGGTTTCCGCGGCTACTTCGAGAAAAAGCCGCACTTCATCGCCAGCGTGCCGTATGCCCTGCAGAACCTGCGTTCGCTGCTCCGGACGCCCTTCACCCGGTATCCCTACCTGAACGCCGTCCTGCAGGAGATGGCCGTGAAACCGGAGCTGAACGTGGTGCAGGAGGACCATCGGCTCCAGGTGAAAATCTACAGCTTCGCCTATAAGAAGGGGATTCCGGCCGATACTACCGGTAACGGCGGCGGATACGTCTTCGACTGCCGCAGCGTGAACAACCCCGGCAAATACGAGTACTACCGTCAGTTCAACGGGATGGACGCGGAAGTGATCAAGTTCCTGGAGGACGACGGCGAGGTGCTCGCTTTCCTGGAGAGCGTCTATAAGCTGGTGGACGCCCACGTGCAGCGCTTCATCGAGCGCAAATTCACCAACCTGCAGGTATGCTTCGGCTGCACCGGCGGGCAGCACCGTTCGGCCTATTGCGCCGAGCATCTGGCCAGCCACCTGGCTCAGAAATTCAACATCAAGATCGTGGTTGCCCACCGGGAGCTGGGAATGGAGAAGATGCTATGAAAGCGATGGTCTTCGCCGCTGGGCTGGGCACGCGCCTGAAGCCCATTACGGATACGCTGCCCAAGGCGCTCGTGCGCGTCTGCGGGGAGCCGCTGCTCGCGCACGTCCTGCGGAAGCTCCAGGCTTTCGGCTATACGGAGGCGGTGGTGAACGTCCATCATTTCCCGGAGCTCATCCGGGAGTATCTGGGGAGCCACGACTTCGGCCTTTCCATTAAGATATCCGACGAATCGCAAGCCCTTTTGGAAACGGGCGGCGGCATTGCGCACGCCCGGCCGCTCTTGGAGCCGTTGGACGAGCCTTTCCTGGTGCACAACGTGGATATCGTCTCCAACGTGGATCTTTCCTGGTTCCGCGCCCAGGCCCGTCCGGAGGCCCTGGCGACGCTGCTGGTGAGCGACCGCCCCACGCAGCGCTATCTGCTGTTCCGCCCGGAGGACGGGCGCCTCGTCGGCTGGACGAACCTTGCCACCGGGGAAGTGCGGAGTCCGCTGAAGGACCTGGATCCATCGGCCTGCCTCCGCTATGCCTTTTCCGGCATTCATCTGCTCTCCCCGGCCATTTTCGACGCCTTCGAGGCGCTGGCGATGCCGGAGCGTTTCCCCATTATGGATTTCTACCTGGAGGCCTGCGGGCGCTATCCTATCTACGGCGTGCCCGCCCCCGGCCTGCAACTGGTGGACGTGGGGAAAATAGAAACCCTCCCGGAGGCCGAGAGGGTTTGTGCGGAAATCCTATAACTGACTGTCGCTGAGCTCGAAGGTGTTCCCCTTCCGGACGTCGCCGGTGGAGAGCCCCTTCTTGAGCCATTTCATCCGCTGGGCCGCGGTGCCGTGCGTGAAGGATTCTTCCACGGCGTAGCCCTGCGATTTCTTCTGCAGGTAATCGTCGCCGATGACCGATGCGCAGTTGATTGCTTCTTCCAGGTCGCCGTCCTCCAGCGAGCCGAAGAATTCATTCTCGTAGTGGCCCCAGACGCCGGCGTAGAAATCGGCCTGAAGCTCGATGCGCACGCTCATCCGGTTCGCATCGGCCTTGCTCATCCGCGCCATCTGCTGATGCGCCTGGTCCAGCGTGCCCAGCAGGTGCTGGACGTGGTGCCCCACCTCGTGCGCAATGACGTAGGCGTAGGAGAAGTCTCCGTCGGCCCCCAGCTGCCTGCGCATACTGGAGAAGAAGGAGAGGTCGATGTAGAGCTTTTCGTCGGCGCTGCAATAGAAGGGGCCCATGGCCGATTGTCCCTGCCCGCAGGCCGTGGAGGTGCTGCCGGTGTAAAGGACGAGGGTAGGGGCCTGGTACGTGCCCAGCCGCTGCTCCTTGAAGACTTTTGTCCAGACGTCCTCCGTGGAGGCCAGGATCTGGCGCGAGAATTTCGCGAGGGCTTCGTTTTCGGCCGTGGGCTCGTAGTTCTGCTGCGTGGTGAAGCCGCCGTCCGTGGCTACCGTATTGAGTACGTCGCCCAGGTCGCCGCCCATCAGGAGGGTGATGATACCAACGATGATGATGCCGCCGATTCCAAGGCCGGCCTTGCCGCCGCCGGAAAGACCCCGGCGGTCTTCTACGTTGCTGCTTTCGCGTCTTCCGTCAAGCTTCATGGTGTGAAAACACTTGGTTGATTAGTTTTTCGAATTCTTGGTAGGCGTCCGTGTCCTGCAGGTCTCTGAGGGCATTGGCGAGGCCCCGGTAGTGCCACTCGTGCTCGTCCACGTCCTTTACGTGGAAGAGGTCCCAGAAGGCGTTGCCTTTTTGGGCATAGTCCCTGGCGATGGCCCGCATATTGGAAAGTTTGTCCCCCAGCGCCACGATCTTGGCGTCCTTCGGCGCCCTGCTCAGGCGGTCGATGGCTGCCTGTTTCCTGGCGTGCCAGCTCTCTTCCTCGGGGACGCCTTCGTGTACGTCGTCGCTCTCCGAGGCTACGAGGTTGGCGATGCGGTCGCCGAATTCCTTGCGGATGTCTTCCACGGTAACGTCGGTGTCTTCCACCGTGTCGTGAAGGGCGGCCGCTGCGAGGAGTTCCTGATCGGGCGTCATCGTGGAGACGATCTCCATCGCCTCCATCGGGTGCACGATGTAGGGGAATCCTTTCCCGCGCCGCTCCGTTCCCGCGTGTGCTTTCACCGCGAAGACAATGGCGCGGTCCAGCAGTTCAGTGTTGAGGGGTTTGTTTGCCATAATGGACTGGAAGTCATTATTTGGGGCAGATGCCGCGGACGGGTATCCCGTTATACCGGTCGATGGCAGTCAGCATGGGTTTGAAAGCTTCGTCATTCATCACCTTCAGGGCCTGTGCTTTGAAAGGATAAGTCCCGTTCAGGGTTGAACTCCAGAGATAGATGGAGTTTTCGTTCCGATGGCCGTATTCATCGTACTCACCGGAGGCCGGGATGAAGATGGAGTTTCCGTTGGGCCCCGTGAACAGGGCGCCGGAAACACCGTCCTGCTTCGTCAGCTTGAGGGTGCAGCGATTGATAAGCTCTTGAAAATCGGCCGCCTGGGGCATTCTCCATTCGCCCTTCAGCTTATAGGCGGCAGCATCGTCGGAGGGCAGAAGATTGGAGAGATTATCGCTTGTGCCGTACGCGTTATCCCAGTTATATCTGGTGAGTTTGGTCTTGCTTCCATT
This sequence comes from Bacteroidales bacterium, assembly GCA_016281315.1. GTDB lineage: Bacteria > Bacteroidota > Bacteroidia > Bacteroidales > UBA932 > Cryptobacteroides. The sequence continues at coordinate 70,859 of JAEEIJ010000073.1, forward strand.
GCACCATTCGTATTTTTCCCAGGTGAAGGTGTTCCCTTCGTGCGGAGTGACGCCTCCCCAGGCAAAATAGTCGCCTGTTTCCTCGGGCTTGGAAGCGCCCACATTGCAGCTGCCCCAATAGACGGAAAGGCCCAGATCCACCGCGCCTTTCGGAATCCGGGGAAGCACCGTCACCTCGCACTCTCCCTTGACGGCGGATCCGCTCGCATAGGCCGTAACCGTTGCGATGCCTTCGCCTTTGGCGGTGACTACGCCCCCTGTGACATCCGCCACGCCGCTGTTGGATGTAGTCCATATCAGCGAGCGGTCCGTCGCGTTTTCCGGAAGGATGGTGACGGAAAGCTGTTTCGTGTCCCCCTCCTTCAGCGTGATGCTCTCCGGTACCACGAGCACGGATCCGACGGGGATGGACACTCCCGGGTTCTTCTTCCCTTGGCAGGCTGCTGCGACAACGAGGGTGAGCAGCATAAGGCCGATAGTTTTGAAAAGTGTTTTCATTCCGATCTGCGGGTTGTCCCACAAAGTTAATGATTTTTAGCTTTTCTTCACATTCCCCTCGGAGCTTTTTCTTGGAAATGCCTCTGTGCATCGGGGCCCTGCAAAGCATAGAATGACATCACGGGCCTCCGGCCCTTTGGCGCTTTTTCCCCTCACTCACCAACGGGATTTGCTCCCTTCGGTCGCACATCCCTGCCCGCCTGCGGCGGGCTTTGCAAAGCGTCAAAAAAAGTCTGTGCTCAAGCAAGCTTGGCACAGACTTTTTTCGCCACTTTGCGGTGAGTGAGGGATTCGAACCCCCGGTACGTCGCCGTACACCTGTTTTCGAGGCAGGCTCCTTCAACCACTCGGACAACTCACCTCAGGGTTGGGGATGCAAAGATACAAAAAATTATTTAAACCACTTCGTAATGCGGTCCTTTGCAAACAGGAAGTAAACGGCCAGGCCGATCCAGCTGGTGAGCAGGACGATCACCGCGCAGATAATCTTACCCACGAGGGAGATGGGCTTCTTGAAGATGTCGATGACGGCGATAATGGAAAGAACCAGACCGACGATGTAAATGATAGCTGCCATAGTTTATTAAGATTTATTTCCCAAATATACAACTTTTCGCGGGAATCGCAAACTATAATAGCTTGACCCCGATTCCCGGCCTCTCGGGCAGGACCAGCCGGCCTTCCTTTACCGTGACGCCGGAGAAGCGGTCGTTCGCGATGAGCAGGTTCCCGTCCAGATCGGCAAAATCCACATACGGGGAGAACTGCGCGGCGGCCGATACGGCGCAGGAGGTTTCCGTCATACAGCCCACCATCACCTTCATTCCCAGCGCCCGCGCGAGCTGGGCCATCTTCCAGCCTTCCCGCATCCCGGTGCATTTCATCAGCTTGATGTTGATGCCGGAGTAGATGCCGCTCATCGAAGGGACGTCGGCGAGGCGCTGGATGGCTTCATCTGCAAAGATGGGGAGGGGAGAGCGTTCGGTGAGCCAGGCGTTGTCCTCGGGCCGATCTTTGGCCATCGGCTGCTCCACCATCACCACGCCCTGCTCCTTCAGCCAGAAGATCTCGTCCAGGGCCTTGCTGCGGTCCTTCCAGCCCTGGTTGGCATCCACGGCGAGGGGAACGTCGGTGACCGAGCGGATGGCCTCGATCATCTGCACGTCCGTGTCCAGTCCCACCTTAACCTTTAAGATATTGAACTTCCCGGCAGCTTCCAGCGTCTTTTCCCGCACTACGTCGGGGGTATCGATGCCGATAGTAAAGGTGGTCGAAGGCGCCTTCGCCGCGTCCAGGCCCCAGAGTTTGTACCAGGGCTGGCCGATGAGTTTTCCCACCAGGTCGTGCAGGGCGATGTCCACGGCCGCCTTGGCGGCGGAATCGCCGGGGGAGAGGGAATCGACATAATTTAGGATATCCTCCAACTGGAACGGGTCGCTGAACTGCTCCAGGTCCACTTTCTGCAGGAACGCGCACACGGATTCTACCGTCTGCCCCAGGTAGGGAGGCATCGAGGCCTCGCCGTAGCCGGTCACGCCTTCGAAGCTGATTTCCACCTGCACGTCGGGCGTGGTGGTGCGGCTGTAGGAGGCCACCGTGAAGGTGTGCCGGAGCTGCAGCTCATAGGGGAAGAAGCTCAGGTGCAGTTTTCCGTCTCCCTTGTGGCCGATGTGAAAGCGCTGCGGGCCGTCGCAGCCCACGAGGGCCACGCCGGCGGCCGCCAGGGCCGTGGTCTTGAGGAAGTCGCGCCTATTCTGCATAGTAGGGATTCGTGAGGGTGGTGTTGATCTCGGGAACCTGGTCCACATACGGCAGGATGCGTCCGCCGAAGAGGTATCGGCCCGCATTGTAGGGATCGAACTCGGGACGGCCGGGCAGGAAACTGCCGATTTTCACCAGGCCCAGCGAGTGGATGAAGAGGTCCTCGCCCAGGTAGAAGCCCACGTGGGAAACGCGGGGCGTGTCGCCGTCCCATCGGCCGAAAAAGACGAGATCCCCGGGCTGGAGATCGCTGCGGCTCTCGATACGCTCGCCCACGCGGCTCATCGGCCCGCTGTCCCGCGGGATAATGACGTCGTGCATAAAGAGGACGGTGCGGACGAACCCGCTGCAGTCCATTCCTTTCGGGGACATCCCCGCCCAGATGTAGGGGAAGCCCAGCATACTCTTCGCGGTCTTCAGAATAGCTTCCGGGCTCCGGTCCAGCTGCTTCCGCCAGGTTTTTTCGGCCATCGCGTCCTTCCGGCTGATGTAGCCCTGCCGTTTGTCCGGGAACTCCACCTGCAGCCAGCATCCTTTAGTCGCAACCAGTTTCAGCCGGTCGCCGGCCACTACGTCGGAGACGGTTTCGCTCTTGGCCGACGGGCTCCTGTGCACGACGGCGCTGAGTGCCGTGACGATTGCCTTCGGGGCGGTGTTCCAGGCGCTGTACGCCTCCCGGCTCATCCGTTCCACCACCGCATAGTGCACCCAGCCGGTATAACCGTCCGGGGTCTGGATCTGCGGCCAGGGCTGCGGGAGTTTGTCGGCCTCGTCGATAATGTGCACCGGCGTTCCCAGCAGGGCCTGCGAGACCATTTCGGCGTCGAAATCGGCCGTCGCACGCATATTACACACGGAGACGTTCACAATGCCGTACTCCTGGGAAAGAGCAGCGGCGGCCGAGAATAACCAGGCCGCCGCAATCAAACAAAGTCTTTTCATTTACTAGAACACATCGGGTTCGTTGCCTTTGGGCTCCTCATTCTCGGAGAAGCGGGGCTTGCGGGGGCCGTCGTGGCGGGGTCCGCGGTCGCCGTCGTGGCGCGGGCCACGGTCGCGGCGCTCGTTGCCGCCCTTGCGGTCGCCGTCCCTGCGGGGTCCGCGGTCACCGTCGCGACGGGGACCACGCTCGCGCTTCGCGGGCTCCACATAACCTTCCGGCTTCTCGGTGAGGGCGCGCATGGAGAGGCGCATCTTGCCGGTCTTGGCGTCGATCTCGAGGAGTTTCACATCCACTTCGTCGCCCACCTTCAGGACGTCTTCCACTTTCTCGGTCTTGCCCCAGGCAATCTCGCTCACGTGCAGCAGACCTTCCTTACCGGGCAGGATCTCGATGAAGGCGCCGAATTCCAGGATGGAAACCACCTTGCCGTGGTAAACCTGACCGGCCTCGGGAACGGCGCAGATGCCCTTGATCTTCTCGAGGGTGGCGTCCATCGCGGCTTTGTCGGTGCCGAAGATATCCACCACACCCTTGGTGCCGCCGTTCTCGCAGGGCACTTCCTCGATGGTGATGGTGGTGCCGAATTCCTTCTGCATTCCCTGGATGGTCTCGCCGCCCTTGCCGATGATGGCGCCGATGAACTCGCTGGCCACCTCGATCTGGACCATACGGGGCACGAAGGGCTTGTAGTCCTCGCGCGGCTCGGGGAGGGTCTTGAGCATTTCACCCATGATGTGGATGCGTCCCTGACGGGCCTGCTCCAGGGCTTTCTCCAGCACTTCGTAGCTGAGGCCGTCCACCTTGATGTCCATCTGGGTGGCGGTGATGCCGTCCTTGGTGCCGGTGACCTTGAAGTCCATATCTCCGA
>JAEEIJ010000074.1 GCA_016281315.1 Bacteroidales bacterium
CCGCTACCGGCAGCAGGAAGCCTATGCTTCGGTTGCGCAGGAATACAAGATTACGAACTGGTGGGACGTCGACCTGGCTGTCGACTACCAGTTCAACACGCTCGATGCCGACCTGGTCAACTTCGTCTACCCTTCCCGGCACACGGTTCTCTCTGCACTGTCTTCTTCTCTGCGCTGGGAAAAACTCAAGCTGCAGGGAAGCCTGCTCTACACCTTCGTGGACGACAAGGCGCGCGAAGCCGGCGCGGCGGCGGAAAGCCGGCACCACTGGACCCCGACCGCGGTGCTGCAGCTGATTCCTTTCCGCGACAAGAACCTCTCCTTCCGGGCCTTCTACAAACGCCTCTTCCGGATGCCCACGCTCAACGACCTCTACTACACCTTCATCGGCAACAAATACCTGAAACCCGAGTTCACCACCCAGTACAATGTGGGCCTCACCTGGGACAAGCATTGGACACGCGGCATCTTCAAGAAACTCAACACCACCCTCGACGTCTACTACAACGAGGTGGAGAACAAGATCATCGCCACGCCGGCCTCCAACCAGTTCCAGTGGACGATGGTCAACCTCGGCCTGGTCCGCATCCGCGGCATCGACGCGGCTGTCGGCACCTCCCTGGCCCTGGGCCCCGTCAGCGCCGACCTGCGCCTGACCTACACGTTCCAGAAAGCGCAGGACTTCACCGACCCGGAAAGTCCCTGGTACGGGGGCCAGATTCCCTATATTCCCTGGCACAGCGGCTCTTTCACGGCCGGTCTCGACTACGGCCGGTGGCATTTGAATTACAGCTTCATCTACACGGGCGAACGCTACGAATCCGTGGCCAACATCCCGGAAAACTACGCCCAGCCCTGGTACACCAGCGACCTGTCGCTCGCGCGCAGCTTCGCGCTGGGCGGGCACGAACTCCGCGGCACGCTGGAAGTCAACAATATTTTCAACCAGCAGTATGAAGTTGTGCAGTGTTATCCGATGCCAGGAACGAATTTTCGATTAATTTTGTCTTTTCTTTTGTAGGCACATGAAAAAGATATTGCTTTTCCTGATCCTTCTCACGGCGCTGGCTGCCTGCCGGACCATCGACCCGATTACCCCGTCGGACCCGACGGACGTAGGTGGCGGCGACGCCGGCGACATTGCAGGTTTTTTCCTGCTCAACGAGGGCAACATGGGCAGCAACAAATGCACGCTCGACTATTACGATTATGCCACCGGCATCTATCACAAGAACATCTACGCGGAGCGGAATCCCGGCGTGGTGCAGGAACTCGGCGACGTGGGCAATGACCTGGCCATCTACGGCAGCAAGCTCTGGGCGGTGGTCAACTGCTCCAACCTCGTGGAGGTGATGGACGCCGCAACGGCCCGTCACATCGGGCAGGTGTCGATTCCCAACTGCCGCTACATCGTGTTCAAGGACCGCTACGCCTATGTGAGTTCGTACGCCGGTCCCGTGGAAGTCGATCCCAACTGCCGACTCGGCTATGTAGCCAGGATCGACACGGCCACCCTGCAGGTGGTGGACACCTGCGTGGTGGGCTACCAGCCTGAAGAGATGGTGATTGCCGGCGACAAGCTCTATGTGGCCAATTCGGGCGGCTACCGCGTGCCCGACTACGACCACACGGTTTCCGTGATTGACCTGGCCTCTTTCAAAGAGACGCAAAAGATCGACGTGGCGCCCAATCTGCACCGCATGGAACTCGACGCCTACGGCAATATCTGGGTGTCGAGCCGCGGCGACTACTACGACATCCAGCCCATGACTTTTCTTATCAGCACGCAGAGCGATAGTGTCATCGACCAGCTGGACCTCCTCGCATGCTCTGACATGACCCTCTGCGGCGACTCTCTTTACGTCTACAGCAATGCCTGGAGCTACTTCACACAGACCTCCGACGTCAACTACGCCATCGTCAATGTGAAGACGCGCCAGGTAGTGACCCGCCGCTTCATCACCGACGGCACGGAGACCTGGTTCCAGAACCCCTACGGCATCGCTGTCAACCCGAATACGCACGAAATCTTCGTGACTGACGCCCGTGACTACATCACCCCGGGCAAAGTCTATTGTTACTCACCCGAAGGCAGGTTGAAATGGAGCGCCAACACCGGCGACATTCCTTCCCGCATCGTGTTCACCAAGCAGAGCCTGCGATGAGACGCACGTGGATGCTGGTTCCGCTGTTCGTCCTCCTCGGGCTGCTGCTGTCCTCCTGCGGGGGCAGGCAGGCTGCCGCCCAGTCGGAACTGAAAGCCGCCGACACCATCCGCTACGCCCGGAACCTCCATATCGAATACTACGACGACTACGTGTCGGTCCGCATCCGTGATCCCTGGGACACGCTGCGGCAGCGGCAGCACTATGTGCTGGTCGACCGTCAGCGGAATCTGCCCGCCGGACTGCCGCAAGACGGCATCGTGATCCGTGTCCCCGTAGAAAAAGCCGTCATCTATACCTCCGTCCATACCGCCATCGCCGAAGAACTGGGGGCCCTCGACCGCGTCTGCGGCATCTGCGAGCCCCAGTACATCACCTCGCCGGTGGTCCTGCAGCGCGTCGCGGAAGGCCGCATCGCCGACCTGGGCGTATCCACTTCGCCCAATGTGGAAGGCATCATCGACCTCGGCACCGAGATGATCGTCGCCTCGCCTTTCGAAAACAGCGGCTACGGCTCCGCCGAGAAACTCGGCATTCCCATCGTCGAGGCGGCCGACTATATGGAAAACCATCCCCTGGGACGCACGGAATGGGTGTTGTTCTACGGGCTGCTGCTCGGGGAGCGGGAAGCCGCCGAACAGATCTTCGCCCGCACCGAAGCCCGCTACAATGAGCTCAAGGCCCTCGCTGCACAGGCGACGCAGCACCCCACGGTCCTGTTGGAGCGCCGCTACGGCAACTCCTGGGCGGTTCCGGCCGGTGAAAGCTATATCGGCGTGATGCATGCCGATGCCGGGGCGGACTATGTGTTCCGCCACCTGCCGGGTGCCAGGAGCGTCCACCTGACTTTCGAGTCGGTCTTCGACCAGGCCGGCGACACCGACTTCTGGTTCCTCAAATACGACACCCGCACGCCCTTCACGTATGCGCTGCTGGCCCGGGAATATGAGCCCTACGCCAACTTCCGTCCCTGGAAGGAGCACCGCATCTACGCCTGCAACACCATCACGTCCACCTACTACGACGACATCACCCTCCACCCGGACCGGGTGTTGGAAGACCTGATCGCCATCTATCATCCCGACCTGCTGCCGGGGCATGTGCAGCGGTATTATTTCCCGCTCGATGACTAGACGCCACCTCCGTTGGATTTATGCGGGGCTGGCCCTGGCCCTGGTCGCGCTCTTCTGCGGCGGCCTCCTCTATGGAGCCGTGCGCATTCCGCTCCGCGACATCGTGCAGATTCTCCTGCGCTCCTACGAGGGCAAGGAGGCTTGGCAGCACATCGTACTGGAATCGCGCCTGCCGCAGACCGTCACGGCCCTGCTGGCCGGCAGTTCCCTCGCCGTCAGCGGCCTGATGCTCCAGACCCTTTTCAAGAATCCGCTGGCCGGCCCGTCGATCCTGGGTATCAGCGACGGTGCCAACCTGGGCGTGGCCATCGCCATGATCTATCTGGGCGCCGCCAGCTATCTGACCACCATCGTGGCGGCCCTGACCGGCGCCTTCGTGGTGCTGCTCATCATCCTGGGCTTCTCCCGGAAAGTAACGAGCAACGTGATGCTGCTAATCATCGGCATCATGGTAGGCTACCTGGCTTCCTCGGTCATCTCCATCCTCAACTACCATGCGTCGGCCGACAAGGTGCATCAGTATGTGATGTGGGGGATGGGCGACTTCAGCGGCGTCTCGCTGTCGAAGCTGCCCTGGCTCGCCGGCTTCTCGCTGGCGGGGCTGCTGGGTGCGCTGCTGCTCATCAAGCCCCTCAACGCCCTGCTCTTAGGCGCCCGCTATGCCGAGAACTTGGGCGTCAACATCCTGAGGGTGCGCAACTGGCTGCTCATCGTCACCGGCCTGCTCACGGCTGTCACCACCGCCTTCTGCGGTCCCGTGGCGTTCATCGGCCTCGCCGTGCCCCATATCGCCCGGCTGTTGCTCACCACCGACAACCACCGGGTGCTGCTGCCCGCCACCATCCTCTGCGGCGCCGTCGTGGCCCTCATCTGCAACCTCATCTGTTTCCTCCCCGGCGAGAGTGGCGTCATCCCCCTCAATGCCGTCACGCCACTCATCGGCGCACCCGTCATCATCTACGTCATCGCCCGCAAGCGATAGTACTCACTTGCCCATTTCTGGCACTTTGCCTCTTGACGGCAGCAAATTTTCCGCTTTTCCCTTTTTCCTTTTCCCTTTTTTTCGTACCTTTGCAACGACAAAACTCTAAAAATACTGACGAGATGAAGTTTTCATTATTAAATCTTTTCATTTTTTCATTTTCCCTGGCTGCTCAGGCAGAACAGGTCACCATCGGGACGAAACACTCCACGATGGTGCTCGAAGTAGAAAACGGCAAACAGCCACAGTATGTGTATTTCGGCCAGAAGCTGAGCGATTTCGACCTCACGAACCTTCAAGCCCCCCGCAACGGCAGGATGAATGCCTATCCCGCCTACGGCATGGACTGCCCCGCTGAGGCCGCCATCGCCGTGACGCACGCCGACGGCAACATGTCCACCGAACTCTTTGTCACGGGCATGGAGAAACAGGATGGCATCCTCCGGATTATCCTGAAAGATCCTGTCTATCCCACGACCGTCGCCCTCTGCTACAAGGCCTACGAAGACGAAGACATGATTGAGACCTGGACGGAGATCACCAACGGCGAGGCGAAGCCCGTCACGCTGACGCAGTTCGCTTCCATCTGTCTGCCCATCCGTCGCGGCAACGTGTGGCTCTCCCACTTCTACGGCTCCTGGGCCAACGAGGCCCGTCTGGTCGAAGAACCCATCCTGCCTGGCGAGAAGGTCATCAAGAACAAGGACGGCACCCGCAACTCGCACACCGACCACGCCGAGGTGATGTTCTCCTTAGACGGTAAAGGCCGTGAGAATGCCGGTGACGTCATCGGCGCTGCCCTCTGCTATTCCGGCAATTTCCAGCTGAAGATCGACACCGATGATACGGAGTACCACTATTTCTTCGCCGGCATCAACCCCGACAACTCCGAGTATCACCTGAAGAAAGGCGAGACCTTCACCACCCCGAAGGTCGCCCTCAGCTTCTCCCAGTGCGGACTCTCCGGCGTTTCCCGCAACTTCCATAAGTGGGGCCGCAAATACATGCTTGCCCACGGCAACAAGGAGCGCAAGATCCTGCTCAACTCCTGGGAGGGCGTCTACTTCGACATCAACCAGCAGGGCATGGACCAGATGATGGGCGACATCGCCTCGATGGGCGGTGAGCTCTTCGTGATGGACGACGGCTGGTTCGGCGACAAATATCCCCGAAAGACCGACAACTGCGCCCTGGGCGACTGGGTGGTCGACAAGAACAAACTGCCCGAGGGCATCGAGGGCCTGCTGCGCGATGCCAAGAAGCACGGCATCAAGTTCGGCATCTGGATCGAGCCCGAGATGACCAACAGCGTCAGCGAGCTCTACGACGCCCACCCCGACTGGATTGTCAAGGCCCCGAAGCGCGCCCCCGTCCTCGGCCGTGGCGGCACCCAGCTCGTGCTCGATATGTCGAATCCCAAGGTGCAGGACTTCGTCTTCTCCATCGTCGACAATCTCATGACGAAATATCCTGAGATCGACTACATCAAGTGGGACGCCAACATGCCCATCCTCAACCACGGTTCGCAATACCTGACGATGAACGACCAGAGTCACCTCAACATCGAGTACCACCGCGGCTTGCAGAAGACCTGTGAGCGCATCCGTGCCAAATATCCCGACCTCACCATCCAGGCCTGTGCCTCGGGCGGTGGACGCGCCAACTGGGGTGTGCTGCCCTGGTTCGACGAGTTCTGGGTTTCCGACAACACCGATGCCCTCCAGCGCATCTATATGCAGTGGGGCACCAGCTACTTCTTCCCCGCCATCGCCATGGCTTCCCACATCTCCGCCACACCTAACCACACCGTTTTCCGCACCACCGCCATGAAGTACCGCATCGACGTGGCCATGAGCGGACGCCTCGGCATGGAGATCCAGCCTAAGAACATGACCGACGACGAGAAGTCCCTCTGCCGCAAGGCTATCGCCGAGTACAAGGGCATCCGGCCCATCGTGCAGTTCGGCGACCTCTACCGCCTTGTCTCGCCTTACGACAAGCTCGGCCTCGCCTCGCTGATGTACGTCAACGAACAGAAGACCAGGAGTGTCTTCTTCTGGTGGAAGACTGAGTCGTTCCAGAACGAGCACCTGCCCCGCGTCCACATGGCCGGGCTCGATGCCAATAAGAAATATAAGGTATACGAGCTGAACCGCATCGACCTCCAGCCCCTCGACGTCGAGGGCAAGACCTTCAGCGGAGCCTACCTCATGAACCACGGCCTCGAAATGCCCTACCGCAACGAGCCCGAATGGTCGAAGAAGAACGACTGGAGCAGCCGAGTGCTCCTTTTAGAGGCAGAATAACAAACCATTACTAAAGTGGAGACCGTTGTGGCCTCCACTTTTATTTGAATGACAACATAAATACCCTCTTGTAATGTTTTCCGCTCATAGATCAAGGGACGGTTCCCTGATCCATTAGACACGAAAACAGGAGGGCGGCGCTTCCGCCAGCCCTCCTATTTCACACTCTCTCACGGTCGGGCGAAACGGTTTTTCTAGCGAAAAATGACTTCCCACACTTCGGGAAATGATTTTTCAAACGAAAAATGACTTCCCACTCTTCGGGAAACGTTTTTTCAAGCGAAAAATGACTTTGCAGACTTTGCAAGAAGATTTTTCAAACGAAAAATGTCTTTGCAGAATATTCAAGACAATATTTCACTTGCTCACAGAAAGTCTGACCTTGTGAGCACTTTTTTGTGGGTTACTGTTGTCGGATTACAGAAGGGTATTTTTCATGTAATCTGCCGGGCGGATGCCGAACTGCTTGAAAAAGCACTTCGAGAAGTAGGAGGGATTGGAGAATCCGACCATGTAGCCCACTTCGCTGACGGTATGGCCGCCCTCGTGGAGCAACTGGGCCGCACGCTTGAGACGGACTATCTGGATCATCTCGTTGGGGGTGACGTCGGCCAGGGTCTTGATCTTGGCAAAGAGTCCGCTGCGGCTGATGTTTAGCTGGGCTGCGAGGAAATCGACATTAAGGCCGGAGTTGGAGAAGTTGTCCTCGATGATGCGGTTCATACGGGTGAGGAAATCGTTGTCCGTAGGATTCTGCGCTATCTGCGTGACGGGCTCCAAGGGCTGGGTGGAGAACTTCTCCATCAGCTGACGGCGTATCTGGAGGATGTTGCGGATGCAGGCTTCGAGATACTGCACGGAGAAGGGCTTCTCGATGTAACTGTCTGCCCCTACGTCCATACCCTCGACCTTGGAGTCGTCGTCGGTCTTGGCGGTGAGCATGACAAAGGGGATGTGGCTGGTGAGCTGGTTCTGGCGCACACGGCGGCAGAGCTCCGCGCCGTCCATGCGGGGCATCATCCAGTCGCTGATGATGATGCTGACGTCGTGCTTTTGCAAGATATGAAGGGCCTGGATGCCGTCGCCAGCGGTGATGATGTCGTAGGCGGGGTTGAAATTGGCGGAGAGGAAGTCGCGCATGTCCTCGGAGTCTTCGACGATGAGCATGGTGCTTCGTGGGGAAGTTAAAGGGCTTTGTGGGGAAGTTAAAGGGGAGTTAAAGGGACGTATGTCTGTGGCTTCTGTCTCCTCCTGACTATTGATTACTGTCTCCTCCTGACTATTGACTACTGTCTCCTCCTGAACCACCGGCAGGACGACGGTGAAGGTGGAGCCACGGCCCACCTCGGAGACGACGGAGATGTCGCCGTGGTGCTGGTCGACGATGCTCTTGACGATATTGAGGCCGATGCCAGTGCCGGGCTTGTTGCCCTCGGCCTGGAAGAAGGGCTGGAAGATGCGCTGACGGTCTTCCTCGCGGATACCCACGCCATTGTCACTGACGCTGATGCGGAAGTGGCCGGCGTCGGGTTCTTCGACGCAGGAGAGCCGGACGTCGTCCTTCGTGTATTTATTGGCATTGGTGAGCAGGTTGCTCACTACCTTGATGACAGCCTCCTTGTCGACGATGGCCGTGAAATGCTTGTCGGGATAGTCTACCGTGAAGCGACGGCCGTTTTGCTCGAAGGTCGGAGCAAAGCGTTCACTCACCGACGCAATCAGGTCGTAGATGTTGTGGGGCGCGAAGTGCATCACCAGACTCTGCTGCTCCACCTTGCGGAAGTCGAGCAGCTGGTTGACGAGTTCCAGGAGGCGGTGGGCGTTGCGGTCGAGGACGTCGAGGAGGGAGGAGTCAGGAGTCTGTAGATTACCTTGGGAGGCTTTCTTCAGTTGTTCCAGGGGGCCGATGATGAGGGATACGGGGGTGCGGATTTCGTGGGCAATCATCGTGAAGAAGTTCAGGCGCGCCTCGCGCACTTCCTTCTCCTTCTGCTCGTTCAGCAGCTGCAACTCCTTCTGGTGGCGGTGCTTCTCGCGCTTCAAGCGGAAATGCACATAGTAGGAGATGACCGCTCCTACCAAC
>JAEEIJ010000075.1 GCA_016281315.1 Bacteroidales bacterium
ATACCGTACTTGATGTGAATAGCGCGTACGCTACTTCCCGCCTCAAGCATTTTAATAAACTTGATGCGATCTTTAAGTAAATGTTTTTTTCGCATAACAAAACCCCGAAAGTATTTTGTCTAACTTTCGGGGTTCATGTCAATTCACGACCTACGGCTAGATACAAATATAGCTAAAAGTCGTGAAATTCGAAAAGAAATCTTGCGCTAAACCTACCCCCCGATCTGCCGAAGGAAGAAGGAGAACAGATCCGGCCGGAGCGCCAGCGGGAAAAGGACCCCGTAGACCGCGCCCCAGAAGTGGGCGGTGTGGCCGATGTTATCGGCATTCCGCCGGGCCATCCACCAGCAGTAAAGCAGGTAGAGCGGCGCGAAGATATACCCCGGAATCGGGATGGGGATGAGGTAGATGTAGATTCCCATCTTCGGCTCGAAGAGGATGCTCGCGAAAAGGATGGCCGATACAGCCCCGGACGCGCCCACGGCGCTGTACTGCCAGTCGTCCCGATATTTGAAGAGGTCCCAGACGGAGGACACCGCCGTCGCCGTCAGGTAGAGGACCACATAGAGAATCTGGCCGATGGGACTCCCCCACACGGCGACGAAGTACTCCTCCACTACCCTGCCGAAGCAAAAGAGCGCCAGCATATTGAAAAGCAGATGCCCCCAGCTTCCGTGCACGAAGCCGTGGGTGATTATCTGCCACCATTTCTTCAGGTACCACACCTCCTGCGCGTTGAACCAGAAGGTGCGGAAGGCCGACCGGCTCGAAAAGCACCAGATGCTCACCGCGGTGGTGATGGCTATGAGGATGATCGTTATCATCGGCCGATAATCTTTTCAGCCAAAGTTACGAATTATTTCCGTCACTTGATCGCCTACTTGCGCTTACCGAGACCATCCAGGCTGAGCAAACGACAAATTCCTGCAAGCCTTGCAACCGTTGCAACGGCCGCGGAAACGCATCATATCTTTGCAGCCGTAAACCAAAACTCACTGCACTATGAACATCTACAATGTAATCATCCTGGACGAGAGCGGAAGCATGTCGTCCATCTACAAGGAGACCATCCAGAGTATGAACGAGGTCCTGAACGGAATCCGGAAGGATCAGGAGGAAAACCCGGAGCAGCACCACTACGTGACCATCGTCACCTTCGAAGGCGAGGGCATCAGGGGCATCAAGATGCGTCGGGACAGGGTTCCCATCGGGGCAGTCAGGGATTTCACCACGGAGGATTACCGGCCCGGAGGATGCACTCCCCTGCACGATGCGATGGGCAAGACCCTCAACGAGATGGAGGGCCTGGTACACGAGGATGACAAGGTCTTCGCCACCGTGATCACCGACGGGATGGAGAACTCCTCGAGCGAGTATTCGGGCCGAACGGTCAAGGCCCTGGTGGACCGCCTGCGCGGGAAGGGCTGGGTGCTGGCCTACATCGGCGCGAATCAGGACGCCGTGGAGGTGGCCCGGGACCTGCACATCCCCAACGCGCTCAACTACGACGCCTCGCCCGAAGGCACGGCCTATCTGGCCTGCAGCGTGGTGAAGGCCCACAGAAAGGCTTCCGCGCTGTTCTCCCTTCACGATGTCAGCGCGAAAGAACTGGGCGATATGAATACGTTGTTCGACGACGACGAGAAGCAGAACTAGGCCCCGTACTCCCAGAGCACGAAGTCACGGTCCAGGGCGACGCGGTAAGGCTCGCCGCCCTTGCCTTCCACCCAGTAGAAGCGGGCCACGCTTTCCTCCACCTGGTTCTTGAAGGCGGCCTTGATTCTGGACATACTCACGTTGATGCCGTTCCCGAACGGATCCACGTGGCCGAGGATACTGGCCCGGATGGCATCTTTGTCGTCCCGGCCGGTTATCCCCATATAGAGGTGCATCAGTTCGGCCAGGTAGTCCCCCACTTCCTTCACGCGCACCCCTTCCGGGTGCTTCAGGAAGAAGAAGTAGAGCATCTTGGTGAGGGGATCCATCTTCACCTCTTTGGGCTGCCCGCTGTCCTTATCAAGGAAATCCGTCAGCAGAATCTTTCCGGTGCGGGTGATCTGCATCCGGCTCAGCTGGACCTTATAGCCGATGATGACCCTTAGCTCGTCCAGCGTAAGGTTGTATTCCCGGAGCAGGCGATCCACTTCACCAAGGATGAAGCGCGTCCTGGAATCCATGTCCTCATCCGCGGGCCCCACGGGAATCGGCACCCCCGGCTCGCGGCAGTACTCAATTCCCACGGCGTCCAGTTCCAACCAAAGAAGCTCACTCACGGCATCGTCCACATCCTGGGCCGATATCTCCTTGAAGTAGGTGCGTCCCCCCTTCCTGTAAAGGAAGCCGTTGCGGCCGGCGATGCCCGCCAGCGAGCCGATTTGTCTGTAGAGGGCCGATGCATCCGGCACATCATAGCCGGGGAACAGATAGTCGGCTACCACCGGATTCAGGGCCGATATGAGCTCCGGCAGCACGATCAGTTGTTTTCCCTGGCGCTCCAGCTCGTACGTCAGTCTGTCCCAGACGAGTCCCGGCACCAACACCGGTCTTTCCGGATCCTCCAGCAGGAGGACCGACTTCCCTTTGAGGAAAGGAATGGGGGCTTTTATTTGGACGTCAGCGGACATATTACGGAACTATATCTATTCAACTTCGGTCTATAGATAGAAACGAAGATGGACGGAGGCACCGTTGAGGTCAAAACGGAGCTGCCCATCCTTGAAGTATTCAACGGCGCCATTCATTGAATATTTCCCATTCACGTAAGAAACCGAACCGACACCTGCTCCAATAGCCAATTTCGGACTGACACGGAATTCCAGGGCAAGAATATTGGCGTAAATACTCCAGCCGTTGTAGTTGAGATTTCTGGATGTGCTGGCGGTCATATCCTCCTTGTAGCTGCCAAACTGATAGGAAAAACCGATTTCAGGGGTGTAGTAGAAGTTGTCGGCCAGCCTGACATAATACGCTATATTCGGGTTGATTTGAAAGCCAAGCGTATTTCGACGCAGCCAGGTATTGCCGCTCTGAGTTACAGGAGTAGAACTATAAGGCACGCCAAGAGCAAGGGCCAAACGGACGTTGTCGGCTATGAAATAACCGAATTCGCCCATTACATCGACACTAGTGGTCAAAGGGCCGGAATCACTGGTCGTGTAGGCGCCATCGTAGGTTTCAATTGTTTCGTTGCCAAAAGAAGCGCTAACGGAAACGGCTATGTACTTTTCACCTTTGCTTTGAGCAGATAAAACCACGCAGGCGAACAATGCGGCAACAACAAGAATACTCTTTTTCATAAAAATAGGTCGGTTGGGTTATTTCACTTTTATAAAAAACAGCGGCAAACGGGAAATCCCGTTTAGTGTTACAAACTTACACAAAATATCTGGAATATTTATGTATGTCCCCTTGAATACGATCACGGGATTTCTGCTCCCTTGCGCTCATCGCCCGTGCGACGGAAAGGGGGTGCCCGAATGGTTCCGTTCCGCGCTGCGCGCTCCACTCCATCCTTCCCACTGTCTGCCTCGTCCGCTCCGCGAACGGGCAGCCAGCGGGCCCCTCCCTCTTATGTGTCCGAGGGTGGACACACCATCGGGCGCCCCCCTTCCCAGCGCACAATCCGGCGCAAGAGATTAAGAGGCGAATTACCTATAGGTCTTCGCCTCTTGGCCGATTCTTAAAATTGATGTAGTTAATGTCGATGCCGTGGATGCTGGTCATCGTGAACCAGACAACGCCACTAACAGCCGCAGAGACCTTCATCGGAAGACAGAATAATGCTTCTTCCATTTCCTCGTAAGAGAGGTCCTTCAGGGGCTTTTTGTAGCGTTTCTGATAAGCCATCTTGAATTCCTCAACCCAGTCTTTAGATTTTACTTCTGGATGCAGGAAGAAGTAGACCGCGTCATACGCTTTGGTGTTCTCCTGAAGTTTCCAATAAATCCTCTCACCAGCAGGAACCTCAGGACGGGGATTCACGCAAACATACTTGGCATTCCGGTTGAACCGGGAAAGAAGTGTGTTGTATTTAACACGCGTGTCGTTCTCTTCAGAGTTGTACGGATAGACCACCCGGACTCTATCGACAATTCCGTGGTTCGTGGTTAGATAGATTGTTACCGCCTCCCCATTAAACGAACCGGTCAAATAATCATCCAGATAATCTTTATTAAAACCTTTGGATTGTAATGCCTCAATCATTCGCTCCTTGGTCCCGCCGATAGGGACGCCAACGAATCTAAGGGCGGTTTCATCAGTTTCAATCAAGCCGGAAGACACAAAGGTGTATGTGATGGTCCCGACCTGCAGAGCCGGAGCGTCGGCGCTCATATTGAAATGGGCACGCATTGCAGCAGATCTGGCCGCACTCCAAACGCTATTGTTGGATATGGTGGTCCCTTCTCCCCCGGCGATAGCTTCGGCAACATTGCCATACTGGTCCACTTTGATGGCAACGACTACTGTGCCCTCCATATGGCCTGATGTAGTCAACTTAGGAATGGCCCCAACAACTGAACGGCTTGCAACTTGAGCCACTGCAGTACCCTCTGAGCGCTGTGCCTGGACGGGAACACTTGTAAAAAGCACAAGTAAAAAACTAAATAATAAATATCTCATGATCAGTATCTTTAGCACATACAAAGATAGCATTTTTCCCGGACAGAATTAAGGACATTCTTCATATCTCAACAGTCAATTCGCGTTCAGTTCCCTTACCGGTGTGTCCCAACCGACTAACTCATTATCATACCTTGTCCGTTTTTCCAAGGCAATTTTTAGGGTTTTTGTCCGTTTTTCCAAGTTTTCGGATTGGCGGATGTGCTGTGTGGTGGCCGGGGGTGTGTCCACCCTCGGACACATAAGAGGGAGGGGCCCGCTGGCTGGCCGTTCGCGAAGCGGACGAGGCAGACAGTGGGAAGGATGAAGTGGAGCGCGAAGCGCGGAACGGAACCCCTCGGCCACCACACAGCACTCCGCCATACCGATGCTAAAAAAAACGGCGCGAGTCTCTTCCTCCGGATATGCAATAATCTGGAGAAAAACGTATATTTGCATATTATGAAAGAACTGGTACTTGGCCAGATAGAACAATAGATATTATTTATATTTGCATATGTCCAATTCCGATTTCCTCCAACTGATTTCAGCAGCCGTTGTGATAAGTGCGGTTGTGTATGGCGTCATTCAAGGTGTCCATTATCTCATCAGTCATCGCCATAAGAAGCGCGATGAATATCTGAAGTCGTTTGATACTGTGGTGGCCCAGTTGTCTTCCGACAACAAGACGGCACAGTTGGCCGCAGCCATTTTGCTTCGAAGGTATTTTGGTTCCAAAGAGAACAGAAAATATGCTGATCTTCACGCGGAAACCATCAACGTGATTTCGGCCCTGCTTCGTACGCTGCCTACCGGGGTGTTTCAAAAGACGGTTGGCGATGGTCTTGCATACGCAGTTGACCTTTCTTGTGCCGACCTGCAAAAGACCAATATGCAGGACATCTATCTCGGCCGGAAGGACATCCCTATCAGGATGGCAAAGACGGATTTGTTTATGGCCGACCTTTCTTATGCGCTCGTGGAGAACATTGACGGCCCCGGGGCGATCTTTTACCATTCCATCCTTTTCAACACTCAGATTAAAAACTCGGATTTCTCCGGAGCGAATTTCGGTGGAGCGGACTTGAGTAATGCCCGTTTCAAGAATGTTCTCCTGAAGGGGGCTGATTTTTCCGGCGCCATCAATGTGCCGGAAGAGATTTCTGCAGTCCTCATAGATGGTGTGTGCACCGCAGAAGAAAGAATTACGACAAGTTCCAAAAAGAAAGGGAAGAGCATTTTCTTCAGTATGCCCGGATGCCTGTCCAAGTATGATGAGATACTCACAAAGGACTACAAGGAAATCCTGGAGGAGAAGGGCTACGATGTAATTTATTATCAGAAAGATGATTATCCGCAGTACGGACAGTTCAATCGTATCCGTCAGAGTATTCTGGATGCTTCTGCAATGGTCGCGTTTGGGCTGAAGCAAGTCAATATCAAAGACGGTGTCTACCATCCGGACACAACGCAGGAAATGAATCTCAAGAACAAGTGGTTGCCCACGCCGTGGAACGAATTAGAGGTGGGTATGGGATTGATGAATAACCTGCCGATTCTCCTGGTTAAAGATCCTGCCATTGACAGCGGCATCTTTGATGATAAACTTAGCGAATGCTTTGTTTCCACAATCCCTTCCGACTATGACAGCCGGCGCCTGGAAGCAAATAAGGCATTTATTCGCTGGCTTGACAGAATCTGATTCTCTTCCTCCGGTACGGGATGATTCGGACCAACTGTCAAAAAGCCATATCCCATTGGGCTACAGAAAGAACGCCAGATATGCCGGCAGGTATCTCATGGCTCCCTCCTTGGCATAATCCTTCGTATAGATGAGATAGCGCTCATTGGTGATGCGGGAAGGATACTTCACGCAGAAGGCATCCATCGACGCGTGGGTCTTGTAGGAAGATGACTTCACCTCGACGGGCATAATCTTAGTGCCGCGGGAAAGGAGAAAGTCAATCTCGTAGTTGTGCTTCTCACTCTCGGTGGGCCAAGTGTTGTAAAAGAGTTTGTTCCCGGAGGCGGTGAGCATCTGGGAAACAACATTCTCATATATGTAGCCTAGGTTGGTGGCCAGTTTATCGTTCAGAAGGTGCTGATAGATTGTGTTCTCCGTGAATGCCTTGTCCCGAAAGGCAAGGGTGACAAAGAGGCCGGTATCGCCTGTGAACATCTTGTACTGCGTGAGGTCTTCCGTGCTGCCGAAGCCGACGTTGGGGTCATCACAGTGATGGGAGATGTTTACGGTCTTGGATTTCTCCATTTCGGAAATCAGCTCTATGAAGTCTTCGGCCCGAGCCTTGGGGATGACGCGGGAAATCTGGTAGCGAGATGCGTTGTTGTTGAGTTGCGCCGGGATGGCGGCAAAGATTCGGGCGGCCTTCCCTGTGGGGTCAATCTTGCCGAAGTCTTCGTCGTAGAGGTCCAAGATGAGGCGTTTGGCTTCGTCCACCACCTCGAAGTTGTTAGAGTCCAGATAGGCGTTCACCGCCTGGGGCATACCGCCAACCAGCATATAGAGGCGGAAGTCCCGCATCAGTTTGCGATGGGCTTCTCCCAGGGGCTGCGGGTGCTCCCAGACCGAGCGGAGCAGCGGGATGGTGGCCGTGTCTCCCAGCGCCCAGCGGAATTCTTCATAATCCATAGGATACATATTGATGCGCTTCTCTTCGCTGGGAATGAGGATACCGGCGGTATTTTTACGGATGGAGATGAGGGAACCGGTCTCGATGTAGTCGTACTTGTGGTTATCGACAAAGGACTTGATGGCCTGACGAGCCAGGGGCTGAAACTGTACTTCGTCAAAGATGATGAGGGACTTCCGCTCGACAAGCCGGACGCCATAAATGAGCTGGAGCCTTAGGAAGATGTAATTGAGGTCGGATACGTCGTTGAAGAGGTCCTTGACTTCCTGGGAGCATTTGGTGAAGTCGATGAGGATGTAGGATTCGTATTCTTTCCTTGCAAACTCCTCTACGATGGTGGATTTACCGATACGGCGGGCGCCCTCGATAAGGAGGGCGGTTTTTCCGTCACTCTCCTGCTTCCACTTGAGCAGTCGGTCATATATCTTGCGTTTAAATACTCGTTCCGGTTCCATATAACTGCTTATTGTGGAGACAAAAATAGTGTATTATCCGTTCTCCTCAAAATTTTTTAGGCCTAAAAGGACAATTTCCTCAAAATTTTTTTGGCCCAAAAGGACAAAATCCTCAAAATTTTACACCCTACAAAACCTCCATCACATCCTTCAGGAGCCGGTTGAAGTCGATCACCCGGTCGGGCTTGGGAGAATATCCAAGAATGACCACCACGAGCTCCCGGGACGGGATGATGAAGATCTGCTGGCCGTCGTGCCCATTGCAGGAGAACAGGTCGGCCGGGGCGTCGGGGTATCGGCCGCATTGGTTGAGCCAGAAGAAGGCGCCGTACTGGCCCCCGCTGTCCGAAGCGGGCGTCACGGTGTAGTCCACCCAGCCTTCCGGCAGGAGACGCTCCCCTGCCACGCAGCCGTCTTCCAGGTAGAGCTCGCCGAAGCGGGCATAGTCCATCGGCCTCACATACAGGTAGGATGATCCCACGGGCGTTCCCGCCACATCCACTTCCCAGACGGCGTTCCGGATGCCCAGGGGCGCGAAAAGACGCTCGCGGATGTAGCCCAGGAAGGCCTCATCGGAGGGGAACAGCCCCTTGAGATAACGCATCACGATGTTGGTGCTGCCGCTGGAGTAGTACCAGTGCGTGCCGGGCTCGTAGGCGAGCGGATGCTCCTGAGCGAAAAGGCCCATATCCGGCTCGCAGTGCAGCATCAGGTTCACGTCCGAGCGGGCGCCGTAGTCCTCGTTCCAGTCCAGGCCGCTCTGCATCTGCATCAAGTGATGGAGGGTAATCCCCTTCCGGCCGTCGTTCTGCCACTCGGGGAGGTTCAGCGGGGCGTCGATGTCCACCATCCCGTCGGCCGCCATCAGGCCAATGAGCGCGTTGGTGAAGCTCTTCCCCATACTCCAGCTGAGGAGTTTCGTATCCGGGCCGATTCCTTCGTCGTAGCGTTCGGCCACCACTTTCCCCTTGTGCAGGACCACGAAGGCGAACGGATGCCCGTTGTAGCTGCGCTCGTCCACGAAGGCCTTTGCAATGGGCTCCAGGGCCGCCACTTCGGCCGAATCCCCCGCCGGCAGCGGCTCCACCGCGTCGACTTCGGGCGGGAGCGGGAAGGCGGGAAGGTCATCGGCCTTGGCACCTCTGAGGAGCGTGACGCCGTAGCCCTCGCGGTAGACGGCCGTCGCCTTGCGCCACAGGAAACGGCTCGTGACCGTCCTGTTCTCGTAGTCGATCTTGAATTTATCGAACTTGATGAAGGAGAAGTTCAGGTCCAGGTCCTTCACCGTGGCGGCGTCGCGGCCGGAGACGAAGACGGCCGATGCCATATTCTTGGCGCCGTAGCCCGTAATGATGGGCATTAAGGTATCCAGATAGATGCAGCCGCCGATAACGGCCAGAAGGAGCAGCGCTCCGACGATGCGCAATGCTTTTTTCATAGGTTATTCCGTGTGGTTTTCTGTACAAATATAGCAAGAAAATGCTTAACTTCGCAGTATGAACTACAATCCCTCGTCGCCGCACGCCGACGAATTCATCAACCACCAGGAAATCCTGGATTCCCTCTCCGAGGCCGAACGTGAAAGCGCCAACCCCGCCCGGGTGGAGCAGATCCTGGAAAAAGCGGCCCTCCTCAAAGGCATCAGCCACCGGGAAGCCGCCATCCTGATGGACTGCAAGGACCCGGCCCTGGAGGCGCGCATCTTCGCCCTGGCGGCCGATATCAAACAGCGTTTCTACGGCAACCGCATCGTGCTGTTCGCCCCCTTATACCTTTCCAATTACTGCGTAAACGGCTGCGTATACTGCCCGTATCATTATAAGAATAAAACCATCCCCCGGCGGAAACTCTCCCAGGAGGAGATTGCTGAGGAGGTGCGCGCCCTCATCCGCAGCGGGCACAAACGCCTGGCCGTGGAAGCCGGCGAGGACCCCGTGCACAATCCCCTGGAGTATATCCTGGAGTCTATTCGCACTATTTATTCGGTTCGCGAGGGCGGCAACTCCATCCGGCGCGTGAACGTGAACATCGCCGCCACGGACGTGGAGAGCTATCGGAGGCTGAGGGAAGCCGGCATCGGCACTTATATCCTCTTCCAGGAGACCTACAACAAGGAACAGTATCGGAAACTGCATCCCACGGGCCCCAAGAGCAATTACGCCTGGCATACGGAGGCGATGGACCGGGCCCAGGAGGGCGGCTGCGACGATGTGGGGATCGGCGTTCTCTTCGGCCTGGCCGGATACCGCTATGAGCTGGTGGGCCTGCTGATGCACGCCGAGCATCTGGAAGCCCGCTTCGGCGTGGGGCCGCACACCATCAGCGTCCCGCGCATCTGCCCGGCCGACGACATCTCCGTGAGCGACTTCAAGGACGCCCTGCCGGACGAGGTTTTCCGCAAGCTCGTGGCCGTCCTTCGCGTGGCGGTCCCCTACACCGGAATGATCGTCTCCACCCGCGAGAGCGCCCGGATGCGGGAACAGCTCCTGGACTGCGGGATTTCGCAGATCAGCGGCGGCTCACGCACCAGCGTGGGCGGATATACTACGGTGGAGCGGCACAACGAGACCGCCCAGTTCGACGTCTCGGACACCCGGCCCCTGGACGAGGTGGTGCGCTGGCTGCTGGAGAACGACCACATTCCCAGCTTCTGCACCGCCTGCTACCGCGAGGGACGCACAGGCGACCGCTTTATGAGTCTTTGCAAGAGCGGGAAAATCGGCCTTTGCTGCACGCCCAATGCCCTAATGACCCTGAAGGAGTACCTGATGGACTACGCCTCCCCGGAAACGCGCGAGGCCGGCGAAAGGCTCATCGCGCAGTCCCTCGGGGACATTCCTTTGGAACGCACGCGGGAGATTACGGTGAGGCGCCTGAAAGAAATCGAGGAAGGAGCGCGGGATTTCCGGTTCTAAGGTCTAAGTTTATGGGAGGGCCACCCGGTCCAGGATGCCCTGGAGATAGGCGATAGCAATCCCGTAGTTGGTGATGGGCACTCCCGCGCGGAGTGCCTTTTTGATGCGCGTTTTCACCACTTTGGCCGATGCCACGCAGGCCCCGCAGTGGATGATGAGGCCGTAGGGGCTCAGGTCCTCCGGGAAGTCGTTGCCGGCGGCGATGCTTATCTGGAGGTCCGGGATGCGCTTCCTTAGTAGGGCGGGGATTTTTTCCCGGCCGATGTCTTCCGTGTCGGGGACGTGCGTGCAGGCTTCGGCAATGAGGATTCTGGCGCCTTGTTGCAGGTTATTGATGGCCCTGGCGCCCTCCACGAAGGTTTGGATGTCGCCCTTGGCGGCGGCGAGCAGAATGGAGAAGGACGTGAGCGGACAGTCTTTCGGGAGTGCCGCCTCCACCTGTTTGAAGACCTGGGAATCGGTGATGACGAGGGCGGGATTTGCTTTCAGGCTTTGCATTGCCCCTTGCAGCCACTCCGGCGTGCAGCACACGGGGACGCAGCCCCGGTCCAGCAGTTCCCTTAAAACCTGCACCTGCGGCAGGATGATGCGGCCTTTGGGAGCCTCGCTGTCCTGCGGCATCACCATTATTACTATATCTCCGGTTTTTACCAAATTGCCGGTGAGCCATTGTTCTTGCTCATCGGGTTTAGCCTGGGCCACTTTTCGAAGCAGTTCTTCCACCGATTCACCCTGATAGCATATTACCGGAACGGAATCGGATTGAAGAGCGTCCAGCAACGGTTTCATAACCTGGGACTCTGCACCCAGAACAATGGCAATATCCGTTGAATCAATTACCTGATTGGTCCGCCGTTTCCTTTCTTCTCCCAAAACCGAGACATCGTCAAGGCCGGCGGTATCTACCAGAATGGCAGGGCCAATTCCATAAGGCAGCTCAATCACTTTCCTTACCGGATCGGTAGTGGTTCCGGGCACTTCGCTCACCAGTGAGACCTCCTGGCCGCAGATGGCATTCATCAACGTGGATTTACCACTGTTTGCCGGCCCGAAAATGGATATCTGAATGCGTTCCATCAGGGTTTAGTCCCCGAATTCGGCCACGATCTTCTTGATGTCCGAGGGATTCAGACGGCCGAAGACCTTGTCCCCGATGGTGGCCACCGGAGCCAGGCCGCAGGCGCCCACGCAGCGCAGGCAGTCCAGGGAGAACTTGCCGTCGGGCGTGGTCTCCCCCACCTCGATGCCCAGCACGCGCTTGAACTCTTCCAGCACCTTGTCCGAGCCGCGGACGTAGCAGGCCGTTCCCAGGCACACCGATACGGGGAATTTCCCCTTGGGCACCATCGAGAAGAAGGAGTAGAACGTCACCACGCCATACACCTTCTGGGCCGATATCCCCAACTCGCGGGCAATCACCCGCTGGACTTCCTCGGGCAGATACCCCAGCGTATTCTGACACTCGTGGAGAACGGTGATCAGTTCTCCCGGATCGTTATTGAACTTCCGGCAGATGGCCTCCACCTGGCGGAGCGCTTCACAAGAAACTTTCATAACTACTTGATGCTTTTGTCAAAATAATGGGTATGGAGGAGTTTTTCGGAGCGTTCGCCGAGCGGCTCGCCCAGGAATTCCTTGTAGAGCTGCCGGATGTCCGGATTCTCGTGGCTCTTGCGGATGGGCTTGCCGGCGTCTTCCTGATAGATGGCCTTGGCGCGCGCCTTGAGAATCTCCACGTCGCCGTGATGATAGGGCTGACCGGCGCCGCCGATGCAGCCGCCCGGGCAGGCCATGATCTCCACCACGTGGTAGTTGAGCTCGCCCTTGCGGAGCTTGTCCATCAGGATGCGGGCGTTGCCCAGCGTGTGGGCGACGCACACCTTGAGGGCGAAGCCGTTGAGGTCGATGGTCGCTTCCTTGATGCCGTCCAGGCCGCGTACGTCGGTGAAATCCAGGTGCGGCAGGGTCTTGCCGGTATACACTTCGTAGACCGTACGGAGGGCCGCTTCCATCACGCCGCCCGTGGCGCCGAAGATGGCGCCGGCGCCGGAGGACTCACCCAGCGGCGCGTCGAAATCGCTGTCCGGCAGGGACAGGAAGTCGATGTTGGAGCGCTTGATCAGGCGCGCCAGCTCGCGCGTGGAGATGGAGTAATCCACGTCCGGGTTGCCGTCCACGGAGAATTCGGGACGTTCGCACTCGTATTTCTTCGCCAGGCAGGGCATAATGGACACCACCACCAGTTTCTCGCGCGGGATGCCCATCTTCTGGGCCCAGTAGGTCTTGGCAATCGCTCCGAACATCTGGGCCGGGGATTTGGCCGATGAAGGGTACTCAAGCAGGTCCGGATAGTTGTGCTCGTAGAAGTTCACCCAGGCCGGGCAGCAGGAAGTCATAATGGGGAGCTTGACGCTCTTGTCCCCGCCCAGGAAGGCCTTGAGGCGGTGCAGGATCTCCGCGCCCTCTTCCATTATGGTGAGGTCCGCCGCGAAGTCCGTGTCGAACACGTGGTCGAAGCCCAGGTAGCGGAGCGCGGTGGCCAGCTTGCCGGTGACGATGCTGCCGGGAGCCATCCCGAATTCCTCGCCCAGGGCCACGCGTACGGCCGGTGCCGGCTGCGCGATGACGATCTTGTCCGGATTCCCGAGGTCCTCCAGGAGGCGGTCCGTATTGTCCCGCTCCATCAGCGCGCCCGTGGGGCACACCGCCACGCACTGCCCGCAGTAGGAGCAGTCCGTGTCCTTGAACATCCGGTCGAAGGTGGGGGCGATGGTGGTGTCGAAACCGCGGCGGACGGCGCCCAGCACGCCCACGGACTGCACTTCATTGCAGACAGTCTCGCAGCGGCGGCACAGGATGCACTTGTCCATATTGCGGACGATCGCTACCGTCTCCTCCTTCTTGCGGGAGGACTGCTCGCCCTTATAGGTCATCGTGCGGATGTTGAAGCGGGTGACCAGCTTCTGCAGCTCGCAGTGGTTGCACTTGGGGCAGGTGAGGCAGTCGTTCGGATGGTCCGAGAGGATGAGTTCGGCCACCGTCTTGCGGGCCCGCACCACGCGGGCCGAATTGGTGCGCACCACCATCCCGTCCGTCACCATCGTGGCGCAGGCGGGGGCCAGGTTGCGGCGGCCTTCCACCTCCACCACGCAGATGCGGCAGGAAGCGGGCGTATTCTTCACGCAGGTGCCCTTGAGGTCGATGTGGCACAGGGCGGGAATCTGTATGCCGATGGAAGCCGCGGCGTCCAGGATGGAAGTCCCCTGGGGCACGCTCACGGCACGGTTGTCTATGGTAAGGGTAATCATACTCAAATCACTTTAATGGCGCCAAACTTACAACGGGACAGGCACATTCCGCAGCGGATGCATTTCTCCGAGTTGATGGAGAAAGGCTTGCGGACCTCTCCGGTGATGGCCTCCGCGGGGCATCCGCGCGCACAGGCGCTGCAGCCCTTGCAAAGGTCCGGATCGATGGTATAGGTGAGCAGGGCCTTGCACTTGTGCGCCCGGCACACGTGATCCCTCACGTGCTCCTCATATTCGTCGCGGAAGTTCGCGAGCGTGGAGAGGACCGGGTTCGGGGAGGTCTGTCCCAGGCCGCAGAGGGCCGTGTCCTTGATCACCTTGGCAAGGTTCTCCAGTTTGTCCAGGTCTTCCATCGTGCCGCGTCCCTCGGTGATGCGGTTCAGGATTTCCAGCATCCGCTTGTTGCCGATACGGCAGGGCGTGCACTTGCCGCAGGACTCCCCTACGGTGAATTCCAGGAAGAATTTGGCCACGGAGACCATGCAGTCGTCCTCGTCCATCACGATCATACCGCCGGAGCCCATCATCGAGCCGGCAGCGGCCAGGGATTCGTAGTCGATGGGAATGTCCAGGTGCTTTTCCGTGAGGCAGCCGCCGGAAGGACCGCCCGTCTGGACGGCCTTGAACTTCTTGCCGCCCTTGACCCCGCCGCCGATGTCGTAGATAATCTCGCGGAGGGTAGTCCCCATGGGCACCTCGATGAGGCCCACGTTGTTGATCTTACCGGCCAGGGCGAACACCTTCGTGCCCTTGGATTTCTCCGTGCCGATGGAAGCGAACCACTGGAGTCCCTTCGTGAGGATGACGGGCACGTTGGCCAGCGTCTCCACGTTGTTCACGTTGGTGGGACGGCCGAAGTAGCCTGCCTCCGCCGGGAACGGCGGCTTGAGGGTGGGCTCGCCGCGCTTGCCTTCCATCGAGTGGATGAGGGCGGTTTCCTCGCCGCAGACGAAGGCGCCGGCCCCGTAACGGATCTCGATGTCAAAGTCGAAGCCCGTTCCCAGGATGTTCCTGCCCAGGAGGCCGTACTCACGGGCCTGGCCGATGGCAACCTGCAGCCGGTGGACGGCCAGCGGGTATTCCGCGCGGATATAGATGAGGCCGTGGTGGGCGTTGATGCAGTAGCCGCAGATCATCATCGCTTCGATGACCGAGTTCGGGTCCCCTTCCATAATGGAACGGTCCATAAAGGCGCCCGGATCCCCTTCGTCGGCGTTGCAGACGACGTACTTGTCGGGCGCGTCGAACTTGCGGGCGATCTCCCACTTGATACCGGTGGGGAAACCGGCGCCGCCGCGGCCGCGCAGCCCGCTGGACTTGATATCGGCCAGCACATCCAGGCTGTCCCGCGTGAGGCTCTGCGCCAGGGCTTTGTAGCCGTCGCGGGCGATGTACTCGAGGATGTTCTCCGGGTCGATGAAACCGCAGTTCCTGAGGGCGATACGCATCTGCTTGCGGTAGAAGTTCATATGCTTGGAGTCGCTGATGTGCTCTCCGGTGCGGGGGTCCTGGTACAGCAGGCGTTCCACGCGCCGGCCGCCGATGATGTGCTCCGTGACGATCTCCTCCACGTCGTCCGGGCGGACGGAGGTGTAGAAGGTATTGTCCGGGACAATCTTCACGATGGGGCCTTTCTCGCAGAAGCCGAAGCAGCCGGGGACTATCACGTCCACTTTGTCGGCTGCGCCGTGGGCTTCGAGGGCGGCCTTGAGATGATCGACGATCCTGGCGCTTTCGGAGGCCTTGCAACCGGTACCGCCGCAGCAGAGTATCTGCATCCTGGGCGTTCCTTTTTCCAGTCCCGCGGCTTCCGCCAGGACCGATTTGTTGCTTTCCTCTCTGATTGACAGGGCCTTAAGAGCTTCCAGCCGGATGCTTTCCAAGGCTTCGGGTGATTGGATAATCATTCGTTTTGTGGTTTGTCTTCAAAATAGTCTGCGAATTTACTCATTTTTCCCGAGTACGCCAAGCATTTTTCCTATCTATTCTTATGGATTTTCCAAATGATTTGGAAAGAAGTTGGATAGTAGGTTGTCACTTCGATTCAACAGTGTAGTTTGTGGATATATATTGCGCTCATAGGGGCGTCTCGCCCCTGGCCGCGCGGCTACCCCTGGAG
>JAEEIJ010000076.1 GCA_016281315.1 Bacteroidales bacterium
CGTTACTCACCCTTTCGCCGGTCGCCGCCAGAGTATTGCTACCCCGCGCTGCCCCTCGACTTGCATGTGTTAAGCCTGCCGCTAGCGTTCATCCTGAGCCAGGATCAAACTCTTCATTGTATATTTAAATAAATGTTAGCTCGTCCTGACGCTTTAGTTTCCTATAAAGAAACTGACGCTCGTTTGTACTTGCTTTCTTGTACTTTTAGTCTTTCAGTATTGTCAATGAACTATCCCCGTTTCAAACGGGACTGCAAAGGTACAAACTTTTTCCAAACCCACAAATATTTTTTCGAAAAAAATCAGCTACCTTTGCATCGGTATGGAAAAACGGGTTTCCCTGTGGCAAATATTCGCGGTTTTCGCCAAGATCGGCGCCTTCACCATCGGCGGAGGCTATGCGATGATTCCGCTCATCCAGGCCGAACTGTCCAAACGCGGCTGGCTCTCGGACGAGGAACTGCCGGACATCGTCGCCCTGTCGCAGAGTGCCCCGGGCGTGATGGCCGTGAACATCTCCATCTTCGCCGGCCATAAGCTCCGCGGCGTGAAAGGCAGCGTCGCCGCCACCCTGGGCAGCATCGTCCCGTCGTTCCTGATGATCCTTGCCATCGCGATGTTCTTCACGGCTTTCCGCGACAATCCCTGGGTGGAGCGCGCCTTCAAGGGCATACGGCCGGTAGTGGTCGCCCTTATCGCCGTGCCGATGGTGAAGATGGCCCGGAAGAGCTGCAAGAGCTGGATTCACTGGGTTATCGCCGCGGCGGCGCTGGCGCTGGTGGCCTTCCTGAACGTCTCGCCGATCTATATCATTATCTGTGTACTGATCCTGGGCTATTCGATTACGCGATGGAAACACTGACGCTCATCCTGCAACTGGCCTGGACGTTCTTTGTCATCGGCGCCTTCACCTTCGGCGGAGGCTATGCGATGCTGTCCCTCATCCAAAACCAGGTGGTGGTGGAGCATCCCTGGATCAGCGAAGCCACCTTCACGGACATCGTGGCCGTGAGCCAGATGACGCCCGGGCCCATCGGCATCAACAGCGCCACCTATGTGGGCTACGACGTCCTCCTCAATGCCACCGGCAGTCCGCTGATGGGCGTTATCGGCTCCCTCACGGCCACCCTGGCGCTGATGCTCCCCTCGTTTATCATCGTCCTTCTGATTGTCCGTTTCTACCAGAAGTTCAAGACCAGCGCCCTCTACAAGGGCACGATGGACTGGCTGAAACCCGCCGTGGTGGGCCTCATCGGCGCCGCGGCCGTCATCCTCATCATAAAAACCACCTGGACCGGCGGCGTGCCGAATATCCAGGTGGTCTCGGAGAACTTCCCCGACTGGAAGAGCTGGTGTCTTCTGGGCGGCGCCTTCGCGGCGTCCTACTGGGGAAAGGTGAATCCCATTTATCTCATCCTCGCGGGCGCAGCCGCAGGGCTGCTGCTCTACTGATCGCGCTCGGCCAGGTATTCGGCCAGTTCGAGGGAATCGCGCGCAGGCACACGGTCCAGGCCGATGAGCCCGCGGCAGTCGAGGCAATAATTGACGCCCATCGCATCGAAGATCTCGAAGCTGTGATCCAGGGAGGCGTCGAAGCGGGCGTAATCCTTGGCATCGGCCTCCACCCAGCCAATCTCGGCGGCAGCGCACATGCGCGGCAGGAGCATATACTCCAGACCTTCGTTGGTGCCGATATACTCCGTCCAGAGGTTGCACTGCACGCCCAGGATATAGTCTTCGGCCCCTTCGGGCATTCCATTCATGGGCTCATAGCCGTAGACCTTCTCGACGGGTAGGACGCGGCTGCCGATACACATGGGCTCCTTGTCAAATTCCGGGCTCTGGTAATAGTCGATGTAGAGGTACTTGTTGGGTGACATGATGGCGTTCATCCCCTTGGCGACGGCCTTCTCTCCGCCGGCCGTTCCGCGCCAGGACATCACCGTGGCACCGGGCTCCAGGTTGCCTTCCAGGATTTCATCCCAGCCGATGATCTTCCGGCCTTTGTCGGCGAGGATCTTCTGTACACGGCGGGTTACGTAGTCCTGCACCAGGTGGCGGGCCTGCAGGCCGGGCTTGATGTGCAGCTTTCTCATGAGGGCCTTGCACTTGGGGCAGTTGTCCCAGGGGACCGGGTCCATCTTGTGCCGACGGCCGCCGAAGCATTCGTCGCCGCCCACGTGCACGTATTCGGAAGGGAAGATATCCGTCACTTCATCGAACACTTTGTCGATGAAGGTGTAGATTTCCTCGTTGCCGGCGCAGAGGATGTCCAGGGCGATGCCCCAGATTTTCCGCACCTCATAGGGACCGCCGGTGCAGCCCAGTTCCGGGTAGGCGGACAAGGCCGCGACCATGTGACCGGGGAGGTCGATCTCCGGGATGATGGTGATGCCGCGCTCCGCCGCATAGGCCACCACGTCGCGTAGTTCATCCTGCGTATAGAAGCCGCCGTAACGGACATCGTCCCACTGGCTCTGGTCCTTGCCAATCTGCGTTCCCGCACGCCAGGCGCCCACTTCCGTGAGTTTGGGATAGGCTTTGATCTCGATGCGCCAGCCCTGGTCGTCGGTGAGGTGCCAGTGCAGGCGGTTCATCTTAAAGGCGGCCATCGCGTCGATGACTTTCTTGGTCTCCTCCACGCTCCAAAAATGCCGGGCGGCATCCAGCATCACGCCGCGGTAGCCGAAGCGGGGCTGGTCCAGGATGCTCACGCAGGGCAGCACCCAGGGGCCTTTGGCCTTCACGTTCCCGTAAATGGCGGCGGGAAGCATCTGCTTAAGGGTTTCGCAGGCATAGACGAAGCCATTGAGGGCCGATGCCTCCACATCGGCGTGCTCCTTCGTGACGTTGATCGCATACTGCTCCGCGGCCAGGTTCGGATTCACGATGAAGCGGAGGGCGCCGTCCTCGACCAGACGGAGCTGGGCTCCGCTGGCCGTTTCCAGCGCATCCACGAAGCGAAGGACGGCCCCCAGGGAGGCTTCGTCCAGCTGGTCGTCGATGCTGATGGAGGTCCCCTTCAGGGAGAAGGACCCTTCGTTGATGCTTACATCGGCCGGCATCGGAATCACGTGGAATTCCTGCGGCTTTCCGGCACAGGCAGCTGCGAGGAACGCGGCAGCCAGATAGAAGAACTTTTTCATAGGTTATTGAGTGTTTGAATTTACAGGACGATGGCGAAGGAGCAGGAGGGCGGCGCCGCCGTACAGGCCGATGAGCACGGTGTTCACCCCCAGCCGCAGCCAGAGGGAGCCCACGTGGCCGAACGACAGCCACAGGCCCGCATAGACGGCGCCCATCAGCAGGAAGATCCCGCCGATGCGCTTCCATTTATAAGGAATGGGATAGTACTTCGAGCCCAGCCAGGCACTCAGGATGAACATCGTGAGGTAGCTGGCCAGATGGCCGAAGGCCGATGCCCAGTAGGAGTAGCGCGGCATCCAGACCACGTTCACCACGGCCGTGACGGCAAGACCCGCCAGGGTAATCCAGATGGCCATATTGGTGCGGCCGGAGAGCTTGTACCACATACTCACGTTGAAAAGCATCCCCAGGATCATATAACTGAGCAGCATTACCGGCACCACATCCACGCCCACGCGGAAATCCCGGCCCAGGAACAGGGAGATGACGTCGATGTAGCCCACCACGCCCAGGAGCACCAGGCCGCAGAAGGCGGTGAACCATTCCATCACCACCGCATAGAGTTCCTTCGAGTTCTTGTCTTTGGCCCGCTGGAAGAAGAAAGGTTCGGCCGCATAGCGGAACATCTGGATGAAGAGGTTCATGATGACGGCCAGCTTCACCGCGGCCTGGTACACGCCCAGGGTGGCCCGCCAGGCCTCCGACGAGGTGTCGAAATAACGGAAGAGCACCCGGTCCAGAAAGTCGTTCGCAACACCCGGCAACGCCGCGATCATCAGGGGCAGGGAGTACGCCAGCAGCCGCCTGACCACACCGCCGTCCCAGACGGGCCGCAGCCGCAGCAGGTCCGGGATGAACAGGGCGAGGCAGAGCACGCAGCTCACCAGGATGGCAAAAATGGGATAGGTAAAGTCCGGCTGCGCGGGCCAGACGAAGAACAGCACCAGGTTGGCGCCCGTCTCCGTGAGGATCTTCACCGTCTTGAGGATGGCGAACTTGACGGCCTTGTGCTCCTGCCGCAGCTTGGCGAACAGGATGGCCGTGAGACTGTCGCTGAACAGGATTCCGGCCACGTACCAGATCAGGCGTTTGTATCCCGCATAACCCAGGGCGGCCGAGATGGGGTCGCTGAAGACCACCATCGCGGCGAGGAACGCCAGGTTGAGGCCGAAGACCGTGAGCAGCGCCCCGGAATAAACCTTCCGGGGATCCTCCCCTTCCTTGTTGGCAAAACGGAAACAGCCGGTTTCCAGGCCCAGGACCAGCACCACCTGCAGGATGGCTATGTAGGCCATGAACTCCGTCACCACGCCGTACTGGACCTGCGTGAGCGTACGGGTGTAGATAGGGACGAACAGGAAGTTCAGCACCCTGGCAAGGATGGAACTGAAACCGTAGATGGCGGTTTCCCCGGCCAATTGTTTGAGCGGATTTGCCATAGTGTCTACAAATTTAATTATTTTTGCACTAATTATGAAAAAACTCCTTTACATCATTCTGGCCGTGAGCCTCGTCGCCGGCTGCAAATGCGGCGGCGCCGAACAGGAACCTGAGGAAGAAAGCGGCTTATCCGCCGTCAACGTAGCCCCCGCGGACAGCGTCGCTGCCGCGAAGGCGGCATCGGCCCTTCCGGAAGAACCCGTCTTCGACATCGTCACCACGCAGGGTACCATCCGCGTGCGCCTGTACAAGGACACGCCCCGGCACCGGGACAATTTCGAGAAACTGGCCCTTTCCGGCTACTATGATTCGCTGCTGTTCCACCGTGTCATCAACGGTTTTATCATCCAGGGCGGAGACCCCTTCACCCGCGACACCTCGATGGTGGAGCACTACGGGGAAGGCGGCCCGGCCTATACCCTTCCCGCGGAGATGCGGGATTCGCTGGGGCAGCCCCTGCACCGGCACGTCAAAGGCGCTCTCGCGGCCGCCCGCCGCGGGGACCTGGGCAACCCGTTCAAGGAATCCTCCGGATCGCAGTTCTACATCGTACAGGATGAGTCGGGCTGCGCGCATCTGGACGGCGAATACACCGTCTTCGGCGAGGCCGTGGCCGGGCTCAGCGTCATCGACCGCATCGCCGCCATGCCCACCAACCGCTATGACCGTCCCCTCCAGGACGTGCGCATCCTCCGCGTCCGTCCGAATGAGGAACTGAATCGGCAAGAATAGTTTGGCACGGTATTCGCTATTAAGAAAACCGAATAGTTTTTTAATAGGTTAAGTTTAGGTTAGAAGAAAAGGCCCCTGCTGAGAAGCACGGGCCTTTATCTTATCGAAAAATGCTATCTATTCTTATGGATTTTCCAAATGATTTGGAAAGAAGTTGGATAGTAGGTTGTCACTTCGATTCAACAGTGTAGTTTGTGGATATATATTGCGCTCATAGGGGCGTCTCGCCCCTGGCCGCGCGGCTACCCCTGGAG
>JAEEIJ010000077.1 GCA_016281315.1 Bacteroidales bacterium
CGAACCCGACCTGGACCAGCCTCAAGACCGCTGGAAGACGGATCCGCGGACCTGGGCCGGCACGATGGAGCAGTTCGACGAGCTGTACGTGGTCGCGGCGAAGCATCTGAAAAAGTGCTTCCCGGACCTGAAAATAGGCGGTCCGGCCTTTGCCAATCCCCGAAAATACGGCCCTGCGTTCCTGGACTATGTAAAAGAAAAAGGAGCCCCTCTGGACTTCTTCTCACACCATATGTATCACCGCAGGCCCGCACGCATCGTCGAGGATGTGCGCATCATCCGTAAAATGCTGGATGAGAAAGGCTTCACGGAAACCGAATCCATCCTCAATGAATGGAATTTCAACACTGGCTGGGACACGGCGTCGGATATCTACAGCCGGAAGATGCGTCCCACCATCAAGGGCGCGGCCTTCGTGGCTGCCGTCATGTGCGCCTGCCAGAGCGAGCCGCTGGATATGCTCATGTATTATGACCTACGTCCCAACACCATCTGGTGCGGCCCCTGGTCTCCGCTGTTCTATGATATCCGCCCCACCTACTGGTCCCTGTATTACTGGGCCGAGCTGGCCGATTACGGCACCCAGATAGCGTCTTCCTGCACGGCGGCCGGCATTTACACCAGCGCGGCCCGGTCAGAAGACGGGAAAATCCGCCTGCTGGTGGTGAACTACCATAAGGACGACTCCTATACTGAAACCTGTGAGATAAAGCTGAATCTTCCTGACGGCTGGCGGGTCACCGGTGTCCGTATGACCGACAGTCAGGGAATGGACAGCCGCCCCGACGTGTCAAGCGTCTTCTCCCTGGAAGCCAATGCCGTAGCGCTGGTGGAGATAGAGAACATCTTATCGGATGGTGTATTCGTACAGGGCGAAAGAATTGGGGTGGCGGAGCTTGACAGGGAGATTTCCATTGGCGTCAACCTTGGCGCGGAAACGCTTTCCATCGCCCAGGAGGGACTTCAAGCGCACGCGTGAGCCTTTGGGAAGCCATGTTTTAATGAGGGCTTTGGTTCCCGGTGTAGCCTCCCGGTACAGAATAATGTACCCGTGTTTAGAATCCGTTACAGACTGGAATCCCGTCCAGGATCGGCCGGATGGCTCTTCTCCGATTGGAAGAATTGTACCTGCGTGCAGTGACGGTGCAATGTCAAGCCATTTCCGTAGCAAATCCCCTGTTCCGAATGCATCTTCCGGCAGGTTGGACGCCTCCATCCATGCCAGTGGCTGAGCGGCGAAACTCACGGCGGCTATATAGTCAAAGGAATAGTTTGCCGGGGCGAACATGTCCCCGGAAGGGTATTTGTCCGGGTTGCGCCAGGGATTGAGGAACTCTATCTGGAAGCGTTCCGGGGCTACATAGCGGGACAGTTGCCACAGGTTGCGGAGGGTCTTGTATGGGTAATAGTTTCCCCAGTCGGAATAACGGTTTTCCAGGAAAATGTTTCCATACTCCGTGAACCAGTTGTAGCCGATTCTGCGGCCGTTGGTCACATCCATATTGAAGACGACATCGTCCCCGGTCTCTTCCCTCACGCGATCCAGCATCTTGCGGAGATTACGCTCGGCCGTTTTACTTGGGAGAATGAGACCGTCTATCTTGAAAATGCGTATCCCGTATTGCTTCCAAAGGCTGGTGAGAACAGCTGCATCCTTCTCCCAATCGGCAAGGTCGTTTTGCACGCTGGGATTGAACCAGAGGCCGATTTCTATATTTAAAGACCGGGCCTTTTCCACTATCGGCGCCAGACCGTGGGGAAATTTCACAGGGTCCACATCCCAATAACCGGAACGGGCCCAGATATTGTCGAAAGAGCCGCCGGCGACAACAGAAGCGGGGCTCTTTCCCACCTGCCAGCCATCGTCAATCTGATAAACAGTGACGCCGAGCCGGGCGGCCTTGTCCAATTCCTGGAGACAAAAAGTCTCGCTCACGCGTCCATCCTGGCTGCGATCCCCCCATGTGTTCATCATCACCATGTCTTCCTGGCGGCGGGCGGTTTTCTGATATGAGCGGAGCGCGAGCGCTTCCGACAGGTCGTCGTTCCCGCTGACGCCCATCACGCATCCATACAGGGGAGTCCACTCGTCGGCAAGGATATCTTCCGGATCAAAGCCGATACCGATTGCCTGGAAGCGGCCGTTCTTGGTGCGGAAGTCCCCCTCCCTGAAAGCCACCTGCATGTTTGAGCACGGCGCTTCTTTCAGAAGGAACAGGCCATCGCCTGTAACCGCATCGCGGGCGAGCAGGAGATTGCCGTTCCATGTCTTGGAATGATGATATGATATGAACCGACGCTCCTCCAGCAGGGTATTGTGATGGTCGGTCACATCGTAGAACTCCACCGCAGTGCAGTGCCAGTTCCTGCCCTTGAAGCATATCTGGTCAAGTATCGGCCTGTCTTCAAGGGTAATGTTCCACACCCCCTTCACATACGTATCACATGCAATCGCCGGCACATCTTCGTAGATCCGGTAATCACGTCTGACTTCCACTTTGCCGATATTGTATGATATTCTGGCGACAAAACACCCCGGCGCCCATTTGCCGGCAGGCACCTCAATGACATCCAAGCGCGCATTTTCCGGTGCTTCCTTCGCCAAAACAAAGTCCGGCAGATCGTGACTGGACTTCATCGTGCGGCCCGCCGTTTTATCGGCAAGCCATAATGTCCTGACGGCCCCGCCGTTCCAGGCAAACACCCGTTCTATCCGGGAGTTGCCAATGCGAAGTGTATCAGCGTCCAAAGCGGCATAACAGCTTTGTGCCCATGCAAAAGAAATGGATGCAAAAAGCACAAAAGATATGGTCAAAAGGAGTCTTTTCATAACCCGCAAATATAGCGAAAAGTATTCGATAATGAGAAGAATAGTTTATATTTGTAAAGATTAAGCCAATATCATGAACAATATCAGAATCATCATTCTTGCCATTTGCATCGCAGTGTTGGTACAGTGTACCACCCGGCAGCCCGGCATCGACATTCAGGCTCATCGCGGTGGCGCCGGCCTTATGCCGGAAAATACTTTTACGTCGATGAAGCACGCTCTGGACCTGGGCGTAAACACCCTGGAAATGGACCTTCAGATATCGGCCGACGGTAAAGTGGTGGTGTCCCACGACAATTACTTCCACTACCGCTGCGCCATAAGGCCGGACGGCACGCCGGTGGAGAAGGGAGAACCGAAAGAGTATCTGTATACTATGCCATACGACAGTATCGCCGGATATGAGGTCGGCCTTAAGTACTGGGAGCAGTGGCCTCAGAAGGCGTTGGTCCCGGAGCATGTCCCGCTGGCATCTGAACTCATAGACTTTACGGAGAAGTACGCCAAGGACAATCATATCCCGCTTCCCGGCTACAACATAGAAATCAAATCGGCACAAGGAGAAGGGGAGGGCGCAATTTGGCCCGATTACAAGTATTTCTGCGATACGTGCATCCCCCTGCTGCTGTCGAAAAAACTGGGGAAACGGCTGATTGTCCAGACTTTCGATGCGCGTTCCATGGACTATATCCATAAGAAATGGCCGGAAGTTACACTGTCGTTTCTGACGAAAAAGGACACGGACATAGAGGAAATCCTCTCCCGTGTCAGTTTCAAACCGGACTGGTGGTCGCCCAATTACGTCGCCGTCACGCCGGAAAATGTAGCGTACTGCCATTCCCGCGGCATCAAAGTCGTCCCCTGGACCGTGGACGAGCCGGAAGACATACGCCGTATGTCGGAATGCGGAGTGGACGCCATAATCTCCAATTATCCCGACCGCCTGATAGATATTCTGTTATAGCTTTCAGGTATGGATTTTCCCTACTTTATGCCATATTTGCGGAAAATCCTTACAATGGGTTTGCGCACTGATTCGGCCCACAGATAGTAGCCCCAGTCCCCCGGATGGACGCCGTCCATCGTTGTGTCGTGCATGGGAGATGTGGCATTCGACTTTATGTAGTAAACGTTTTTGTACTTCTTCACGGCAATCTTCATAAGACTGTCGGCGACCGCTATCTTGGATGCCTCGGCAGCGTCATGCTCCATGTTGAAGTTTCTGCGTTCCCGCCAGATAGTGTGCATGAAGATCAGGGGGACTCCAGGCTTTTCGGCCTGGATTGTCTCTATGAAGGGGAATAGGTTCTCCTTTACGGTTTTTGCACTGCCGTTGGAAAAAGCATCGAACACAAACGCGTCCACATCTGCTTCTGCAAGAGCTGCGGCGAATTGCGGCTGCATCCTGCAATCACCGCTCACCCCCAGGCTGCAGAACTGCATGCCCGTCATGCGGGTAAGATATCCGGGAACCGTCTGGCCTGCACGAGTTGTGCTCACTCCATGCATAAAGGAAGAGCCGTGCAGGCATATCCTGTGACGGAAGGGGACATCCCCTTTTTCGATGACACTGCCTTCTTTTACAGCAATTTTCAGGGATGCCAGCTTGCTTTCGGTAGGAAGGTACATTATGCACTCCTTAAGGCTGCCGTCCATGTGATTCACCAGTTTCCGTATCTTCTGCGTTTCAGTTGCCAGGTCTTTGTTGCTATTGTACGAACAACCTCCAGCCCAGAGCCATTCCCCGTCCTTTTTGATATATAGGTCAAAACCGCGGGCGGCGAAGCCGGAGCCGTTTGTATTGCAGATTTCCGTGAATTCAGGTTTGACTGCGATTACCGGAGAATCCGTCTTAAAAGAGATTATGATTCCGGAAGACATCTCCAGCAGGTTGATATCCTTTTCTGTCCAACCGCCGAAGCGCGTGAAGTCCATACGCTGATAAGGATTCGGAGTGTCCGGAAACACCTTCCCAACCATCGTCAGATCCGCTGCTTCGGTAAAGGAATACTCATACTCCTGGCTATAGGCGGCAATACAAACCGTCAGGCTAATGATGAATAGAATAATTCTGCGCATACTACTATTGTCGAATAAATGCGTGTAAAGGTACAAAAAAAGACAAAATAACCAACTTGACCAGTTGTCAAATCCACCTTTGTTTTACGACGGCTAATACACATTTCCTGTGTATGTATTTGTAATATGTAAAAAGTTGATTAAATTTGCAATCATATTTGTGTGTGCGCACACATGACATAATACAGGCACTAAAGACCACCCTATGAGAAAACTATCAGTCGCACTCATTCTCATCGGCCTGCTGCTTCTTCCATGGCAGGCCCTCTGGGCGCAGA
>JAEEIJ010000078.1 GCA_016281315.1 Bacteroidales bacterium
CGAACCCGACCTGGACCAGCCTCAAGACCGCTGGAAGAC
This sequence comes from Bacteroidales bacterium, assembly GCA_016281315.1. Taxonomy (GTDB): domain Bacteria; phylum Bacteroidota; class Bacteroidia; order Bacteroidales; family UBA932; genus Cryptobacteroides. The sequence goes on from JAEEIJ010000078.1 coordinate 40, forward strand.
GGATCCGCGGACCTGGGCCGGCACGATGGAGCAGTTCGACGAGCTGTACGTGGTCGCGGCGAAGCATCTGAAAAAGTGCTTCCCGGACCTGAAAATAGGCGGCCCCGCCTTTGCCAATCCGCGAAAGTACGGCCCGGCATTCCTGGAGTGTGTAAAGGAAAAAGGGGCCCCGCTGGACTTCTTCTCGCACCATATGTACCACCGCAAGCCGGCGCGCATCGTCGAAGATGTGAGAATCATCCGCAAGATGCTGGACGAGAATGGTTTCGGAGCGGCAGAATCTATTCTCAACGAATGGAACTACAACCGCAGCTGGGACGAGACGGACAATTATAGCGGAAAGATGCGTCCTACTGTGAAGGGTGCGGCATTTGTTGGCGCCGTTATGTGCGCGTGCCAGAGCGAGCCGGTGGATATGCTGATGTACTACGACCTCCGGCCCAATACGATCTGGTGCGGCCCTTGGTCCCCGTTTGTCTGCGACCTCCGGCCTCCCTACTGGGCGCTGTACTACTGGGCGGAACTTGCGGACTATGGCACCCAGGTGGAGTCCGGCTGCGACACGGACAACATCTACACTTGTGCAGCTCGCTCGAAAGACGGTGCCTTACGCCTGCTTGTTGTGCGCTACCACGAGGATGACTCCCAGAATGCGCCCTGTGAGGTCACGCTGCATCTTCCCGACGGCTGGAGCGTCACCGGAGTCCGTATGACCGACAGCCAGGGCATGGACCGCCGCCCCGGCGTCGCAGACACCTATACCCTGGAATCAAACAGCATCGCCCTGTTCGAGATTGCGCCTTTGTCCTTATAATGTAAAGTGAAAAAACTCTTCCGCGCCCTTCTTGTCGCCATTTTCGTGGCAGCATTGTTCTCCTGTAATAAAAGCGGGGATACGATAAGGGTTGCCTCCAGTCCGGCCCTGACGGAAGAGGAAGGAAAATACGTCAGGACCCTGGATACGAGCGAAAAAGGCAAATGGGTCACCATCGAGTATACTGCAAAGGGGGCCGACGGGAGCATCCAGAATCTGTCCGAACTCATCTATCTTCCGGTAGGGCAACCGGCCCACCTGGCCATCGGTTGCCACATCACCATCACCAGCGACGACGAACGGCCCAGTAATTTCAAAAACCTGTCGGTAATGACCGACGTGGGCGTTCTGACCCGTATGCTGTCCGGACTGAATGCGATGGCGGTTTTTCCGGATTATGAAGGATTCGGCAGCACCCGCGCCAATCCCCATCCCTATCTGAACCGGGATGTTACGGCGCGCCAGTGCCTGGCCGGCGCCAAAGCGGCCCTGGACTGGCTGACCCGCGAAAAGAAGATGACGATGGCGTCCGGCTGGAAGAGTATTGCCATCGGCTATTCCCAGGGCGGAGCCGTGGCCGCCGGGATCCTGCGCTACTATAAGGAAAACAGCATCACCGGGCTCAACCTCACGGCGGCCATCTGCGGTGACGGTCCCTACGACCCTCTGATAACGCTCCGGCACTATATCCTTGAGGACAAGATCTATATGCCGGTCGCCGCGATCCTGGTTCTCAAGGGCCTTGTGGACACCCATCCGGATTTGAAGGCGCTGGGCTGTACCTATGCCGATTTCGCCGCGCCGGAAATCATCGATACGGGCATATTCGAAATCCTGGACCGGAAGGAATTCAACACGGGTCAGATTCAGCGGCACCTGCTGGATTGCTCCAGCCGGAACAACGGATTCACGATGAAAAACGACGGAATGGATTACTGCGAAGCGTCGCAGTGTTTCCGGGAAAGCGTCGTTGCCTATTTCAGGGACGGAACGCTAACGGGAGATGTGCCGGAAGCCAAGCTGAGGACGATGGAGCGTGCCTTGAAGGAAAATTCGCTCACATACGGAGACTGGATACCCGACGCGGACTCCAACTTTTTCCTTTACCATTCCACGCGGGACGAGGTGGTCCCCTTCGCCAACTACGAGGCGGTTCTCTCCGCCTGGGGCGAAGATTGCATTGACGGGAGGCCCTATGAGGATCCCGACTGCTGGACGCACCTGGACGTGGGGACCCGTTTCATCACCACATCGGCCTCTTTCGTCCAAAAATATATTTTGTAGTTTCTTGGGAAATCCATAACTTTGAGAGATTGTTTTTAACCGCATCCTTATGAACGCACTAGCACTGGAGCACCAAAAGTACGGTTTTTCCACCTATAAGACCTATCTCGCCGCAGGGCTGTTTATCATCGGCAATATCGCCGTTCCGCAGTTGTGCCACCTCATCCCGAACGGCGGCCTCATCTTCCTGCCCATCTATTTCTTCACGCTCATCGGCGCGTTTAAATGCGGTTGGAAAGTGGGGCTTCTTACAGCCATCCTATCGCCGCTGGTAAACTGCGCCCTCTTCGGGATGCCGCCCGTGGCTTCGCTCCCGGCCATTCTGGTCAAGAGCATCACGCTGGCCATCGCTGCTGCGCTTATCGGCCGGAAAATGGGCCTTACCATCTGGTCTGTGGCGCTGGCGGTCCTCGCCTATCAACTGATTGGCATGCTCTTCGAGTTCTTCCTGGATTTCAATTTGTTACACGCCCTGCAGGACGTCCGCCTCGGCTGGCCGGGCATCCTCATCCAAATCGTGGGCGGATATCTTCTTCTGAAAGCCATCGAGAAATGGTAATTCCATCCGATGACGTCCAGGCCATCGCCGGCACCTGTATCGCCCGCTACGGCGAGCGGGAATGGCGCCTGGCGGTACTCACCGCCGAAGTCCACGGACACCTGGGCATCTACGCCACCCTGGGTGCGAAAATGGGCCTCCGGGCCGTGGAAGAGCTGGAATCGGCCGGGGCCGATGTCCACCGCCTGAGCGTCCTCTCCTACGCCGGCGGCGTGCCCCCGGTGAGCTGTCTCAACGACGGCCTGCAGATTGGCTCCGGTGCCACGCTCGGCCACGGACAAATTGCCGTCGCCGCCACCGACAAGCCCCGCGCTGAGGCTCGCTTCTCCTGCGGCGAAATCGCTTTTTCACTGCGGTTAAAGCCGGAATTCGAGAGACAAATCCGGAACGATATCCGGGATGCCGAGAAACGTTTCGGCCATCGGCCCGAATACTGGCAACAAATCCGGTCCCTCGCCCTGCGTTACTGGCAGGACTGGGACCGGAAGGAAATCTTTGAAAAAATCGATTAATAGTTCTCCGCGAGAACCTGGAAGTAGCTCTGAGGGTGGTTGCACACGGGGCACTCCTCGGGAGCGGCCGGGCCGATAACGATGTGGCCGCAGTTGGCGCACTGCCAGATGGCGTCGCCGTCCTTGGAGAAGACCTTCTTGTCCTGGATGTTCTTCAGAAGCTTGCGGTAGCGTTCCTCGTGGTGCTTTTCGATGGCGCCAACGGCCTCGAATTTATCGGCAATCTCATCGAAACCTTCTTCGCGGGCCTCTTTGGCCATACGGGCATACATGTCCGTCCACTCGTAGTTTTCGCCGCCGGCGGCGTCCAGCAGGTTCTCCTCCGTGCCGGGAACGGCACCGCCGTGCAGGTACTTAAACCAGATCTTGGCGTGTTCCTTTTCATTGGCCGCCGTTTCCTCGAAAATGGAGGCTATCTGGACAAAGCCGTCTTTCTTCGCCTTAGAGGCATAATAGGTGTACTTGTTGCGAGCCTGTGACTCGCCGGCAAAAGCCTCCTGGAGGTTCTTTTCCGTCTTGGTTCCTTTGAGAGATTTCATAATGTGCTTGTATTTTGTCCAAATTTAACAATTATTTCCTAAATTTGGGCAAGATAAACGTCAACGCAATGAAAAAAGCTTTCGTCATCCTCTTAACTGCTCTTGCTATGATTGGCTGTAAATCCCCTCAAAATGCCGCTCCCGGTGCCCTGGACGTCATTATGACCCGCACCAGCATCCGCGCCTTCACCGGCGAGCCCGTTCCGCAGGAACAGCTGGAGGTCATCCTCAAGGCCGGAATGGCGGCCCCTTCGGCCATCAATATTCAGCCCTGGCGCTTCGTCGTGGTCACGGACCAGGAGAAGATAGCCGATATCTTCGGGAAAGGTCCGCGCAGCGGAATGTTCACCACCGCCGGCGCGGTAATCGTGGTCTGCGGGGAGACGGATAAAACCTTCTGGTACGAGGACTGCTCGGCCGCGGCGGAAAACATCCTCCTGGCCGCCCACGCGCTGGGATACGGCGCCGTCTGGACTGCCGGCTACCCTGCGATGGAGCGTATCGCCCCCATCTGCGAGGCGCTGAGCATTCCGGAAGGCGTGCAGCCCCTCTGCATCATTCCCGTCGGCGTTCCGGCAGAGAATCCGGAGCCCAAAGACAAGTGGAAAGCTGAGAACGTTCACTGGAATCAGTGGTAAGGGAAAAGGAAATCACCCGGGTCACGCTGGTTGGCAGCGTGGTGAATCTGTTGCTGGTGGCGCTTAAGGCCGTCGCCGGCATTGCAGGGCATAGCGCCGCCATGGTGGCCGATGCCATCCATTCCCTTTCGGACTTCCTGACGGACATCGTGGTCATCGTCTTCGTGGGCATCAGCGCCCGGCCGCAGGACGAAGGACACGACTACGGACACGGGAAGTTCGAAACGGTGGCGACGCTTTTCATCGGCCTGGCCCTGGCCGCCGCTGCCATCGGCATCGTCGTCTCCGGCGCGACGAAACTCGCCGCCTGGCTGCAGGGAGAGGCACTCCCCTCGCCCGGCAGGCTTGCCCTTTGGGCCGCGCTAGCGTCCATTGTCGCGAAGGAAATCCTTTACCGTTACACCATTTTCAAAGGCCGGAAACTCAATTCAAAGGCCCTGGAAGCCAATGCGTGGCACCACCGCAGCGACGCCCTGTCGTCCATCGGAGCCGCCATCGGCATCGGAGGCGCCATCTTCCTGGGAGACCGCTGGACCGTACTGGATCCCCTGGCCTCCATCGTCGTGGGCGCTATGCTCGTAAAAGTGGCCTGGGACCTGCTGGGGCCCTGTTTCCGCGAACTCACGGACAGTTCCCTCCCGGCGGAAACCGAGCAAAAGATGCTCTCGGTGATCGCCTCCGTCCCCGGCGTTTCCAACCCCCACGACCTTCGCACCCGCCAGATCGGCAGTCACGTCGCGGCAGAGGTCCACATCCTCCTTCCTCCGGACATTACGCTGAAGGAAGCCCACGAGGTCGCCGACGAAGTGGAACGTCAATTCCACGCCAACTTCGGCGAAGAATCCCATCTCATCGTCCATATGGAACCTAACATTTAACTCTAAATACTATGGCTTACACAGAAACAACGAGAACCTCCTACGGACAACGCGTAGGCAACTCTTTCAAGGGAATCGGCGGAGGCATCCTCCTCTTCATCGCCGGTACCATTCTGCTGTGGTGGAACGAAGGCCGCGCCGTCAAGACCACCAAAATGCTGAACGAGGCCCAGAAGGTCTGCATCGAAATGCCCAACCCGGATAAGATCGACCCGGCCATGGAGGGCGAACTGGTGTGCGCAACGGCTTTCGCCACCACCCAGGACTCGCTCATCGACAAGCAGTTCAACTTCGGCGCCACGGCCATCGCCCTGAAGCGCAATGTCCAGTACTATCAGTGGGTGGAACATTCCGAGACCGAAACCAAGGACAAGATAGGCGGTGCGCAGGAAACCACCACCACCTATACCTATTCCAAGGAATGGGTATCCTCCCCGATTAATTCCTCGGAGTTCAAGGATCCGGACTATAAGAACGTAAACTCCGTTCTTACCACCATTCAGCCCGAGGAACAGTGGGCGGAAAACGTCTCCTTCGGCGCCTATAAGCTGAACGAGAGCCTCATCCACCAGATCACGTCCGGCGAGGCTGTGGAGCTGAACATCGACGAAGAGATCCTGAAAGCACTGGATAAGAGCCTGGCCCGCACCGGTAAGAAAGACTCCCTGAGCTATGTCCATCAGGAAGGCAGCACGCTTTATATCGGCCGCAATTCCTCTTCTCCTGAAGTGGGCGACGTTCAGGTTTACTGGCTGAAGACCGTTCCCGCCAAGGCCACCATCATCTCCGTAGTGGACGGCGACACCTTCAAAGCCTTCAAGGCCAAGAACGGCAAGACCTTCCAGACGCTGGTAATGGGCAAGAAGAGTGCCGATGAAATCTTCGAAAGCGAGCACCAGGGCAACAAGATCCTCACCTGGATCCTGCGCATCCTGGGCATTATGCTGGTGGTTGGCGGCCTCAAGAGAGTGTTCAACTTCCTGGAGACCCTCCTCAAGGTCCTTCCGTTCCTGGCGAACATCCTGGGCTGGGGCGTAGGCGTAGTCTGCACGGTTGTAGGCGTCGTCTGGTCGCTGATTGTCATCGCGCTCGCCTGGCTCTTCTACAGGCCTGTCCTGGGCATCGCCCTGCTGGTGGTGGCCGCCGGTCTCATCTGGTTCTTCGCCAGCAGAGGAAAAGGCAAAAAAGCGGCACAGGTAGAAACGCCTGCGCCGCCGAAGGAATAAGGGGATGCGGTTTACTTACCGCATCTCCTTGTACTGAATCTTATCCATATCGCCGTAGTCCAGGTTCTCTCCGGCCATCCCCCAGATGAACATATAGTTGGACGTGCCTGCGGCAGCATGGATACTCCATTCAGGGCTCATAATGGCCTGCTCATTGGCGAGCCATACGATGCGTTCCTGCTGGGGTTCCCCCATAAAGTGGCAGATCATATTCCCGCCCGTCACGTTGAAGTAGAAATAGGCTTCAATGCGGCGGGCGTGAGTATGTGCAGGCATCGTGTTCCAGACGGAACCGGGCTTGAGTTCCGTCAGGCCCATCTGCAGCTGGCAGGGACCTTCCTGCAGGACGTTGTTCACAATCAACTGATTGATTACGCGGTCATTACTGTCTTCCATCTTGCCGGCGGCAAAGGAGTTGGCCTTGATGGAGCCCTTCCGACCGTCGATGGTAATCAGCTGCGTCTTGTAGGCCTTATGAGCCGTGGCGGAATTGAGGTAGAAGTGTGCCGGATGCGCGGCGTCCTTGCTCTTGAACACCACGTCCTTCACTCCCCTGCCCACATACAGGGCATCCTTGAACTTGAGAAGATACTCCTTCCCGTCCACGGAAACGATGCCGTCTCCGCCCACGTTAATGACGCCCAGTTCGCGGCGCTCCAGGAAATAATCGGCCTTCAGCGGGTCGATGGTTTCCAGTTTCAGGGGCTTTGTAGCCGGAACGGCGCCGCCGAAGATGAAGCGGTCGTATAGGGAATACGTGAGGTTGATTTCATCGGCCACCATCACCTCGGGCATCATAAAACGGGCCCTGAGGGTTTCGGTGTCGTAGTGCCGCACATCGTCGGGATGGCAGGCGGTCTGAACGGTGTATCTGGTCTGTGCGCTCATAGCGATCGTGCTAAGCAGCAGAGCTGCTGTCAATATTCTTTTCATAGGATGCTTTGATGATTCTTCTGCGATTGATGACGGCCATCACGGTAGTGCCGATGACAAGGATACCGCTGCCGATCCATTTGAAGTCGTGAACCAGGTGGAAGATCACCCAGGAGAAGATGCTGGAAGCGAAGTCCAGGCTGCCGCCCTGGAATCCCTCCGGAATGGCTACTGCAGCGTCGCCGGTGCGGGCGAAAACGTCCTGTGCGGCCTGGGTGAAGTACGGAGCCAGGTCCGTCACGAAGTAAAGACCCACGGTAAGGGCCACGAGGCCGATGATGAAGGTCTTCACCACATTGCCCTTGGTGACGGGCAGAACCGCCGGGAACACGTAGAACATACCGGCCAGCGAAGCCAGCGGCAGGAACTCGTTACCGGGGAGAATGACGGCCAGCAGCAGCGTCACGGGAATCAGGAGCAGCGAAACCACCAGCGTGGTGGGATGGCCGATGACAAGCGCAGGGCTCATTCCGATATTGATGCCGGCGCTGTTCTTGAACTTCCGGGAAACCATTTCCTTGGTGGCTTCGGCAATGGGCTTGAGGCCTTCGATGAAAAGACCGGTAATGCGCGGGATGAGTTCCATCACGGCGCCCATCTTGATGCCGAGTCCCAGAATGGCGGGAATGTGGGAGACAATCTCACTCCAGGACGGATAGCTCAGAAGGCCGATACCGATTCCCACTATCACGCCCAGCAGCAGCGGTTCACCCAGCACGCCGAACTTCTTTTTGAGGCCGTCGGCGTCGATGTCCAGCTTGTTAAAGCCGGGGATCTTGTCCAGGCACCAGTTGAGTCCTTCGGCGAAAGGAACGAAACCCTGCACGAAAGGCTGCGGCAGTGAAATTCCTTCCACGTCCTTGTAATAGCTCTGGAACTTTTTCGTGGTGAGATCGGCCATAATCAGCGTGATGACGAAGCAGATCACCGCCGCGAAGAATCCCCACCAGATGTTGTCGCAGGCGAAATAGACCACCGCGCCGATAAAGGCGTAGTGCCAGTAGTTCCACAGGTCGATGTTGATGGTGTTGGTGGCCTTGCACAGCAGCAGGACGATGTTGATGCCCAGGCACACGGGGATGATGAAGGCACCCACCGTGGTGTTGTAGGCAACGCTCGCCGCCGCCGGCCAGCCCATATCGAAGATTCCCAGCTGCAGGCCGTAGATATCCGTCACCTGCTTCAGAGGGCCGCCCAGGGAGGACGTGAGCAGGGCCGTCACAACGGACAGACCCACGAAGCCCACGCCCACCAGGAGGCCGCTCTTGAGCGCCTTGCCGGGCTTGATGCCGATGCACACCCCCAGGATAAAGAAGAGGATGGGCATCATCACGGCAGCCCCAAGGCCGATGATGTAACTGAAAACCTGTTCCATTACTTAGGCTGCTTGCCGATGTAGGCCAGAATACCGCCGTCCACATAGAGGATGTGGCCGTTCACGGCATCGGAAGCGTGGGAAGCCAGGAATACGGCGGGACCGCCCAGTTCGCTGGGATCCAGCCAGCGGCCCGCAGGGGTCTTGGCGCAGATGAAACTGTCGAAGGGATGACGGCTGCCGTCGGGCTGTTTCTCCCGCAGCGGAGCGGTCTGGGGCGTAGCGATGTAGCCGGGGCCGATGCCGTTGCACTGGAGGTTGTACTCGCCGGACTCGGAGCAGATGTTGCGGGTGAGCAGCTTCAGGCCGCCCTTCGCGGCGGCGTAGGCGCTCACGGTCTCGCGGCCGAGCTCAGACATCATCGAGCAGATGTTGATGATCTTGCCTTCGCGGCGCTCCATCATCTCGGGGAGGACGGCGGAGGCGACGATGAACGGGGCGACGAGGTCCACGTCGATGAC
>JAEEIJ010000079.1 GCA_016281315.1 Bacteroidales bacterium
ACGCCCTGGACTTCTACCTCCTGGGCGAATACTGCTACGACAAATGTCTGGACGTAGACAAAAACGGCCCCACTCTGAAATCCCTCTACTACAGCCAGCACTTCCATACCGCCCTCTGCGTGGGCTACATCTTCAGCTTCTGATCAGCCCTTGCGCACAATCTTCCAGCCTATGATGGCCACGAGGATGGACATCAGGGGAGAGATGATGTTGAACAGGCAGAAGGGGGCGTAGGCAAGGGTGGGGACGGATAGGATGGTGGCCTGGGTCATGCCGCAGCTGGACCAGGGGAACAGCGGCGAGGTAACCGTGGAGGAGTCCTCCACGCTGCGGCTCAGGAGCCGGCGTTCGTAGCCGCCCTTGTCGAAGGATTCGCGATAGATGTTCGATGTGAGAATCACCGACAGATACTGGTCCGAGACGATTCCGTTGAGGGCCGTGCCGGTGAATACGGTTGTGCCCACCAGGCCGGCGCGTGTGCGGGTAAGGGGAGTGAGCATGCCGGCCATATCGGCAATCATTCCGCTGGCTTTCATACAGGCTCCGAAGCACATCGCGCATATAATAAGGTATACGGTATTCAGCATTCCCAGCATGCCGCGAGTGGTTACAAGGCCGTCGACGCCGGCATTCCCGGTGTCCAGCGCCACTGAGTTGTACACGGATTCCACGGTGCCGGCGAAGAGGATGCGGGCGCGGGAGCCATCGGCAACTCCGGCTCCGATTTCGGCTATCACATCGGGCTGGAAGATGAGGGCTGCAATCGCAGCGGTGAGGGCCGACAAAGCCAGGACCACGATGGCGGGCAGTTTCCTCCAGATGAGGATGCCCGCGATGACCGGCACGATCAGAAGCCAGGGGGTGATGTTGAAGCGGGCCGACAATACATCGGCATAGACCGACATTTCCTGCGCATCGGCCCCCTTATGGAAAATGCCGATGAGGGTAAAGGCGATGAGGGTGATTATGATTGACGGCCCCGTGGTGAGCAGCATGTAGCGAATATGGGTGAAGAGGTCCACCTTGTTCACCGACGATGCCAGGACGGTGGTGTCCGACAGGGGCGATATCTTGTCACCGAAATAGGCTCCCGAGATGATTGCGCCGGCCGTCATCGCGTCGCTGAATCCTTCCGCCCGGCCGATGCCGATGAGGGCTACGCCGATTGTGGCGATGGTTGTCCAGGACGATCCGGTGAGCACGGAGACCACGGCGCACAGGACACATGCCGTGAGCAGGAATACTTTGGGGCTGATGATTTTTAGGCCATAGCAGATGAATGCCGGCACTACGCCGCTCATGGTCCAGGTGCCGGAGATGGCGCCGATCAGCAGGAGGATGAGGATGGCGCTGGCCACCTCTCCCACATTGCCGCTGATGGCTTTCTCAAAGTCTTTCCACGGGGTTTTGTAAAAGGCGGTGGCGATGAGGATGCACACGCCGGAAGCTACCAGAAGCGCGATTTGGGACGGCCCCAGGATGGCATCGGCCTTGAAAATGCCGATGCTGACTGCCTGCAGCGCCACAAGCACCGCAATGGGGGCCAGAGCCAGCCATTTGCGCGCCTTCGCCATATCAGTTGAATCTCATTTCGTCCAGGAGATAACCGGCATGGCCGATTTCCTTGATGATGAAAATGATGTACCTTACGTCCAGGGAGATGTTGCGGCAGATTTCGGGGTCGAAGACAAGGTCGCTCATCGTCCCTTCCCATACGCGGTCGAAATTTATGCCGATGAGCTCTCCGTCGGCATTGAGCACCGGGCTTCCGGAGTTGCCGCCCGTTGTGTGGTTGGTGGCCAGGAAGCACACGGGCTGATCCTCATAGCCGCCGCGGGCGTAAATGTCCCTGAGCTCCTGCGGGATGTTGTAGTCGAAGATGTCGGGATTGTCTTTCTCAATAATGCCTCTGAGCGTTGATACGTGCCTGTAGTACACGGCATCTGCCGGCCTGTAACCTTCCACGTGGCCATAGGCTACGCGAAGAGTGAGGTTGGCGTCCGGGTAGAAAGCCTTGTCGGGTTCGAATGCCATCTGCCCGCGCATGTATTTGCGGTAAAGGAGTTTTATGTTCTGGTTCATCTCGTCCAGCTGGGGTACGATTCCGTTCCAATACTCCCTCTCAAGGGCACTGGCCAGTTCTGCAGCCAGCTCGTCATCGGCAAATACCGCGTCTTTCAGGGCTTCCATCGATCCGTATTTTTCGCGGAGGTCCAGGAAGAAACCGGGCTTGTATTTGTCGTCCAGAGCTTTGTCGAAGGCCGACATCATGGCTACAAAGATTTCTTCGTCGATGGGCTGATAGTAGTCTTTCATGTCGATGCCGCGCCCGGAGGCGATGCGCATTTTTTCGATGCTTCGGACTGTCTCGTTGTAGTATTCGTAGGCACGGAACAGGGGATTGCGGAGTTGGTACATGTTGTAGAGCATTTCCGTAATCCATGAGTATTCTGTGCCCCGGGCCCACTTTTCGAAACGCGCCTCATACTCCTGCTTGGCGGGAACTATATTGTTCTTGCGAAGGCCTTTTTCTTCACCCTGCCACTTTTTCCATGCGTTGGCAACGCCGGCATACTTTGAGGAATACTGGATGCGCACGGCCTGGCTCTGGGACATGTACTTCTTCATTATTTCCAGACGGGTGGTGCGGAGGGCAATCTTTTCGGGATCGGAGATGTCCTGGATATATCTTACAGCCTCCGAGTGCACGTATTCCTGGGTGCTGCCGGGGCAGCCGTACACGAATGTGAAATCGCCTTCCTGCACGCCCTTGAGCGAGATTGTGAGCGAGCGCTTGGGCCTGTAGGGCCGGTTCGTGGGGTCGTAATCGGCAGGCTCGTTGTTCTCATCGGCATAAATGCGGAAGATGGAGAAATCGCCGGTATGGCGGGGCCACATCCAGTTGTCGGTTTCTCCTCCGAATTTGCCGATGGACGACGGCGGAGCGCCTACAAGACGCACGTCGCGGTACTCCTTGAACACGAACAGGAAGTACTGGTTGCCATAGTACAGGGCCTCCACGCTGGCTTTTATGCCATTCTGTCCCTTTGTTATCTGTTCGATGAGTTTGCCCGAGTTCTTCTGGATGAGCTTTTCGCGCTGCTCCTCCGTCATCTTGGACTTGTACCCCTTCAGCACCACGGCGGTTACATCTTCCATCCTTTCCAGAAAGCGCACGGTGAGGCCCGGATTGGGGAGTTCCTGGGAGTTGTTCATAGCCCAGAAACCGTCCCGGAGGTAGTCGTGCTCAACGGAGGAATGCTTCTGGATGAAACTGTACCCGCAGTGGTGGTTGGTCAGGATCAGCCCCTGGTCGCTCACCAGTTCTCCTGTGCATCCGCTGCCGAACAGCACCACGGCGTCCTTCAGGCACGCCTGGTTCACGCTGTAGATGTCCTCTGCGTTGAGCCTGCAGCCCTTCGACTGCATATCCTGGATTCTTTCCGAAATAAGAACGGGCAGCCACATGCCCTCATCGGCAATGGCGTTGAAGCACACGGCCATTACCGCGATTGTTGCGAAAAACTTCTTCATAGCGCTAATGTAGGCATTTTACCTTTTACCTGCAAATGTAGTGGGGCATCTTCGAGGGCTACAGCCACTGGAAATTGTCTTTCCCGGCGGCTGTTTCAAAGTGGTATTTTACGATGCCAAGGTCCACCCGGGTATAACCCGCCATGGAGAACAGGGCTTTGGCCTCCACTTTGTTCCCGGAGCGTAGAATGAACTTGAATTTCTGCTGATTCACGGCGGTGGGGGCCAGCATTGCCGCCTCCAGTCCCTTCATGAACCACTGCGGGGGAACGCCTTCGCACTGGTAAAACTGCTCTGCCGGTTTCATGGGGTGTTGCCTGCCCTGCTCAGCCCCGTATCCCAGGGAGATGACGCAGTGAACGGTATCGCCGGCCCTGAGAGAGAATGTGCCGGGAATCTTCTTGTAGGTAAGGCCGACCCAGCAGGTATTGAGTCCCAGCGTCTGCGCAAGCAGGACGAGTTCTTCTCCGTAATAACCGATTTTTTCTTCGGCACCGGCACCCTTGGGCCCGGCCATCACAAAGTAATTGTTCACGCCTGAAAACTGGCCGTATTTCCACATCCCGGAGGAAAAGGCTTTTGGCTCTTCCAGAACAAGCTGAATGTTGAGCCCGCTGAGGGCGTTGATCCGTTCAATTGCAGCCTTGAGGGTTGCAACCTTTGTTTCTTCGATTGGCTTGGCGGCGTATTTCCGCACGGAATGACGCAAGGTGATGGCTTCTGTGAGTTCCATAGTTAAATGCTTAGTTTCTGCAAAGTTAAGAAAAATCCTATAACTGCCGAACCGTCCGGATATCCAGCCAGAGTATGCTAGTATGCCGATTTCTTGGATATCCGGCAGGGAAAACAGCCAAAACAGCTAAAAACATTGCCGGATATCTAGTGGGACTGCACCGGAAGGCCGATTTTGCTGTCGGGCTGGCGATTTTCCATGGTCGGTCGTCATTTTGGGGCCGATTTTGCTGCCCATGTGGTGAAATCATTGTATCTTTGGACAAAATATATACTCGTGTGAGACACTGTAAATTGCATATCGCCCTGGGGATAGTATCCCTGTTCATGTGCCTGGCCGCTGCGGCTCAGGTGACGCTTGCGCCGGACAATATCGACGAGGTGCTATCTCAGATGACCCTTAAGGAGAAGGCATCCCTGGTTGTTGGCGCCGGGTACAAGAGTATGCTTGCCGGCATCACCGGAGCTCGGGTTCCGGTACCGGGCGCGGCGGGTATGACACGGGCAATACCCCGTCTGGGCATCCCCGCCATCGTCCTGAGCGACGGGCCTGCCGGGGTGCGCATTGAACCTGAACGCAGAGGCACTGAGGCCACTTTCTACTGCACGGGATTTCCCATCGGCTCGCTGCTTTCCAGCACTTGGAATGCCGATATGGTGGAGAGGGTGGGAGAGGCCATCGGCAATGAGGCACTGGAGTATGGGGTGGATGTCCTGCTTGCTCCGGGGATGAACATTCAGCGCAACCCCCTCTGCGGAAGGAACTTCGAGTATTATTCGGAGGACCCGGTTCTTAGCGGGACAATCGCCGCGGCCTATGTAAATGGCGTGCAGGGCCAGGGCGTCGGGGCCTGCATCAAGCATTTTGCTGCCAATAATCAGGAGACGAACCGCTTCTGGAACGATTCCAGGGTGGATGAAGAGACTCTTCGCGAGATATACCTCAGGAACTTTGAAATCGCCGTTAAGCTGTCTCAGCCTTGGACAGTTATGGCGTCGTACAACCGGCTCAACGGCACCCATACCCAGCAGGACCGATGGCTTCTCACCGACATCCTTCGCGGCGAATGGGGCTTCGGCGGGCTGGTGATGACCGACTGGACAGGCAAGCGGGACACCCCGGCGCAGATTGGGGCCGGATGCGACCTTATGGAGCCGGGCTTGTCGTCGCAGATTAACGAGCTGGTGCGTAAGGTCCGAAGCGGAGATCTGGCCGAGGATGCCCTGGACACGTGCGTGCGCCGCGTTCTGGAACTCATCGTGAAAACACCCATGTTCAAGGGGTACGAACCATCTCTTTCGCCGGACCTGAAGGCTCATGCCGATATCGCCCTGGAAGCTGCTCTGGAGGGAATCGTCCTGCTGGAGAATCGCTCCGCGGCCCTTCCTCTTGCACCCGGGTCGATGGTGGCCCTTTTCGGCGTCGGCTCATACCAGCTGCTCCCCGGCGGCACCGGCTCCGGGCACGTTCACAGGCCCTACGTTGTGAATCTGGACGAGGGACTTACTGCCGAAGGGTTTGGCATTTCGGAGGATGTTGCCACGAAATACCGGAGCCATATCGACAAGAACCGGCCCCGCAAAACCCTGCTTTCCGGCATGCTCGGGACCTCGGGCGCTCCGGAGATGGAGTTGGACCGCGCTGTCGTTGAGGCGATTGCCGATGATGCGGATTGCGCCGTCATCACCATCTCCCGCCAGGCCGGCGAGGGCGGGGACCGTCACCTGGAGGACGATTTCCTTCTGGCCGATAACGAACTGCCCATGATCCGGGATGTGTGCGAAGTGTTTCACGCCCGGGGTAAAAAAGTTACTGTGGTGCTGAATGTGGGAGGCGTTGTGGAGATAGCCTCGTGGAAGGAACTTCCGGACGCCATCGTCCTTGCCTGGCAGCCCGGGCAGGAGGGCGGGCATGCAATCGCGCAGATTCTGTCGGGACGCGTATGCCCCAGCGGGCGCCTTCCCGTCACTTTTCCGGCCGATTACTTCGACCTCCCGTCATCGGCCAACTTCCCCTACGACTACTCCGGTCGCTCCACTATGGCCGGCGGAGGCCGCGACAGCGATAAGGATGTACGCAATGTGGGCTACACCGAATACGCCGAGGGACTGGAGGTTGGCTATCGCCACTTTGTGCTTTCGGGTAGCACGGGGGTGTCATATCCCTTTGGCTATGGGCTGAGTTACACCACCTTTGAAGTGAGCGAACCGGTATTTACCGGTGATTCCGTTTCCGTTACCGTGACTAACACCGGAAGCGTTGCCGGCAAGGAAGTGGTGAAGATTATGAACCCCTTCCTCACCGCCTTCGGCAAAACCCGCCTCCTCCATCCCGGCGAGTCCCAGACCCTTTTCCTTCAGCCCTCGATGCTTTAGGTTTTGATGGCGGTGTGTGGTGGCCGTGGTCTGTTCAGGTGCAAAACACCCCCTCCCTGCACCTGAACCCCTCAAATACTGCCACTCGGGTGCAAAACACCCTCTTCCTGCACCTGAACAGGCCAAGGCCCCGGTTCGCAAGGCCTTTTATGAGGGTCTAGGTGCAAAAAAAGCCCGGCAAAAACTGATGTGACCCCCAAAAGTTGGACGGTTTAACATTAGTTACGAGGCCTTAGATTGGAACAGAGCTCGGTATTGCACCGGGCTCTTTCCTTTTAGCCTCAGTTTGATTCTATCGTTGTTGTAGTACCGGATATATGTCCGG
>JAEEIJ010000012.1 GCA_016281315.1 Bacteroidales bacterium
GCGAACTGCCGTTGAGGGTATGGGCCAGTTGCATCTTGCCTTCCTCGTCACGGAAACGGCACTTGAGGCGGTTGGCCTGGTAGCTCTCGAAGTTGGAAACGGAGCTGATCTCCAGCCATCGGCCCTGAGCGGCGCTCCACAGTTCGAAATCATAGGTGATGGCCGATGTGAAGCTCATATCCCCGCCGCAGAGGCGCAGGATCCTGTACTTCAGGCCCAGCTCGTTCACCAGGCTCTCCACGTGGGCGACCATCTCGTCCAGGGCGGCGTAGCTGTTCTCCGGCTTTTCGATGCGCACGATCTCCACCTTGTCGAACTGATGCAGGCGGTTCAGACCCCGGACGTCCTTGCCGTAGGAACCAGCCTCGCGGCGGAAGCAGGGCGTATAGGCCGTGAGCTTCTGGGGGAATTGATCGGCCTGGAGAATCACGTCCCGGAAAATGTTGGTGACGGGGACCTCCGCGGTGGGAACCATATAGAAGTCATCGAGATTCGCGTGGTACATCTGACCTTCCTTGTCCGGCAGCTGACCCGTGCCGAAGCCGGAGGCGGCGTTCACCATCACGGGCGGCTCCACCTCTTTGTAACCGGCCGCGGTGTTGCGGTCCAGGAAGTAATTGATGAGGGCGCGCTGGAGCTTGGCTCCCTTGCCTTTGTAGACGGGGAAACCGGCGCCGGTAATTTTCACGCCCAGGTCGAAGTCGATGATGTCGTACTTTTTCGCCAGTTCCCAGTGCGGGAGGGCGTTCTCGGGAAGCTGCACTTCCGGGCCGCCCATCTTCACCACCAGGTTGTCCTCCGCGCCCTTTCCTTCCGGAACGAGCTCGCAGGGGAGGTTGGGAAGCAGGACGAGCTGGCTCTGCAGCTGGGCGACGGTGTCATCGGCCTCCTTCAGAAGGGCATTGGAACGCTCCTTCAGGGCGGCGACTTCCGCCTTGGCTGCTTCGGCCTCCGCCTTCTTGCCCTCTTTCATCAGCTGGCCGATGGCGGCGGCGGCTTTCTTCTGCTGCCCCAGGAGGGCGTCGCTCTCCGTCTGGATGGCCTTGCGGCGGTCGTCCAGGGCGATGACCTTTTCGACGATTTCCTTCGCGTCGAAGTTTTTAACGGCAAGTCTCCGGATGACAAAATCCGGAGACTCGCGTAAAAGTTTTAATGTAAGCATGTTTTAGTTCTCTAAGGGAAGAACGGAAACATAAGATTTGTCTTCGCGCTTGCGGGTGAACTTCACGGTGCCGTCTACGAGGGCGTACAGCGTGTGATCCTTACCCATACCTACGTTCAGACCCGGGTTGTGAACAGTACCGCGCTGACGCACGATGATGTTGCCGGCCTTTACGACTTCCTCGCCGAACTTCTTGATGCCAAGACGTTTGGAATGCGACTCACGACCGTTCTTGGAACTGGATTGACCTTTCTTGTGTGCCATAATCTTTCGTCTTTAAAAAGTTAAGCGATAGCGTCGATGTGGATCTTGGTGAGCTTCTGGCGATGGCCGTTCAGCGTCTGGAATCCCTTGCGACGGATTTTCTTGAATACGAGCACCTTCTTGGCTTTGGCGTCGTCGTCCACGACGGTGGCCTGCACCTTGGCACCCTTCACGTAAGGCTTGCCGACTTTCACTTTGCCCTCATTGTCGATGAGGAGCACTTTGTCGAACTCCACGGCTTCCCCGTTCTTGGCGGTGAGCCGGTTCACGAAGATGTCCATACCAGCTTCCACTTTAAACTGCTGGCTGGCGATGTCTACGATAGCGTACATCTGTAGTAAAAACTGTTAAAGTTTTCGGCCGTAAGCGCCTGCCATCCACGGCAGGACTTAAAGGAGCTTAGCGGTCATCTCAAAATTTGGGATTGCAAAGATACGAATAAATCCGGGAATCGCAAATAATCTTTTCACTTTCAGGCGAATTTGTTTATATTTGTTCGGTCATTGAAACGGATTGTGCAATGGGCATATTCTCCTCTCTATTTAAGAAACTGATCCCCGAACGGTTTCAGGACAAGAAGAAGCTTGCGATGAGCAACCTTGCTGTCGGGGCCTGCCTTCTTTTGATTGCCATCAACGTCGGGGTGTTCATCTTCCTTCCCAAGATCCTGTCTCCCCTGGCAATCATCCTGTCGAATGCCATCACGGTCCTCCTGATGTTCCTGGCTGTGCGGCCCATCAACCGGATTCTGCAATCGGCCCTGAAGAAATCCCTGCAGGAGAGCGAGGACAAGGAACGGGAGAACGCCGTCCTGCGCACGAAGAACCAGGCCCTGTCCAGCCAGCTCAATACGTTCGCGCAGATGGCCAACGCCCAGACAACCCTCACCCCCACGGCGGAACTCCTGACGAAGAAATACGCCAAGGAAGGGTATCTGGTAAAAGAGGCCTCCGTTCAGGATCTCCTGGCGGACCCCGCTTTCAAACTGAAGGAGCCGGAGGGTATTCGCGACACCTGGAAGAAAATTGTCGAAATGTTATCAGGCCCGGGAGACAAGCGGGTCCTCTTCATCGAGAAGCAGCAGGAGCGCAAACGCCTGGGTATCGACCTCAACAAGGTCCGCTTCGCGGTCAGCGGCGACGCGATGTACATTTACGGACTCACCGTATCGGCCCTCATCAACGAAAAGACCGAACGGACGGAGCAGGACATCGAACGCTGCTGGATCGTGAGCTATGACAAGAAAGGGCACGCCTCCATCGTCACGGATGAACGCTACAGCGAGCTCACCGCGCAATACGCCGCCCGGTGCCGGGAAGAGGCCCGTTTAGAGGTGACTGCCGAGATTGAGAACTCCTGCCAAAAGGAAACCCGCCGCCTGCAGGATCGGCTCTCCCGGGAGGTCTCGGGTCTGGTCTTTATGGACGCGATGGATGAAAGCCTCGGCTCCTGGCATCCCCTTCTGGCCAGTCAGGACAACCCCCGGCTCGTCCCCCTCGTCTCCAGCATCACGCTCATCTGCAATCTGCTCAACGATTTTGAGGCGGAGACACCACGTATAGAATCGTGAGCGACCGCCCCGTTTGGGAGTAATAAAACGGCATATGGGGACCACGACAATCTTACCTTGATTTCGGGCCCGTTTTCGGGGAAAGATGGTACTCCACGACAATCTTACCTTGATTTCGGGCCCGTTTTCGGGGAAAGATGGTATCGAGGAAAGATTGTAGCACCGGGTCTGAAGACGCTCCTTATCCCAGCATCTCCACAAACTCCTTCATCCCCTTCGTTGCGACGTTCTGGATGAAGGTCACGCGTGAGTCGGAGATGGGAACGGGTTTGGGGTCGATCACGTAGATGGGACAGTCGATAGGAGCGTAGCGGTAGAGACCGGCGGCGGGGTAGACCTGCAGGGAGGAGCCTACGATCAAAAGAATGTCGGCCCGCTCCACCAGCGTAATAGCCTTTTCGATGTTGGGAACGGCCTCGCCGAAGAAGACGATGTGCGGCCGCAGCTGCGAGCCGTTCGGAGCCAGGTCGCCCAGCATAACGGGCTTATAACCCACGTCAATCACTTCGGCCTCGGAAGCCGTGCGGTCGTAGATTCCATTTTCCGGCCGGACTTTGGTAAGTTCCCCGTGCAGATGCAGCACCCGCGTGGAGCCCGCCCGTTCGTGAAGGTTGTCCACGTTCTGGGTGATTACCTCTACGTCATAGGATTTCTCCAATGCCGCGATGGCCAGGTGAGCGTCATTGGGTTTCGCCGTTTCCAGCTGGGCACGGCGCTGGTTGTAGAAATCCAGCACCAGCTGCCGGTTCCGGTACCAGCCTTCGATGGAAGCCACGTCGTTGACGTCGTACTGCTCCCACAGGCCGCCTGTGTCGCGGAAGGTGGCGAAACCGCTTTCGGCCGAGACCCCGGCCCCGGTTAGGACTACGATTCTCTTTTTCATACGTTCATCTCAAAGTAGTACTTCTTCACCCAGTATTCGAAGAGCGGGTCGATGATCACCGGCTTGTCCTCCTCGTCGAAGTACAGGACCTCCTTTTTCATCAGGGCGTCCTTCACGCGTTTGACGTTGGCCGATGAATTGAGCCCGTAGCGGCGGATGACATCCGCGCTGCTGAAGCGCGTAACGCCTTCCAGCACGGCCTTCAGGAGGTTCACCTGATGCGTGGTGAGCCCGCCCACGATGTCCGTGAAACGGGGTTCGTGCACGGCCACCAGGCAGGCCAGGGCATCGATGAGGCCCTGTTCCATCAGGTAGCCGCGGGTCATCGAGTCGCAGATGGCGGCGAAGTGGTTGATGTACCACGGATGGCCGCGGAACAGGCGGCAGGCTCCCTGCAGGAGTTCCTTTTCCACCACCTTGCCGGCCGACATAAAGCCGCGGTGGATGTGGTCCGTCATCTCCAGTTCGTCCACCGGAGGGAGTTTCACCCGCTCCACCAACCGGCTGAAAAGGTGCGTCCCCCGGAAGATCTCGTCCATCGCGTTCACCCCGCTGCCGCAGAAGATATAGCAGAAGCGCCGGCCGTCCTTATTCTCGCGCAGCGACTGGCTGAGCGGCCGAAGGATGGCGTCCGGGTCGTCCAGATTCAGCAGGGACTGGAATTCATCGATGATGAGGATGATGCGGTCGCCGCGCTCCTGCGCCAGACGGAACGGGAAGGCGAGCAGGGCGTCTACATCGGCCGGTCCCAAATCCCAGCTGAGGGAGAGGATGCGGCCGTCGGTGTCGTAGGCCACCGGGTCGAAGACGAAGTGCGTCCCCGGCAGGAAACGCTGCACCAGGTCCCCGTACTCCAGCGGCGAAGCGCCGGTCATCTTCAGGAGGGTGGAGCCCAGCCGCAGGAGGAAATCCTCCGGCGTCCGGATATTGAGGGCCGACATCTGCCCCACCGTGAAAGTGAGGCCCTTCATCCGCAACCCATAGAGCGTATGCTGCACGATGGAGGTCTTCCCGGTCTTCGGGGGCTCCGCCAGCACCACGTGCTCCCCCTGGGAAACGAGGTTCCCCAGGAGGGTCACTTCCGCGTGCCGGCCCACGAAATTGCGGCCGGTCACGTATTGGGCATAGGGAAACGGAGATTCCATTATTCCTGCGGAGCTTCTTCGGGAGCGGGCAGTTCGGCGGCGGGCGCCTCTTCAGCGGGAGCGGCCTCCGGCGCCACTTCTTCCACGGGTGCGGGCTCCTCTTCGACGACCTTGCAGCGCTTGTGCAGCACGTAGCAGGTGATGCCGGAAGCCACGAGCAGCAGGATCAGGATACTCCAGAACCACCTCCAGAAGCGTTTTCTGCGGGCTTCGGGATCTACGGCGGTGAGCTTCGGGAACTTGGCGAGAGCCGTGAGCGTCTTGCCGAACTTCACGTTCACCAGGGACTTGGCGTTGATGGCCCAGCCGTTGGCGTTCAGCACGGGGCCGATGTCACGCTTGCGGAGCTTGCGCCAGGCGATGAACATCGCGGGGCCGGAAATGAGGAGCATCACCACGGCGATGATGATCAGCACCTGCCACCAGGTAATGCCCTTGAGGGCGGCGATGACGCCGGCGAGGGCGGCGCCGATGAGGCCGAGAGCCATTCCCACGGCGGCGAAGATGCCGGCGAACTTGGCGATGTCGAACGGAGCGGCGGGCGCCTTTGCATCCGTGGCGTTGTTGGTGGCGTCGGTGAGGCCGGCCATCGACTTCTCGTTCTTTTCGGCCGCCTTCTTGTCAATCTTGTCGCTCACCATCCGGGCCACCTTCTTATACGGCGACCAGAAAGCCTGGCGCACGGAGATGGGATTCTCCACGATGGCGGTCACCTTGGCGGTGTAGTCGTTGCCTTCGCGGTCATAGAACACGGCATTGCGGCCCACGCGAAGGTCGTCCACGTCGCCGGCGGTAAGGACGGCCGCGATGTTGAAGCTCTTGCCCAGTTTCTCGCTGACGCAGGAGCAGTAAAGGATGTACATTCCGCTCAGCGAGGAGATTTCCGGCGCGGGACCGGCCACCTTCACGCAGAGGTCCGTGCTGCGCTGGTCGATGTACAGGCGGCCGGCCTGAAAGACGGCCATCCGGTTCTTGTCGTAGAAATCGGCCAGGACCACGTAGTTGTTCAGGAAACGGTAGAAATGCTTGTTCAGGCGCAGGACTTTGTCCACCTCTTCGATGGAGAGGGCGTTGGCCTCCTCCGCCTTGTCCTTTTCCACCAGCGCCAGCAGGGCGGCCTTCCGGTCGTCCTTCAGGATGGTCTGGATGGCTTCCAGACCCAGGCCTTCCACCTCAGCGCCCTTCTTGGCATCCAGCCAGGCGATGTAAGGTGCGAACTTCCCGAGGAGGGCGGCCCAGTCTTCTTCCTTGATCGCTTTCGGGCCGATGCCGGTGAGCGCCACGACGGCGTCGACGGCAGCCTTCCAGGCGGGGTTCACGGCCTTGAGATCCAGTTTTCCGTCCGCGGCGGGCTTTGCCAGCGGCTGCAGGCCGATTTCATCGGCGGCAGCGGCGAGGTTCCCCTCGATGCCGGCGATGGCGTCCACCTTCACGTCCACGGCGGGAGAGAGCGCCTCCTCGAAGCCGATGAGCTTGCAGCGCATAAAGAAATCGGCCACCTTGTCCTTCACGGCGTTCACCGCGGCGAGGGCGTCGGCGGTCTTGTCCCCGAACGGGAATACGTCGGGGGTGCCGGCCGCCTGCCACGCGGCGTAGTCCGCGCAGGCAGCGTAGAAGGCCTCGATGTGCTCCGCGGTGATGCCGGCGGCGCCGCTGCGGTCCACTGCCGATGCGATGGAAGCGATGGTCTCGATGAGTTTCCCGTCGGAGACGCCGGAAGCGCTGGCGGGGGTGATGATGCCGTCGCCGTTGAACTTCGTGTCGGCGAAGATCTTCACGTTGTCGGCCGTGTCCTCCAGGGAGATGTCCTCCTTCTTCAGGCCCAGGTTCTTGAGAATCTGTTTGGCCGATGCCTGCAGGCGCGCGCCGTCCGGGTCGTCCACGTTGAAGTCCGAGAGTTTCAGGCTGTCGGCCTCCTTCAGAAGCAGGTTCGCGTCCTTGATGATGCGGGTGAGCCACTGGGAAGTCTTGATGACCTCATCCACGCGGATGCGGCCGTCGGCGTCGATATCGATCATCTTCAGCGTCTTCTCGTCGAACTCCAGCCCGGCGGTGGGGCAGCTCAGCACGGTCCACATCTTGCGGTCCAGCTGCCAGAGATTGCGGATGTCCTCTCCGCTGAGGATTTTCACACGGACGGTCCCGCCCACGGACGAGAACTTCCAGGGATAGCCGATTAATTTCTTCTTTTTCATATGGAGGTGTTTTAGTGATTTACCTAACAACGTTGTTTCGCAAATATAATCTTTTTTTTCGTATTTTTGTACGCAGTTTCCGCATTGATATGAAAAACTTTTTCACATACGTGAGTGCAGTCCTGGCCGTCCTTCTGGCCGTTTCCTGCCATACGAAGGAAAACGAACCCGCACCGGAGCCGGAGCCGCCCGCTCCGGATCCCATCCTGAGCGTCACCGCACCCGGGTTGTACGGAATCGGCGGAGACGATTACGTGCTGGGAGAGGGCGGCTGGAACCAGGCGTCTTTCCTCACGGGGGTCGACGGATCCGTCCGCTGGAGGCTCCTGAATGCCGGAACGCTCTCGGCCGTCACCCTTACGGGCATCAGGGCCGATGATGAAACCGGGAAGAAGTATACCCTGCATATCAACCTGAGCACGAAGGGCGTTTCCAGCCTCACGGTGAGCTGCCAGGCCACCCTGCTGGATGCGCAAAACGGCACCTGGTGGTACAAGGTGGGCGACAACACCTACTTCGTCGTGAAAAAGGAGGTGGCCCTGTGAAAAGGCTTCTGACCCTTCTGGCCGCGCTCCTTGTAGGGGTCCTGGCCGCCGCCGTCCCGGCGCGGAAAGGCGCGTTTACCGTTACCCAGCCGGATGGCAGCACCCTCCGCCTGGAGCGCCACGGCGACGAATTCTTCAACTGGACCACCCTCGCAGGCTCCACGCAGGTCGTAAGGCTCTCGGCCGACGGCTTCTGGCGGCCCACCGTCATCGACGCTTCGGAGCGGGCCCGGGGGCTGCAGCGCCGCGCCGAAGCCAACCGGCTCCGCGTGAGCGCCCGCGCCACGCACAATGACAACCAGATGACCCACGGCGAGCGGCACATCCCTGTGCTCCTGCTGGAATTCACCGACGTTCATTTCACCATCGCGGACCCTGCCAGCCGCTTCAACGCCCTCCTTAATCAGCGGGGCTATTCCTCCGACGGAGCCACCGGCAGCGTCCAGGATTACTATTGGGAGAATTCGGAAGGTCAGTTCAAACCGGTATTTGACGTATATGGCCCGGTGGAACTGCCGCACGAAATGAAGTATTACGGCGAGACGGTCTACGACTCCAACGGCAAGAAAACTTCCAGCGACATCCGGCCCGAGATGCCGCTCTACGACGGCTGCGTCAAACTGGACGACGTCATCGACTTCTCCCGCTACGACTACGACAATGACGGCAAGGTGGACATGACCCTGTACTACTATGCAGGATACAATACGGCGGAAGGCGGCAGTCCGGACGCCATCTGGCCGCACCAGTGGCACCTGTCCTATTCCTCCGACTCCGATGCCAGGAACGCCCGCTTCGACGGCAAACAGGTAGACCGCTATTTCTGCACCTCGGAGCTGAAAGGCAGTGAGGGAGAGCGGATGTGCGGCATCGGCACCACCTGCCACGAATTCGGCCATTCGCTGGGCCTGCCGGACTTCTACGATACCGACGACGAAGAGAACGGCACCTGCAGCGCCCTCTTCGACTTCTCCACGATGTGCGGCGGCAGCTACAACAACGACGGCCGCACCCCGCCGTGGTTCGGCGCCGAGGAACGCATCATCCTGGGTTGGATGAGCCGGAGCGACGTACGCGATTTCTCCGAAGGGTCGGTTTCCATCGGCCCCGTCCAGGACGGCACCGCCTATAAGAGCGAAAGCGGCGTCGAGGGCGAATACTTCATCTACGAGTGCCGGAGCGGAGAGGGCTGGGATACCTACATCCCCCAGGGCCTGCTGGTGTATCACGCAGACAAGTCCAAGGGCCGGACCGTGGGCGGCCGCACGCCCTATCACCTGTGGAACTACACCAACAACATCAACGCCTACGGCGACCACCCCTGCTTTTACGTGGTCCCGGCCGCCGACCCTTCGAACCTGCTGTACAAGGGAAAGATGGAATCCTGCGTGTTTCCGGGGACGGCCGGCGTGAGGACCTTCATTCCGGAAGACTGGGACGGGAACAATCTGCCGGGGCTCATCTTATCCGGGATTGACTATTCAGGAGGACAGGTGCAGTTTACCGTCTCGTTCGACCAGGCCAAACAGCTGATCGGCCGGGTAACCGACCTTACAGGCCTTCCGCTGCAGGGCGTGTATGTCAAGCTGTCGGCCCCCGCCGGCACCTCCGCCGCGCCCCGTGTCCTTCGGCCCGAATACCGCAGTATCGACTACGAAGCCGTCAGCGACGAAAACGGCGACTTCAGGCTCACCCTGGGCGGCTTCGAGCACATCACGGGACACCTTACCCTCTCGAAGCAGGGATACAAGACCACCGGGACCGATGTGTCCCTCACCGCGCGCATCAACCGCGTACAACTTCCCCTGGCCCGCACGGACCAGGGCGAGGTACGGCTCTATTCCTTCTATGATCCCGACGCCCAAGTCTATTATTACGGAGACGGCAAGACGAATTCGCTGATGGCGTCCATCCTCATTCCCTCCGAAGAACTGCCCGCCAGCGGCGGCACCCTGGAATACGTGACCTTCCCGCCCATCTGGGACGCCGACTCCTATTATATTATCGTGGACGAAGGCGGGGAGCGCCTTCTCACCCAGCCGTATCACCCCACTTCCTTCGTCAATATGCAGCGGGTAGACGTGAATGTGCCCGTTTCCGGAAAGGCCAATCTGCACGTGGGATTTGCCGTCCAGAACGCACATCCGGACGATGACTATACCGGCTACCTGTTCGAGATCACCGAGGGCGACGGACACTGCTACCTGAGCAGCTTCGACCTGACGACCAGTCATTGGGGCCGCGGCGCCTATGCCCTCATCCTGGATGCCTGCATCATCGAGAAAGTAGCGGTTCCGGACCCGGATCCCGAACCGGAGGACTCCTTCGCCAAGTTTGGAATCCCCTGCATTGCGGATTCCGCGTGCGGCGTATATGCGCCCGGTGACTCTTTTCCGCTGATGCTGGAAATACCGGACGGTTTCACGGCCTCTTCCGTGCAGTGGTCCTTCAACGGCCGCAACGTCACGGGAGCCAAATCGGTGTCCCTGACGGCCGGGAAACACCTCGTCGTGGCCCGGATTAAATGGGCCGACGGTACCCAGGAAACCCTGTCCCTGCAACTGGATGTAAAATAAATTTGGTGGGTTTGTAAAAACTTTCTATCTTTGCAGCCCAATCAAGAAAAAGGAGGTGTAAAAGCATGATCATCGTTCCCATCAAAGAAGGCGAAAACATCGAAAGAGCCCTGAAGAAATTCAAGCGTAAATTCGAGAAGACCGGAGCCGTCCGCGAGATGCGTTCCCGCAAGAACTTCGAGAAGCCTTCCGTCAAAAAGCGCATGGCGCTCCAGAAGGCTATCTATGTTCAGCAGCTTCGTCTTCAGGAAGAGCAGTAAGCTTTTAACACCTTATCTATAAGAAATGGCGACCTCCAGGGGCCGCCATTCTTCTTATACTCTGTGTTCGCTCTCCACTTCCTTGCGGGCGCGCTCCACGGATTTGGAGCGCTTGAGAACGAAGCCTGAACCCAGGTATTTGGTGCGGACGTCTTCATCGGCCGCCAGTTCCTCAGGCGTGCCCGCCTGAAGGATGACGCCTTCGTACAGGAGGTAGGCGCGGTCCGTGATGGCCAGCGTCTCGCCCACGTTGTGGTCCGTGATGATGACGCCGATGTTGCGATACTTGAGCTTGGCGATGATGTACTGGATGTCCTCCACGGCGATGGGGTCCACGCCGGCGAACGGTTCGTCCAGAAGAATGAACTTGGGATCCACCGCCAGGGCGCGGGCGATTTCGCAGCGGCGGCGCTCACCGCCGGAGAGCTGGATGCCGAGGGACTTGCGCACCTTGGAGAGGTTGAACTCGTCGATGAGCTGTTCCATCCGCGCCACGCGCTGTTCCTTGGTCATTCCGGCCGTGGACTTGGAGAGTTCCATCACCGACATAATGTTGTCCTCCACGCTCATCTTACGGAAGACGGATGCTTCCTGCGGCAGGTAGCCGATGCCCTTCTGGGCGCGCTGGTACATCGGAAGCGTGGTCACTTCCGTGGTGGTGCCGTCGTCGTTGTCCAGGAAGATGCGGCCGCCGTTGGGCTTCACCTGCCCGGTGATCATATAGAAGCTGGTGGTCTTGCCGGCGCCGTTCGGCCCCAGGAAGCCCACGATCTCCCCCTGCTGCACCTCCATCGAAACGCCCTTCACCACCGTGCGGACGCCGTATTTCTTGACTAGTTTCTCGGCTCTGAGTTTCATACGCTATTTCGTATCCAGGCCCATCGTGGCGATGAAATCACGCACGGCGGGGTCTTTGTCCATCAAATCCTTGGCCTTTTCTTCCGGCATATAGGGAACCTTCTCCACCTCTTCCATCGGCACCACGGAAACCTGCACGTTCACCTTAGGACAGGCCGTCAGGTCACGCAGCTTTCCTTCTAGTTCCCGCAGCATCTTCTCCTCGATCCACTGCTTCTGGGAGTCGTTCGTCACGAAGAAATCCAGCACCTTCACGCCGGCTTCCTCCTTCACTTCCACCTTGCCGCTGGAAAGCATACTGGCCAGCCGGGGCTTGGCGCTGTACTGTCCCGCCAGCTCCTTCCATTTGGCAACGAGAGCCTCATCGTCCGGCAGTTTCACCTCCACCGAGGCCTGAGGAGCCTCCTCCGCAGGAGCCGGCTTCTCTTCCATAATGGCCGACATCGACAGGGCCGATCCCGTCTTCGGCGCCCGCCTTCTGGGTTTCTCCGCAGGAGCCGCTGAGGCAGGAGCGGGGGCTGACACCCCTGAGGGAGCATCGGCCTTCTTTTCAGCGACCGAAGGGGTGTCTGGCCTCGATACGGCCGGAGCCGGAGCAGGGGCTGCAGGAGCCGAAACCGGCGCAGCAGGCGCAGGCGCTGCCGGATAGGCGGGCTTAGCGATGAGGAAGCAGAGCCGCATCAGGGCGAACTCGATGTGGAGCCGCGGGTTGACGGCGGCCTTGTAACCCGTCTCGCAGGCGATGGTGACGCCCAGGGCGTCGAACAGGAAGGCCTGCGGGCAGCGGGCCGCCTGCTCCTGATACCGCTGTTTCAGCGAATCCGGCACTTCCAGCAGGGCTTCCAGCCCGCCGGTGCGCGCTACCACAAGGTTCCGCAGGTGCTCCGAGAGCGACCCCACGAAATGCAGGGCGTTGAAGCCCTTCGCCAAAACTTCGTCGAATTTCAGGAACGCCGTGGCGTAATCCCCCGCCAGGAAGGCATCCACCAGCTGGAAACTGTATTCGCTGTCCAGTACGTTCAGGTTCCGGATTACATCCTCATATTTGACATCCGTCCCGCAGAAAGCTACCGTCTGGTCGAAGATGGTGAGGGCATCGCGCATCGCACCGTCGGCCTTGGCGGCAATCACGTGCAGGGATTTATCGTCAATCTTGACCTTTTCCTTTTTCGCAATCCCCTGCAGCGTGCGCACCATATCCGGAATGGAAATCCGGTTGAAGTCGTAGGTCTGGCAGCGGCTCAGGATGGTGGGAAGGATCTTGTGCTTCTCCGTGGTGGCCAGGATGAAAATCGCGTGTGCCGGGGGTTCCTCCAGCGTTTTCAGGAACGCATTGAAGGCCGATTGCGACAGCATATGCACCTCGTCGATGATGTACACGCTGTACTTCCCCACCTGCGGCGGCACCTGGACCTGGTCCATCAGGGCCTTGATGTCCTCCACCGAATTGTTGGAGGCGGCGTCCAGTTCGTGGATGCAATAGGAGCGCCCTTCCTGGAAGGAGACGCAGGACTCGCACTTGCCGCAGGGTTCCATTTCGGGCCCCGGATTGGCGCAGTTGATCATCTTCGCGAAGATGCGCGCCGTGGTGGTCTTCCCCACTCCGCGCGGGCCGCAGAAAAGGTAGGCGTGCGCCAGCTGTCCGCGGCGGATGGAGTTGGACAGCGTGCGGGCGATGGTATCCTGCCCGATCAGGGATTCAAATGAGTCGGGCCGATATTTCCTGGCTGATACGATGTAGTCACTCATAGCGTTTTGAGGGCTTGCTCGACGGTGGTGTCCACCGGCAGATAGTACTTGTAGAAGGCGTTTTCGCCCAGGGCCGAATAGCGGGCGATCAGGGCGTGCAACTGCGGCACCAGGTAAGGCGCCGTCTCGTCCCATTCGGCCTCCGTGCAGCGGATTCCGTCGCGGGTACGGGCGTAATGGGGGAATTCCACGCGGAGGTTCAGTCCGGCCAGGAAGCGGTCCATCTCCGGATAGGAGTCAATCGCCTGCAGCCGGGCGGCGTGCTTGTCGAAGACCTCCGAGGCAAAGCGCATCTGCGTAGCCTTCTTGTTGCACGCAAGATAGAAGGCCGATGCCCGCGTGGTGTCCATCGGCACGAAAACGTCCGGCATAATGCCGCCACCGCCGTAGACGATGCGGCCGGAACGGGTATGGTGCACGTCCGTCGTATCCAGCTTCACGCTGTCCGCGCTGAAGACCTCGCCGTCGGCGTAGCGGTAGTAGATGTCGTAGGCGTAGTCATCGGCCCCGGTGTAGGGCTTCTGGATGCATCGGCCCGAAGGCGTATAATAACGCGCCACCGTAAGGCGCACGCCCGAACCGTCGGTGAAGTAGAACGGCTCCTGCACCAGGCCCTTCCCGAAGGAGCGGCGCCCCATCACCAGGCCGCGGTCATTGTCCTGGACGGCCCCGGCGAAGATTTCGCTGGCCGATGCCGAGTTCTCGCTGATGAGCACCGTCAGGCCCACCTCCTGCAGGATACCCCTGCCATCGGCCTTATAGACCTCGCGGTCCCGGTGCATACCCTCGATATAGACGATGGTGTCCCCTTTGGCCAGGAATTCATCGGCCAGCAGGAGCGACTGGTCCATATAGCCGCCGGAGTTGTCCCGAAGGTCGAAGATGAGGTGCTTCATTCCCTCGGCGAGCAGCTTCAGGGAAGCCTCGCGGCATTCCTGATGGGTGGTCCTGGAGAACTTCGAGAGGCGGAGGTAACCCACCGTGTCGCTCACCATAAAGGCGGCGTCCACGCTGTGCAGGGGAATCTTTCCGCGCACAATCTCGAAGGGAATCACTTCCTTGCCGCGGAGGACGGTGACGGTGACCTTGGTCCCCGAGGGGCCTTTCATCCGGCGCACCATACTGTCCTGCGGGAACTGGACGCCCGCGATCACTTTGTCGTCCACCTTGAGCAGGCGGTCGCCCTTTCGCAGGCCCACCTTCTCCGACGGGCCGCCGGGAATCACCTCCAGCACGATAGCCGTGTCGTTGGGAACGTTGAACTGAATGCCGATGCCCTCGAACCCGCCGGAAAGATCCTCTTCCGAGGCTTTCAGGTCCTGGGGCGGCAGATAGACCGAGTGGGGATCCAGCCGGGACAGGGCGGCGGCGATGGCGCCGTCGGTCATCCCCTCATAGTTGAGCGTGTCCACGTAGTTCTTCTCCACCAGGTCCAGCACCAGGTTCAGTTTGCGCCAGTCCGTGTAGCGGGTGCGAACCAAATGCCTGGCGTCCCGGTAGCGGACGGCCGTCAGGGTAAGGAGGGCGCCAATCACGACACCCAGCACCACCTGCAGGATCTGTCTTTTCCGGGAAGCTTCCATCTGGATTACTCGCTCTGTTCCACTTCAATGCCGGCCCGCTTCAGGAGGTCGATGCCGTCCGTGAGACGGTAGGCGTCGCGGTAAACTACCCGCTTGATGCCAGCCTGGATGATGAGTTTGGCGCATTCGGCACAGGGACTGGCCGTCACGTAGAGCGTGGCGCCCTCCGAGGAGTTGCCGCTCTTGGCCACCTTGGTGATGGCGTTGGCCTCCGCGTGCAGGACATAGGGCTTGGTAACCCCGTTCTCATCCTCGCAGATGTTCTCGAAGCCGGAAGGCGTGCCGTTGTAGCCGTCGGCGATGATGGTGCGGTCCTTGACCAGCAGGGCCCCCACCTTCCTGCGCTTGCAGTAGGAGTTCTGGGCCCATACCTCGGCCATTTCCAGATAGCTGTGGTCGAATTTTGCCATTAGGTTCTCTGATAAAGGTAACGTTTGATACTCTTCTTGGGCGTGCGCTCGAAGTCCTCCGGCATCAGCTCGATCTTCTTGATCTGGGCATACTTCGGGAGTTCGTCGTTAATGGCCGGCAGCAGGCCTTCGATGCGC
This sequence comes from Bacteroidales bacterium, assembly GCA_016281315.1. Lineage (GTDB taxonomy): Bacteria > Bacteroidota > Bacteroidia > Bacteroidales > UBA932 > Cryptobacteroides. The sequence continues at coordinate 15,339 of JAEEIJ010000012.1, forward strand.
TTTTTGAATTCATCCCGGCTGAAGCCGTCCAGTTCGCCCTGATGCCAGTCCGGATATATGAGGGCGGTGAGCCCGCCGTCGTCCTCCACCACCAGGGAATCCACCACATAGATGAAATTGTTGATGGTAGCCTCCACTTCCTCCGGATAAATATTTTGGCCGGAGGGGCCAAGCACCATACATTTGCTGCGGCCGCGCAGGAACAGGTAGCCGTCTTCGTCGAGAACGCCCATATCGCCGGTGCGGAACCAGCCATCCTTCGTAAAGGAATCCTTGGTGGCCTGCGGGTTCTTGTAATAACCCAGGCACACGTTGGGGCCTTTCACCTGCACTTCACCGGGCACATTGCGCGGATCCGGCGAGTCGATGCGGATTTCCATATTGAGGGCCGCACGGCCGGCGGAACCCACCTTCACCTTGTTCCAGTGAGCATAGCCGATGATGGGGCCGCATTCCGTCATTCCGTAGCCCACCGTATAGTGGAAACCGATCTTGTTGAGGAATTTCTCCACCTCCGGGTTGAAGGCCGCGCCGCCCAGGATCACTTCCTCGAACTTGCCGCCGAAAGCGTTCGTCAGTTCCGTGCAGAAGCGTTTTTCGATGACCTTGTCCACGATGGGGATGCGCATATAATGGCGGTTGCGGTCGATGATGGGCTTGAGCTTGGTCTTGTACACCTTTTCCATCACCAGCGGCACGGCGATGATGATGTCTGGCTGCACGTCGCCCAGGGCCTGCATAATGATCTTCGGGCTGGGCACGCGGCTGAGGAAATGCACGTGCATCCCGATGGTGATCTCGAAGAGGAATTCGAACATCATCCCGTACATATGGGCCGACGGGAGCATCGCCACCACGTTCATCCCGGCCTTCAGCTGGGGTTCCGCATCCACCATGGCGAACTGGATGTTGGACCATAGGGCCCTGTAGGGCAGCATCACGCCTTTGGAGAAACCGGAGGTGCCGGAGGTATAGTTGATGATGGCCAGTTCCTCGGGCTTGTCCTCATAGTAGTCCAAATCTTCGGGCTCGAAGTTGTTGGGATAACGCCGGCCGAATTCCTCGTTCAGGTGCTCGCGGACATCCAGAAGGTCCACCGACCCCGCATAGAGGAACTTGAAGGTATTGATCTGCACCACCACGGACAGGTCCGGCATTTCCTCGGCCGAGAGGCCTTCCCAGATGACGTCGTCCACAAACAGGACGCGGGCTTCCGAATGGTTCACCAGATAGTGGATGTTCCCCGGCTTGAACTCGTGCAGGATGGGCACGGCCACGGCGCCATAGGTGATGGCGGCCAGGAAACTCACGCCCCAGTTGGCCTGGTTGCGGGAGCAGATGGCCACTTTGTCGCCTTTCTGCAGGCCGCACTGCTCGAAGGCGATGTGCAGCTTGGCGATACGGCGCGCCACATCCCTGTAGGCCAGCGTCATACCCTGATAGTTGGTGAGGGCGGGACGGTCCCAGTTGCGGATAAAGCTTTCCTGAAGCGATTTGTTGACAGATTTGAATTCCATATCGGGGAGTATTTATTTCAGTTTCACCGGCTCGCCGCCTTCGAAGGGATAGGTGAGCGTCCTTACGGCGGTGCGTACCTGCCAGTAGCGCTTGCCGCCCTTTTCAATCAGCTGCGGCAGGTCCTTGATGGTTTCGGGGCCCTGGATGCCCTTCCAGCCCTGTACTTTTTCACCGTGCAGGTTGTAGCGCTCCAGCGTATTGTCCTTGTGCAGGATCATCACGGTGTAGCCGCCGGCGCCGGTAAAGTCATACACGTCCGGGCCCAGCAGGACCTCCTTCGGGAGTTTCACCGGGAAATCGTTCACCCATCGGCCCAGGCGGTCCATCGCATAGAGCGTACTGCCCGCGCAGAAGAGGAACTGGATTTTCTTGTTCTGGAAGTAATCGATGTCCTGCACCCGGCCGCAGAGGGGCTCCTTGAAGGGCACGCCCCAGACGTCCTTGCCGTTCTCGTCCTGCAGACACAGGGACAGATGCTTGTTCTGGTAGAGGTAGTTGGTCTTGCCCGTGGCGCTGTTCGTCACCGGGAACTTGCCCGCGGGCACCTCCACGGTGGTGTCGCGCACCTGCACCGCGACCTTGCTTTCCTTGAAGGGACGGGTGTTGAACTGGACGCGTACGAAGGGCCGGTCGCCGGAGAGGTCCAGCGCTGCGGCCGCAGGGGCGAAGCCGCTGCCGCTCACGAGCCGCTCCAGGGGACGGGCCAGGCGTTTGTCGAAGATGCGCTCCGCCGCGGAAGGATCGTCCGTGAAGGAGACATAGGCCACGGTTCCGCCGGGAAGGCTCACCGAGGCATCCGAGAGACGGTTCTTGAGGGTATATTCCTGTTTTTGAGTGAGGAATTTCACGGTGGGTTCGTCGGCGAAGACGGCCCATCGGCCCACGGAAGCGCACACGCTGTCCTGCACGGCAAAACCGGTCCCGAGGACGGTGGCCAGGCAGCCGCGGTAGGCGTTGGGGCTTCCCGCGCCGAACTTGTTATCCTTCCCGCAGCGAAGCAGGACGGCCTCGTGCGGAACGTCTTTTTCGTCCTTGAAGGAGGCGTAGACAGCTTCCTTCGGCTGGAGGGAGGCGAACCAGGCCTCCGGATTCAGCGGGCGGCCGCCCCGGTCCTTGAGGGCCTTGTTGAACTGCATCAGATGCCCCAGGCCGTCTTCCTCCCTGCGGCGGGCGGCAAAGAAGGCGTCCGCCTCCGCGATGGGCTGGGAAAGTGCAAAGGAAGTATAGTGGGGCAGCACCTCCGGGAATTCCGGCCGCTGGGAAGGGGCTCCGTGGAAATCGAACAGATAGCTCGCCGCCTTCTCCCCGGGAAGGGCTTCGCCTACGAGGACGATCTCATCCTTTTCCAGCGTCTGCAGTTTCCAGGCGCTCCAGGAAGTGATGTTCCTGAAAAGAGTGGCGTAGCTTTGGCTGCCCTTCCCCGCATAGGTCTGGACGAGTTTGGGCGCGTGGGAATGGGCGATCAAAAGGACTGCCGGGGCGTCGATGTGGCCGACGAGTTCCTGCAGCGGACGCGTATCCAGCAGGGAATGGCCCTCCTGCAGGGCGCGGGCGCCGGCATTGAGGAAGGTCTCGCTGCGGGAAGCGAGCAGGAAACCGCCTTCGCGGAGCGTCTTGAGACCGGCCCTGGCGGCCACGGGCGTGAGGACGGAATCCGGGGCGGCCGTCTCCGCCACCACCAGCGGGACCATCGAGCCGCTGTTGTGCAGGGACACGGCGATGCTGCAGCGGCCCAGCTCCTGCAGATAGGCGACGAAAGACGCATTGTCGGGGGCGAAAAGTCCCTGTAGAAGGCCAGTAGAATCCGCCAGGGCGGCCGAAGCCTTCGAAGATCCGTCAAAAACCGCCACGGCGGCCGCATCCGATGGAATGGCCGCGAGGATGTTCCAGGCACTGTCCTTCGCCAGGGCGGAAGGCCCGTCCTGGGCCTGCGGGCGGTAAAGCCGCACCACCGCCAGCACGATGCCGGCAAGCAGGACGGCCAGGGCCGCGACAGCGATGATGGTTGTCCTTTTCCCCATAATCTACAAAGATAGGTATTATTTCTCTTTACTCAAAGAGTAACATTTCCGGCGGAGGTACCAGGAGAGGTCCTCGATCTCCATCGGGGCCATTTCGGCCGGAAGGATGGGCTCTCCGATCCGCACTTCCACCGTGCGGCCGCGCTTGTTGAACATCTCGTGGATGAGGCGGATGGTGCGCAGGCGCGGGTGGATGATGCCCAGGATGTGGAAGGTGCGGGAGTTGGTACCGTCGAACCAGATGGGGATGACCGGGAGGCCCGTCCGCTTGATGAGCTTGATGATATTCGGCGCCCAGGGTTTGTCCTGGATGGTCCAGAGTCCTCCTTCCTTCCGGTTCTTGCGGCGCTGGAAGGAGGCCACTTCCCCGGCGGGGAAAAAGCCGATGGCCCCTCCGTCGGCGATGTGCCTCAGCGCGGCGCGGATGCCGTTCACGCTGCGGGCATCGGCCTTTCCGCCCGAAAGGTTGTCCACGGGAAGGAAGCCGTCCTTGAGGCCCGGGATAAGGGCGAGGAGGAAGGTGGTGAGGAGCTTATAGTCCGGCCTTTTGGCCCCCACGGCGGCGTTCAGGATGAGCCCGTCGATGCTGCCGTAATGGTGGTTGGAGACGGTGATGAACCCGCCTTCCAGCGGGATGCGGGCCAGGTCTTCCTCGGGAATGTGGTACTTCACGCCCACCTCCCGGAGGATGATGTCCGCGAATCCGGGGCCTTTAACGTCCGGATAGCGGGACTGGATGTCGTTCACCTTGTCGATATCCAGGATTCTCATGATTCGTTTGGCCACCCAAAGGCCGAACTTTCCCTTAAGGCCGATGGCTTTCTGCATTTCGCTGGCGGGCAGCACGACCACCTTGTTGTCTTCTACCATATACGTACGCGACTTTTATCTTACAAAGATAACATTTTTTGCTTATCCTTGTAAGATTGACACGTAACTGCCCCGCCCGCACGTCCGTCGGCCGTCATTCAAGAGGGTGAGACTGTCGTAGAGGGATGCAAAAAAGACAGGCGCCTGCCTGTCTTTAAAGTAGCCCCAAGTGATATAATATCGAACCTTTTTCTGGAGGACCTCGATAGGATCTGGGAACTAAAAAAGTGGATTCCTGACCCTTGTAATCCATATTTACACTATCTAAATCCTGATGATAAGGAAGTAATATAACCTTCCCAAATAAACTAATATCCACTTGGGGGGTACAACTTGGTTCTGTGGTTTTGATAATAATTGCTACCTTTGCAACGAGATAATAATCCGTGGTACGGATGGACAAAGGGTAGCGCAAAGTCCCCGCCAGCTTAATCCTCGCTCAAGAAGTAATTCCGCCACGTAGTCTTGGGGCAAAGTTAACAGGAGGTCAATCGGCCTCCTGTATTTTAAAGACTTTTGCCACATGTACGTAAAACCGCCATTTGGTGCGATCTGTCTGTACATGTGGCAGCGAAACAGCCGGCAGAGACCGGAAATTACTTCGTCTTGTACTTA
>JAEEIJ010000080.1 GCA_016281315.1 Bacteroidales bacterium
AAAAAGCGTAATGAAGCATTGTCTCATCCTCCCCTGCCTGCTTGTCTGCGTGGCCCTGCAGGCCCAGAAAAAACCCCTGGACCACAGCGTATTCGACAGTTGGCAGGCCGTGGCTTCCCCGGCCCTCTCGGCCTCGGGCCAGGTAGTCGCCTACGAAGTGAACCCGCAGGCAGGCGACGGGGTCCTCACCCTTCGCGTCGCCGGCAAGAAAGGCACCCGCGAAATCCTGATTCCGCGCGGCTACCGGGCCACCTTGTTGGAGGACGATTCCTATGCCGTCTGCCTCATCAAACCCGTCTATCAGTTCACGCGCAAGGCGAAAAAGGACGGCAAGAAAGGCGATGCCCTTCCCAAAGACTCGCTGGCCGTGGTGAACCTGCGCACCGGCGCCATCGTGAAGTTCCCCGACGTCAAAAGCTACAAGATCGGGAAACACGCGCTGCAGGCTTTCGCGTTCCAGACGGCCGATACCACCTTCATTCCCAAAAAGGAGCGCAAGAAGAAAGACATCGGCGGTCCCCTGGCGGTGTATCATTTCGCCGACGGGAGCCTGGACACCCTTCGCAACGTCAGCCAGTATACGTTCTCCAATGACGGCGCGCAACTCGCCCTGGTCCGTCAACTGGGCAAGAAGAAGATGCTCACGGGCTTTTTCGACGTAGCCGCCCGCGAACTGAAAAACCTGCCGGACACCTGCGCCTGGCGGGGCCTCCCCGTCTTTGACGAGGACGGCGGCCGGGCCCTGTTCCTGTCGGCCACGGACACCACCTCCAGCGGCAGCAAACACGCCGCCCTCCACCTCTGGGACGGCACTTCCGAACGGCTTCTCACGGGGGCCGATGCACTCTCGAATCTTCCGGAAGGCTGGGGCATCACCGAAAAATGCAAGCCCCACTTCAGCCACAACGGGAAACGCATCTTCGTGGGCGTGCAGGAATTCGTTCCGCCCAAGGACACCTCGGCATACAGCTTCGAACTGCCCGGCCTGGACATCTGGAACTGGGATGCCGATGAACTCCCGCCCACCCAGAAGGCCAACCTGAAGAAGGAAGCCATCCACGCCTATACGGCCGAGTTAATCGGCGGCGTGCTCCGGGCACCGTCCCTGTCCAAACACGAGCAGGTGCACTGGGGCGACCGCTCCGATTCGCCTTACCGGCTGGTGATCACGAAGGTCCATCCCGCGGAGACCCAGTGGAATGTACAGAACGAGGTACGCATCCGGGTGGAAACGGACGGCTATGCCTCGCCCTCTTACAGCGGTGCCTTCGACGAAGTACGCCTGTCCCCGCTCGGAAAATACGTCACCTGGTGGGACTATGAAAAACGCGCCTGGTTCATCCTGGACAGTGCTTCCGGGGCCACCAGACCCCTCATCGACAATGGCGTAGTCTTCTGGGACGAGGAAAACGACCGGCCGATGCACCCCGATGCCTATGGGCTGGCGTCGCATTGGGTGGAAGGCGATGCCGCCGTCCTGGTCTATGACCGCTACGACATTTGGAAAGTACCTGCTGATGGGAGCGCCCCCGAGCGCCTCACCTTCGGCCGCGAAAAAGGACTGACCTATCGGCTCATCAACACCCGCGAAAAGGGCGACACGGAGAACCGTCACCTGGGGCTGAAGGAGAACCTCCTTCTTAGCGTCTTCGACCACGCCACCAAGGAGAACGGCGTCGCCACGCTGCAGCTCGCAAATCCCAGGAAAACCTTCCGCACGCTGGCCTTCGGCGGCTACACCTGGAGCGGGTTCAAAAAAGCGAAGAAGGCCGATATCTACCTCTTCCAGAAAGGCAACTTCCGCGATCCGATGGATTTGTACTGCTCTTCCGCCATCGGCAAGAAAGACGAGCGCCTCACCGCCATCAACCCCCAGATTGCGGATTACAACTGGGGCACGGTGGAACTCTATCACTGGACGGCTTTCGACGGCACGCCGCTGGACGGACTGCTGTACAAGCCGGAGGATTTCTCGCCTCAGAAGAAGTATCCGGTCATCTGTTACTTCTACGAAAAGAACTCCGAAACGTTATACGACCACATCCAGGTGCAGCCGATGTGGAGCATCATCAACATCCCGTTCTTCGTTTCACGCGGGTACGTGGTGTTCGTTCCGGACATCGTCTACCGGTCCGGCATTCCCGGGGAGAGCGCCTACAACTGCATTGTCAGCGGCGCGCAGTCGCTGTGGCAGTACCCCTGGATCGACCGGGACAATATGGCCATCCAGGGCCAGAGCTGGGGCGGCTATCAGGTGGCCTACCTCATCACCCGCACGGGGATGTTCAAAGCGGCCGGAGCCGGAGCGCCCGTCGCCAACATGACATCGGCCTACGGCGGCATCCGGTGGGAAAGCGGAATGAGCCGGCAGTTCCAGTATGAGCACACGCAGAGCCGCATCGGCCGGGACCTGTGGAACGGCATCGAGCTCTATATGGAGAATTCCCCGCTGTTCAAGCTCCCGAACGTAACGACGCCCGTGCTCATTATGCACAACGACAACGACGGCGCCGTGCCGTGGTACCAGGGCATCGAACTGTTTATGGGGCTGCGCCGCCTTGGGAAACCTGCCTGGCTGCTGGAATACAACGACGAAGCGCACAACCTGCGCCAGCGCCGCAACCGCAAGGATCTGAGCATCCGGCTGCAGCAGTTCTTCGACTATTACCTGAAAGGCGCGGAAGAGCCGGCGTGGATGCGCGACGGCGTCCCCACCGCCAAGAAAGGGTATTATTTCGGCTATTAATCCAGGGCGTCCCAGAGACGCTCGATGTCCCGGCGGTCCTTTTTGGTGGGGCGGCCGCTTCCTCTGTCCCTGGTGACGAAGAAGGTTTCCACGGGAGCTTTCAGTTTGGCAAGTTCCTCTTCCGGGGTGAGGTTTTCCGCGAACTGCGGCACCAGGGAGGCGCTCACGCGGTGCTCGGTGGGCTGGACTACTTTATAGGTATAGGTAACGATGCCTTTGCGGACGGTGAGGACGTCCCCGGCCTCCACGTCGCGGGAAGGCTTGGCGTTTACGTCGCCCACCTTCACCTTGCCGCCCTTGCAGGCATCGGCCGCCTCCGTGCGGGTCTTGAACGCGCGGATGGCCCAGAGGTATTTGTCAATCCTCACTCCCATCCACTTCTTCGCTTACGATATCCTCTTCCTGGCGGGGATCCATCCGCACTTCCAGAAGTTCCGTATCGGGAGCCTCCGGGAGAAGGAAGAACTCGCTCACTTCCGCGGGAACCAGGATCAGTTCGCCCTGCTTGATGCTGTACGGCGTTTTTTCGGCCTGAAGCTGCGCCGCGCCTTTCGTACAGACGTAGAGGAGGAAGGTGTCATCCTCGTCCCGGGTGCTTTTGAGCGCCTGGCTTAAAGCGATCCGATTGACGGTGAACTGCGGCGTGGTGATGCTGCCGGTCCCCGCCTGGGCTTTCCCCCTGAAATCAATGACGTCGAACGCCTCCTCCAGATGCATTTCCCGCTCCCGGCTTCCCCAGTCCCAGAGACGGAACCAGAGTTCGGAGCATTCGGCGATTTCCAGGAGCGTGACGTCCTTTGCCGCGTGAACCAGGCCCGGGGTAATGAGATACCACTCCCCGGCCTTGGGCTTCACGCCGTGCAGGAGTTTCTCCACGCTGCCGTCCTCGCAGGCCTTATAAAACTCCGCCGCCGTGACGGGCTTCCTGAAGCCCAGGTACAACATCGCATCGGCCCCGGCTTTTTCCACATACCAGAGGGCGGTCTTGCCGAAGGCGTCGTAGCGTTGTTCGGCCACCTCGTCGTCGGCCGTCACGTGCAGTGAGGTGCGGCCTTCCACTTCCAGCCGCTTCACCAGCACCGGGAACTGCGTCCCGTACCACTCGAAGGAAGTCTCCCCCACCACGCGTTCCAGATAGGTCTGCATAATGTCGGAGAGGGTATTCCCCTTCAGCCACCCCTCGCAGGCCACGGAGTCTATGACGCCAAGATCCGCCAGCTTGTATTCCAAACGGCCCCACGGCATTTCAGCCGCATCCGGCAGGAACTTCAGGGGGGTCAATTTCATTTGAAAAACCGCTTGTACAGCCCCAGGAAACCGGCGCCGTGGCGGGCTTCGTCGCGGGCCATTTCGTGGATGGTGTCGTGGATGGCGTCGTAGCCCAGTTCCTTGGCGCGCTTGGCGATGGCCAGTTTCCCTTCGCAGGCGCCTGCCTCGGCCTCATAACGCTTCTTGAGGTTGGTCTTGGTGTCCCACACCACTTCGCCCAGGAGTTCGGCGATACGGGCGGCATGGTCGGCTTCTTCGAAGGCGTAACGCTTGAAGGCGTCGGCCACTTCCGGATAGCCCTCGCGCTCTGCCTGGCGGCTCATCGCCAGGTACATCCCCACCTCCGAGCATTCGCCGGTGAAGTGCTCCTGCAGGCCTTTCCATACTTCCGGATCGCAGCCTTTGGCCACGCCCAGTTCGTGCTCGCAGGCCCACTGGGGACCATCGGCCGACTCTTTCACTTCCACGAATTTATCTGCCTTTACGTGGCAAACGGGGCATTCTGCGGGGGGATTTTCCCCTTCATAGACATAACCGCAGACGAGACATCTGAATTTCTTTTTCATAACAAGTATTCTTTTACGTGTTTGACAAATATACGGATTATTTCGCGGAAATTCACTATCTTTAACACAAATTATGACACCCTTCCTCCGGCAGGCGGCCGCCCACTATTTCACAGGCCCCGACATAGAAAAAACCTGTTTCGTTTTCCCCAACCGCAGGTCCCTGGTTTTCTTCAGGAAATACCTGGGAGACCAGGTGCGGGAAAGCGGCGACGGCGTTCCACTCCTGTTACCGCCGCTCTATACGGTGAGCGACTTTTTCGCCCGGCTTTCGGGCGTGGCAGTATCGGACAAACTGCCCCTGCTGCTGGAACTCTACGAAGTCTATAAGAAACGGAATCCGCAGGCGGAACCGCTGGACGAGTTCATCTTCTGGGGGGATGCGATGCTCTCGGATTTCGACGACGTGGACAAATTCCTGGCAGATGCCAAAGGCCTGATGCAGAACGTGCAGGACCTCAAGGCCATCCAGGACAATATGAGTTATCTCACGGAGAACCAGCAGGCGGCCATCGAGCAATTCCTGAAGCATTTCCAGGGCGGGAAGCCGAGCGTGGTGAAAACCCGTTTCCTGGGGCTGTGGAACCTGCTGTATTCCATCTACCTGGACTATAACGCAGTCCTGGACGCCAAGGGAATGGCCTACGAAGGGAAAATGTACCGTAGCCTGGCGGAACGCCTGGAGGCGGGAGCATCCGTGGCCGATATCCTGAAGGCCGCTTTCCCGGAGACGGAGAAATTCGTTTTCATCGGCCTGAATGCCCTCAACGAATGCGAACACCTGCTTCTGAAGCGCATCCGCGATGCGAAGCTGGGGGAATTCGTCTGGGACTATGTGAGCGAGGCCATCCGGGACAGGAAGAACAAGTCCTCCTTCTTTATGAAGGACAATGTGGAGGAATTCCCGCAGGCGTTCCCGCTTGAACCGGAATCCGAAAAACCCGAAATCACCGTCATCAGCGTCCCTTCCTCCGTAGGACAGGCCAAGCTGGCCCCGCAGATCCTCTCCGAATGCGGCGGGGATCCCGTGGAAACGGCCTTCGTGCTGCCGGACGAGAGTCTCCTGCTGCCGCTGCTGAACGCCCTTCCGCCGGAGCAGGAGAGCGTGAACGTGACGATGGGCCTTCCGATGGCCTCCAGCGCCGTTTACGCGCTCGTCAAAGCCGTCGGGCAGCTGCAGCTGAAACTGCGGAAGAAAGGCGATGTGTGGTACTTCTATCATCGGCCCGTACGGGAGGTCTTTTCCTCGGGTCTCGTGAAGAAACTCGCGACGGAAGAAGATGCCGCCGCCATCCGCAAGGTAAAGGCCGATGCCAAATACTACATTCCCCTGCAGGACCTGCAGGGCGGGCCGATCCTGAGGCTCATTTTCCAGGCGGTCGTCACCGAGCCCGCCGCCACATCGGCAGCCGCCAACCACCGGATGGAGACGTACCTGCTGGATCTGATCTCCTATGTGGGCGCGCATCTTTCGGCCGCCGGCGAAATGCTCCTGGAGCTGGATTTCGCCAAACGCTGCCACACGCAACTCACCCTGCTGCAGGATACGGACCTGGAGGTGCTGCCCGCCACGCACCTGCGTCTGCTGGAGCGCAGCCTGGAAGGGATTTCCGTCCCGTTCCGCGGCGAGCCGCTGCAAGGGCTGCAGGTGATGGGCCCGCTGGAAACCCGTGCCCTGGATTTCCGCAACCTGATAATCTTAAGCGCCAACGAAGGGATGTTCCCGCGCCGCAGTGCCAGCGCCTCGTTCATCCCGCCGGAACTCCGGAAGGCGTTCGGACTCCCTACATTTGAGTACCAGGACGCCGTCTGGGCCTACTATTTCTACCGGATGATCCAGCGGCCTCAGAAGGTGTGGCTCCTCTACGACAGCCGCACGGAAGGCCTCAAGAACGGCGAAGAAAGCCGTTACATCAAGCAGTTGGAGTACCTTTTCGCCGACAAAGTCCGTCTGTCGCGCCGGGTGGCGACCACCTCCCTCCTGCCGGTTCAGCCGGCCGGCCCCCTCGTGAAGACGGACGCGCACGTGGCAGCGGTGCGGGAGAAGGAACTCTCGGCCACCAGCCTGCAGAGTTACCTCGCCTGCCCGGCCAAGTTCTATTACCAGACGGTGGAGGGACTGAAAGAAGAGGATGACGTGGCCGAATCGCTGGATTCCGGTATGCTGGGGGACGCCTTCCACAAGGTGATGCAGCGCCTCTATGGCGGGAAAGCCCTGGTAAAGCGGGCCGAGCTTGAAGCCTGGAAGAAGGACAAGGCCCTCCTTCGAAAGATGGTCCGCGAGGAGGTCCTCGCCCAGATGCACAGCATCGAAGTAACGGGCCGGAACCTGGTGCTGGAGGGTGTGATCCTGGACTATGTCCTGCGGACGCTCGCACACGACGCCTCCCTGCTGGAAGCCGCCGGGCAGGACGCGTTCCGTATCATCGGCCTGGAAAAACGCGTCCGGATGGAATGGAACGGCTTTCGGTTCAAGGGGTTCATCGACCGCATCGACGCCTACAAACCCGGTCAGGTGCGCATCGTCGACTACAAAACCGGCAAGGTGGAAGACGCGGAACTCGTCATAACGGACGAAAGCGCCGCCTCCGTGGCGGAAAAACTCTTCGGCCCCAGGAACGAGGGCCGTCCCAAAATCGCCCTCCAACTGTTTCTCTACGATGAATTGGCCCGGAAGGACCTGGGGATCAAAGAGCCCCTGGTCAATGCCGTCTACAGCATCTCGCACCTCTATGGAAAGGGTGCGCCGGAAAGTCCCGAAAGCGGGGAGTTCAGCCGTCTGGCCGGCGAGGGACTGCAGAATCTTTTGGCGGAAATCACGGATACTTCCGTCCCCTGGACCCGTACTGAAGAGGTGAAAACCTGCGAATGGTGCCCGTTCAAAGGTCTTTGCGGGAGGTAGGTCTCAGCGCCGCGGATGATGCTCCAGTACGGCCTTGTGCCAGGTGGAGGTGTCGATGTGAGTGTAAATCTCGGTCGTGAGAATACTCTCGTGCCCCAGCATTTCCTGAACGATCCTTAAGTCCGCCCCGTTTTCGATGAGGTGCGTGGCGAAGGAGTGACGGAGACTGTGAGGAGAGATTTCCTTGCGGATGCCGGCCAATAGGGCCTGCTCCTTTACCAGGTTGAAGATGGAAATACGGCTGAGAGGCTTCCCGAAGCGGTTCAGAAACAGATAATCCTCATAGGCGCGGGCCGCGGGGTCCGGACGTGTGGGGAGGTAGGCGCGGATGGCATCGGCCGCCATTTCACCCAGCGGAACCAGGCGCTGTTTGTCGCCTTTGCCGATGACGTCCACGAAACCGTCGTCCAGGTGCACGTGCGAGATGCGCAGGGCGGCCGC